>CAZSOD010000066.1:10609-14278 GCA_964608255.1 uncultured Ardenticatenaceae bacterium
AAGACGCGCCGGCCGCTCAGGTACAGTTCTTCGGCGATCTGGCAGCCGGATTGGGCGCTGCCCACGACCAGTACCGCGCCGGGCGGCAGCGAATCGGGATTGCGGTAACGGCCGGACGGCAATTGGAGAATGCCGGGTGACAGTTGCGCGGCCACAGCGGGGATCCGCGGGCGCTGAAACAGGCCGGTGGCGATGACGACATTGTCGCAGCGCCATCTTTCGTCCTCAGCTTCCACTCGGTAGCCTCGTCCTGCCGCATCGGACGCGACGGATGTGACGCGCGTCCGGTAGCGAACTGGCAGCCGGTAGCGGTCCACGTAGGTTTCCAGGCGAGCGACGACTTCGTCACGGGGCATGAAGCGGTCGGGCTCCGATTCGTCATACGCGGCGCCTGGTAGCTGGAAGCTCCAGTTCGGCGTCACCAGACAGAAGGAGTCCCAGCGGTCAGTGCGCCAGGCGTTGCCCGCCGCTGACGCCTGCTCCAGGACAACGCGCCCGCGGCCCAGCCGGCCTAACTCATAAGCCAGCGCCAATCCGGCCTGCCCCCCGCCCACGATCACGGTTTCTACCGGCTGCGCCATGAGATAACCTCCTGAATGAGGCTAACGATCCCTGACCAGGGCAATGGCGAAGCCGTCATACCCCTTACTGCCTACGGTTTGCAAGAGGACGGCGTCGACGCGGGACTCGGCCGCCAGCGCCTCGTTGAAGCGCTGCGCGCCGGTCACGTTGGGGTCGTCCAGCGTCGGGTCGGTGACGCGGCCGTCGCGCACCACGTTGTCGGCCACGATGAGCGCGCCGGGACGCGCCAGCGGCAGGGCAAGCTCCAGATACGCGACGTAACCCGGCTTGTCGGCGTCGATGAAGATGCAGTCGAATGGCCCCACGCCCTCGGCCGCTAGTTGCCGCAACGATTGGGCCGCCGGCCCGACACGCACCTCTACCCGGTCGGCCAGTCCCGCGCGGGCGACGTTGGCCCGAGCGACATCGGCGTGCTTGGGGTTCAGTTCAAGCGTCACCAAACGGCCGTCTTTGGGCAGCGCCCGCGCCAGCCAGATGGCGCTGTAGCCGCCCAGCGTGCCGATCTCCAGGATGCGCCGTGCGCCGGCCGCCCGCGCCAGCAGCATCAGCAGCTTGCCCTGCGCCGGGGAAACGGCGATGGTCGGCAGTCCGGCGAGCGCGCTGTCGGCCAGCGCGGCCTCCAGCGCCGGGTCGTCGCCCAGGAAGAGCGACTCGATATAAGTGTCTACTTGCGTCCAGATGTCCATAAGCAGTTGTCAGTTGTCAGTGTTCAGTTCGTCACTCGTCGCTCGTCGTTCGTCACTCGTCACTCGTCACTACCCAGCATCCCAGATAGCCCGATCCTCGATCTCCCAGGCGTGGTCGAGCGTGTGCCAGGCCACGTAGCGGACGAAGAAGCGCGGCGGCCATATCTTGCCGCCACGCGGGCCTTGTGCCGGCAGTTCGCCGCGCGCGCCCGCGGCCAGTCCGTCGAGCATGGCGCGGCGGACGGCGGCATGCTCTTCGGCCGGGTCGCTGATACCCTGGGGCGGCTTGCGGCCCAGTCGGGAAAGGTAGCCGGCGTCGGCCCCGCGCACGTGGGCGACAACGCCATCGAGATCGCGCCCGCCGCCGCGCGGCCCTTTGCGCAGGGCCACGCCGGCGGCTGACTCGGCCGCCGTGTCGAAGGCCGCCCAAATAGCGCTTAAGAGGGCGGTGGCGCGCTCCAGTTCGGCGGCGTCGAACGGCCGGTTGTCGGCCGCGGGCATAGACAGCGGCGCGCCAAAGTCGGTGCCGCTGCTGCCCGGCAGCCGCTCAACCACGGCAAAGCCGTCTACGCTCGCCGGGGCGGCTAGGGGCAGTTCGGTGGCGGCGACCGCCTTGGCATAGCGTGGGCCGTGATCGAGCAGCGCGGCCAGGGCGCCGGCCTCGTCGCGTCCGCCGCGGCTCCAGCCGGGCCAGTCGACGGCGCAGGCGAAGACGCGCTTCTGGCCCATTTCGAGATAGACAGGCACGGGTTCGTGCGTTTCGTTCGTCATCCGCAACGCTACTCCATTCCACTCCCGGCTACCTCACAGTGCCAGCGCCACGGTCACCGGCCCGGCCGAGGTGAAGCTAATGAGGACCGCCGGCACGCCGGCAGTCCTTCGATCCGTATTGGTACGGCGCGGGCTATTGTACCTGAATGAATTCAACACGGATGAACACGGATTTAGCGGATGAATACGGAATAAAGTTTCTTTCCGTGTTCAGCCGTGTCTTGCCGTAAAATCCGTATCGAATTCATTCCAGTTCATAGACATAGGCCGCCTGTTCGTCGACCGCGCCGAGGGAGCCGTAGAGGGCCACGGCCGCTTCGCTGTAACCGGTGATGTAGGCGCTGCGCAGGCCCAGAGCTTTCAGGCGGTGCAGGCACTCGACGATGGCGGCGCGGGCAAAACCCCGGCGGCGGAAGTCGCCGTGGGTGCAGACGCGCTCGATGTCGGCCTCCAGGTTGCGGGCGTCGATGAGCGCCTCGCAGCCGGCCACGAGGCGGCCGTCAGGGCCCATGACGCAGATGTCGGTTGGCGGGTGGTAGATAGGATTGCGGCGGGCAACCTCATCCCGCATGAGCTCGTCCGGCAGTTCCTCGGGCGTGTACTCGGCCCCGTCGTGGAAGGCGTTGTAGCGCAACAGGCGCTGACCGCGATAGTCGGGGTGGGTTGCCATGTCGACGATGCTGAAGCCCGGCTCCACTTCCGCCCGCGGGATAAGCTCGCCGGTCAGATCAAAGCGCCGCGCCCAGAAGGTGGCCGTCCGGCGGAAGCCGTAGCGCTCCAGGATCGCCGCCTCAACCTCCTGTTCCTCCGTGATCTCGATATTGAATCCCGGCCCGCGCTTGATCCAGGCGTCGAGCGCCCAGCACAGCATCTCCTCGAACAGGAAGCGGTAGCCGCGCGGGGTGAGGATGGCGAAGCCGTTGTCGCCGGATTCGGACACGACGAAGCCGGCCAGGTTGTCGAAGCCGTCGAACCACAGGTGGGCGTTGTCGTCGGTGAAAAAGGGTGTCTGCTGCTTGCCGACGTAGACGGCCCACTTCCAGTCCACGATGCGGCCGAGGCACCAGGTTGATCGGGCGCGGGCGTTGGCGGCGTCGTCGAGGAAGAAACGGGCCAGGCGATTGAAGTCGCCGCCGGCTTCGGAGTAGTCGCGGTGGGTGGTGTTCATGCCAGTTCCATGACAACTTCGTCGATCTCGGCCCCGCGGGCGTTGGCGTAGCCCCGCTCGCGGCCGATCAGGACGAAACCACACTTTTCCAGGACGCGGATGGAGGCGGCGTTGTCGGCCGCGGCGCGGGCATACAGCGGGCGGCGCGTTTCCTGGCCCAAGAAAGCTTGCAGCGCCGCGGTGGCGATCCCCCGGCCCCAGAATTCGCGGCCAATCCAATAGGTCACCTCGCGGCGGCCGTCGTCGGTGTAGCTGCCGACGCTGCCAACCACTGTGCCATCGACGAGGACTGTCTGGGTGGCGACAAACGGGTTGGCGAGGATGCGCGCCCAGTGGGCGTCGAACGCAGCGCGGTCGTTGGGATCGGGTGCAGTGAAGGCGGCCATGTGGACAGCGGTCGGATCGCGGCCGTGCTCGTAGAAGGTCGGCAGGTCGCCAGGGAGGACGTCGCGCAGGGTGACG
>CAZSOD010000066.1:14378-18910 GCA_964608255.1 uncultured Ardenticatenaceae bacterium
GGCGTGTCGCCCGGAATGAGGTTCTTGTTGGTGACGAGATTGGCGCGGGCCAGCCGGTGGGCCGTGTCCAGCCCGCCGCCAAATGGCCGCGCGTCGGCGATGACCTGATGCGTGCGCGTGTACCCCTTGTGGGCCGCCAGCACGCGGACGCCCCGCGCCGCCAGCGCCGCGCCCAACGCCTGCGCGTTGCGGACGATCTGGGCCATGTAGTCCGCGCCGAAGGCGATCATCTCGGCGGCGCTGACCGCCAGCGCGGCGACACGGTTGACCTGATGCGTGGCTGCCAGCACGGGGAAGATGGCGTGGGTCAGCGGTTCCGTCAGCGCCGGGTCGTCCCAGACGATGAGGCCGCTCTGCGGGCCGCTGAAGGTTTTGCCCGCCGAGCCGGTCAGCACGGCCGCGCCCTCGCGCAGCGGGTCCTGGAACTGCCCCCCGGCGATGAGGCCGGCCTGATGCGCCCCGTCGAAGAACAGCTTGCCGCCCCAATCGGCCAGGACGTCGCTCATCTCCTGCACGGGGAAGGGGAAGAGGGTCATCGACGCGCCCAGGGCGACCAGCTTCGGCCGAACCAGCGGGGCCATGCGCCGGAACAAGTCGAGGTCGACGGTCAGCTCCTCCGGGTCCATCGGCACATCGACCACCTTCAGGCCGCGCACGCCGGCCGGGCCGTCGGGCCGGTTGCTGGAGTGACCGCCAAAGGGCTGGGCGATGCTCATGATGACGTCGCCCGGCTCGGTCAGCGCGGTGTAGACGGCCAGGTTGCCGATCATGCTGGCGACGAGGCGGTGATCGGCGTAGCGGGCGCGGAAGGCGCGCTTCAGCAGTTCGACGCATAGCGCCTCGATCTCGTCGATGTGGGTCGTACCGGCGAACCAGCGGTTGACCGCGCCGATGTGGCCCTCGGCCGCCCGCGTGCCCACCTCTGACGAGAGCAGGGCACGGACGGCCGGGCTAGTCGGCGCTTCCGGGGCCAGCAGGTTGATGCACTGCTGGCCGCGCCAGCGCTCGTTGCGCCGGACGGCAGCGACGACGGCCGCCTGCATCTCGCGGCCGTCGCGGCAGGCGTCGAGCACGGCGCGGGCGGTGGCTAGAATAGCCGGGTCGTGGACTTCAAATGGGGTATCGGGGGTCATGGCGCTTACTCCTGTGAGGATGGGAACACAGGATACACGGATCGTGCGAGATTTCCAGACCGATCTCGGCGCTTCACCCCCCGGATAGTGCCAGCCGCCGCGCCATCTCCGCGCCCAGCGCTTGCAGCCCGTTGGCCGGGCGAATGAACACCTCGAACTCGACGATCCGGCCTTCGTCGTCCAGCCGGATCAGGTCGATGCCCTTCACCGAAAGATCGCCGACCCGCGCGCTAAACTCCAACGCCCAGTCCAGGCCGACGACCAACTCGCGGTGATAGGCGAAGTCCTGAAAGACCTCCATCACCGTGGACAGGATGAGCCATGCCGCCTGCCGCCCCTGATAGGGCCGCCACGCGAAGGGCGAACGGAAGACCACGTCCTCGGCCAGCATCGCCTGTAATTCCATCTTGTCGCGGTTGGCGACGATGCCATGCCAGCGGTCGAGCGGGGAGGCGGCCGGCGGGTCGCTGTTGTTCACGCTTGCGCTCCCGTTTGGTCGCCCATGCTTGCCAGTAATCCTGCCCGCAGCGCCGCCAGTTGCGGCAGGTGGGTGACCTCGTGCGTGGCGAAGTAGCTGACCTGCTGGCCCAGCGTCACCACGCCGAACTCTTGATGGCGGCCGGGGCGCCACCAGTCGGCCGGCGGCAGCGCGTCCAGCGTTTCCAGAACCCTGGCTCGCGTCGCCTGATAGGTCGCCAGCAACTCGCGGGCCGTCGGCGGTCGCTCCGCTTCGCTGGTGGCCCATTCGAAGACCGCCTTCGACTCCAGTTGCGGGTTATCCTCCTGCGCGAACAGCCCCAGGCGAAACTCCAGCACGTCCTGGGCGTCGCGCAGATGAGTGAGGATGTGGCGCACGGCCCAACCGCCGTCGGCCGGCCGGCGGGCCATGTCTTCCTCCGTCAGCCCATCGAGCAGGGCGGCCACCTCGAACGGCGTGCGGCGCAGCCTGTCCTGCGCGGCCGGCGGGTCGAGCGCCTGGAGCCAGTAGACGGGCGGGAACCACTGGAAGGTGTCGGGGCGCGCGCCGCAGGTCGGACAGTTGTCCGTTGGCGTTCCCAGCGCCATCGCGCCGCAGGTGCGGCAGACGTAGGGGTGGGGCGTGTCGTCGATCAGGGGCAGACGGCCCTCGGCCAGAACGGCCGCGCCGCGCCGCAAGGCAGCCACGACCGCTTCGTCCACGGCCAGCCCGGCCAGGTCCTCGATGACGCGGTTGACCTCCGCGGCCAGGTTTAGGCCGTCGGGCGGTCGAGCCTGGCGATAGGCCGCCCGACGGGCCAGCGAGTCGGCCGTGGCCCGCGCCAGCTTGGCCAGGTTATACTGCCCCTCGCCCTCCAGCCGTAGCGCCAGCGCCAGCAGATCAACCATCACCCGTGTCCATTCGCTCTCATCCATCGGTCGTCGCTCCTCCTTGGATAGGGTTACTCCTGTCTAATGAGGCTACGCCGACTATTTTAATGCAGGCAGCGGCGAGTCAAAATTCTGGAACAACGCCCAGCCGACCGCCGGCAAACCGGCCAGGATGAGCAGGCTGGGGCCGCCGACCCAGAACAGGTAGAGCCGATAGCGGGCCAGCCCGGATAGTGCGGGCGTGATGAAATCGGGGCCGAGCAGCAGGTTCCCGACGACCACGACCGGAACGGCGACGAGCAGGCCGATGAGCGCCGCGCCGGCCCGCGTCAGCCGGTGGCGAAAAGGGGCGGCCAACAGGCCGACGGCCAGGCCGCACGCCGCGCCGAGCGCCATGCCGGGCAGGATGCCCAGCACCACCGCGAAGGGGCCGGAGCAGGCGGAGAGGATGGCCGCGCCGATCAGCGCCTCCCCCAGACGACCGTCGGCCCGGCCAACGTAGGCCAGTGACGCGCCGAAGAGGGGCACGGCGACGGCGGCATAACCCGCGGCCAGCAGCGCGAACGCCAGCGCCCCATAGAGCGCGCCGCGCAGCGCCAGACGGACAAAGGAATCGGGGTGCTTCAGCATCGCTACCTAACGGCCGATAAAGGGCAGGAACGAATGCCGAACGAATCGCACCACTGGTCCGACGCCGTCATCTCGTCCGTCGCCACGCCGGCCTCCGCCATTTACGGCGATGTGAGCCCGCGGTTGATTTCGGCCACGCGCTGGAGCATGTCCAGCAGTTGCGTGAAATGCTCCGGCGTTGGCGCGCGGCGGGGGGTGATGTCCGCCCGGTAGCGCAGCAGCCCGTCGTTGCGCCGGTACTCCAGGATGGGTGTGTCCAGATGGCGCGGGGGCGCGCCAAAGGGGATCAACAGCGGCAGGACGCGGTCGTCCAGGGCGCTCTCGGCCGCCGGGTCGTCGGACCGGACGCCCCAGCCCTCCTGGCCCAGGCCGAGCAGTTTGTGGCTGTAGGTGATGGCCCAGTCGCGCCGGCCCGGCACGTCGGCATCCAGGGCTAGTTCGAAGTAGTTATAGCGCTCGCCCGGCCCGCTGCCGCCGACCTCATCGGAATACATGTTGTGGTCGGGCACGATGCTGGCCTGCACCTTACGCCCCTGGTACGTACCGACCAGCCAGCTGGTGACCCCGCCGCCGCCGTCGCCGACGACCTTGCCGTTGACCAGCGCCGGGAGCGCGCCCCACTCGCCGGTCAGACGCGCGTTCTTGATCCGGTACAGGAAGTAGCCGGCGATGAAAACGACAATGAGGAAACCGATGAGGATGATCCCGCCAAAGAGCATGTCGGACATAGCAGACCTCCTGTCGCATTCCGGTCGCGTGTCGCCGGCACAGCATAGCCCGGCAGCGGGCATCCTGTCAACCTGGCGCCGCAGAGTAGACTCGGCGGCTGCGGCGCGTCGGCCACAAGTCCCATTGACGCCCCACGCCGCCGCCCTATAATGTTGGCAAGCGGTTTGCCTTGGCGGCGGCCGTCATTTCCGCAACCCCGGCCGGCGACGCCGGAGGGCAACGGGTTGTTTTGGCGATTTCACGACTTAATCCGCATTGGAGGAACTCATCATGAAGCTTAGCGCTCCCAAGATGATCACCTGGATCATCGCTCTCGTTGTTGGTGTTATCGGCCTGCTGGCGACGCTTGTGGCCTTGCCGGTTATCTCGGCGTCGGTTGGCGTCTGGTTGATCTTCCTGGCGCTGGTTCTGATGCTCGTGGCAACGATGGTCACCGGCCTGTAGCCGGGGCCTGGAGTGACTCATCGCGGGCGCGCTGCCGGCCGGCCCTCCGGCAGCGCGCCCGTTTCATTTTGGCCGCCCCGTTGCTGCTCCCTCAGTTCACTCACCGGCTTCAGACGCGGCCGGCGCGGCCGCCTCTTCATCGCACCACCGGCAGTCAAGCCGGTGACCGAGGAACCCTCGACGGCCCTCCTCTGTCAGCACCCACGGCCGCTCGACCAGCGGCGGGTTGTGGCGCACGTGCTGGCGGTG
>CAZSOD010000067.1:0-18770 GCA_964608255.1 uncultured Ardenticatenaceae bacterium
CCGTCGTCGACGTCCGCGACCCGCGCGTCGACGTGCTCAGCCGCATGTTCAACCCGGAGAAGACCACCTACGCCCGCATCACCTACAGCGATGTAGCCGGCCTCCAGAAACAGGAAAGCGAGGGCCACGGGGCCGGCAGCGGCCTCAGCGCCCAACTGCTCAACCACCTGTCCGGGCTGGAGGGCTTCGTCCACGTCGTGCGCGCCTTCGAGAACGCCAGCGTGCCCCACCCCGACGGCCGTGTCGACGCTGCCCGCGACCTGGCCGCGCTCGATACGGAGTTCCTGCTCAATGACCTGGGCGTTGTCGAGCGGCGCATCGAGAAGATTCAGGAAGGGCTGAAGAAAGGCGCGACCAAGGACAAGGGCGTCGCCCAGACCGAACTGGCACTGTTTGAGGAAATGAACGCCGCGCTGACCGCCGAGCGGCCGCTGCGCGTCCTCAACCTGAGCGAGGAGCAACTCAAGGGTTTGCGCGGCTATGGCCTGCTGACCCTCAAACCCAAGGTTGTGCTGATCAATATCGGCGACGACCAGCCGGAACCGGCTATTGCCTACGATTACCCGGGCACGATTCTTGCTCCCATCCGGGGGCGCCTGGAAATGGAGCTGGCCCAGTTGAGCGCCGCCGGTGATGAGGAATCGCTGGCGATGTTCATGGAGGAGTACGGCGTCAAGGAACTGAGCCTCGACCGCGTGATCCGCCTGAGCTATGAGCTGATGGGGCTGCAATCCTTCTTCACCGTCGGCGAAGACGAGGTGCGGGCGTGGGAAGTGAAGCGGGGCGCGTCGGCCGTCGACGCCGCCGGGGTTATCCACACTGACCTGGCCAAGGGTTTCATTCGCGCCGAAGTGGTTCATTACGACGACCTGATAGCCCTTGGGAGTCTGGCCCAGGCCCGCTCGACCGGTAAGCTCCGCCAGGAGGGCAAGACCTATATTGTCCGCGATGGGGACGTGATCAATATCAAGTTCAATTTGTAGAGCAGGCGTCCGTCGTTGCAGTCGATGGCCGGCGGCGGATTATGGCCCATCGTCTGCGTTCTCTCTGCCGCTGGCGGTCGTTCCCCACGCCCGCCCTACGCCTGCCCTGCGCTGCCGGAACCTCGGCGTCGTTCGCATCGTCACTAAGCTGTAAACAAACCGATACGATTTTGGCGCGCGGGCTTATATCCGTCCCTGATTCCCATCCCCAGGGAGCAAGGCGAAAGGCCGCCGCCGGATGATTGACGCAAGAGGTATCATGTTCAAGACTTTATTGATGAAACAACTAAGGTGGCCACTGATCATGGTGGCGCTCGTGGCGCTGCTGGCGGCGTGCGGCGGCCAGGAGCCGCCCAACCTGGTCATCCCGACGCTGGCGGCGACGGCTGATCCCAACCAGCCGCCCACGGCAACCGCCATTGCGGCCGTTTCGCCCACGGCGTTGCCCACCGTCACGCTGCCGGCCCCGCCGACAACCGTCCCGCCGACTATGACCCTCGCGCCGACCGCCCTTCCCCCGGCGACGCCGACCCCCGCGCCCCCGACGCCGACGCTGGCGCCCACCGCCACGGCCGTTCCGCCCGAGGTTGGCGTGCCCGATGAGGGCTATCGTGTCGCCTTTGTGGCCGCCAATGACGTGTTGAACGTCCGTCGCCGGCCCGGCTCCGATGCGCCCATTGTCGGCGAGCTGGCTCCGAATGCCACCGGCATCGAGGTTGTTGGCGAGGGCCAGACGGCGCGCGGGGGCGGCCTATGGCTGCCGGTCGATACAGCCGCCGTCTCCGGCTACGTAAATAGCCGCTTCCTGACCGAATCCGTCAGTCGCGAGGCCTTCTGCGCCGACCCGGCGGTGACGGAGTTGCTCGGCCGATTGCAGACCGCCATCGCCGACCAAGACGAGAAGCTCCTCCGCGAGCTGGTTCACCCCACGCGGGGCCTGCGTTTGCGCCATAGCTGGTGGAACGAGGAAGTGATCCTGCGTGAGGACGATCTCAAGCAGGTTTTCAAGGGCAGAAGCGTGCTCAATTGGGGCACGAACGAGGGCAGCGGCGAGCCCCTGCGCGGCACGTTCGGCGAGGTCATGCTGCCGCTCCTGGAGAAAGACCTGCTGGGCGCGACGCAGTGGAGTTGCGCCCAGATGCTCTACGGGCCGACGGCGGGGATGATCATCCTGCCGGAAGGGTATGAGGCGGTTCACTTCTACAGCGCCTACCGGCCCGCGCCGGCTGCGCAGGAGTTTGACTGGGGAACGTGGGCCGTCGGCGTCGAGCGCTGGGAGGGTCGCTACTACATCAGTTACCTGGTTCACTACCGGTACGAGATCTAGCTGCTTGGGGCGGCCAGCGAGCAAGGAACAGGAGGCCGTCCACCGCGCCTCCTGTTTTTTGTTGGGGCGGCCCGGCGAATATATCCCGCCTTATATCCCTTGTTCATCCACCGGCACATGAGCGGAACTTGCCCGTCGCCTACACTATGAAGGCAAGGAGCGGAAAGTGATGAGCGCGGGACCGTCGTAGTTAACGGTTGAAAGGCGGCCAGAGTAGCGGCCGCCGCGTCCCGGCGCGCAACGAGTGAAACCCAAGACGGAGGATAGAACTATGGCAAAAATTAAGTCCCTGGAAGAACTACTGGTTCACGAGCTACAGGACCTGCACAGTGCGGAGACGCAACTGGTCGAGGCGCTGCCGCTGATGGCCGAGGCGGTTCAGAATCCGCGGGTCAAGCGGGCGTTCAACGACCACTTAAAGCAAACTAAGGGGCAGGTTACCCGGTTGAACAAGGCCCTGAAGCTCATGGGCGAGGAGCCGGGCGAAGAGAAGTGCAAGGGCATGGATGGTCTCATCCGCGAGGGAAAGGCGGCGATTAAGAACACGTCCGATCCCGACACGCTGGATGCTGCCCTGATCGGCGCGGCGCAGAAGGTCGAGCACTACGAGATCTCCGGCTACGGCACGGCGCGGACCTTCGCCCAGCAGTTGGGCCAAAATGAGGTGGCCGAGCTGCTTTCGGCGACGCTGGAAGAGGAAAGCGCGGCCAACGAGTTGTTGACCGACATCGCCATGGCGGGCGTGAATGTTCAGGCCGTCGCCTGATGCCGGTCTAGGTCAGTCAATTGAGACAAGGGCAGCGCAAGCTGCCCTTTTTTCTTGGATCGTTCTGGATCCGCTTTGGCATTAGCGGCGTTATCTATGATTTCTTACTCTTCATCTTGGACAAACCGAACGCCGCCCATGACGGACACGTCATAGCCGGGCAGGGCGGCGACGGCGGCGCGGAAGGCATCGTCGTGGAGCAGATCGAGCAGCGGCCGCAGGAGTTCGCCTTCATAGAACGGTCGCGGAATCGCCAACTCATACGGCTCGTGGGCTAGCGGCACAAAATCAAGCCGCAGCGCCCGCGCCGCGGCCTGGATGCCCAGGCCAGCGTCGGCCGTGCCCGAGGCGACGGCCGCGGCGACTCCCAGGTGGGTATACTCTTCCTGCTCATACCCCCGCACGCGTTCGGGCGCAATGCCCAGTCGCCCCAACTCGTAGTCGAGCAGGACGCGCGTCCCCGCGCCCCGCTGGCGGTTGACAAGGCGCACATCCGGCCGCGCCGCGTCGGCCCAACTACTCAGTCCCTTTGGATTGCCCGGCGGCACGATCCAGCCTTGCTCACGGCCGACCAGCGTCACCAGAGCGACCTCCTGTCCTGGTAAATAGCGCCGGACGTAGCTCAGGTTGTATTCGCCCGTCTGCGGGTCGAGCAGGTGCGTGCCCGCCAGGTGGGCCTCACCGCGGCGCAGCGCCACCAGCCCACCCAGACTGCCGACGTTGGCCGAACTCAGGCGCAGCCCTTCGTGGCGCTCGGCCACGAACTGGGCCAGGAGGTCGATGGTCAGGTCGTGGCTGCCGATGGCGACGATGGCGCGGGCGATGTCGCGCGGGTCGCGGTAGAGCTGGACGGTGACCGTTGCGCCGGCGTCCTCCCCTTCGCTGAAGCGCGGGATGCGCACGATGCCGTCGGCGCGCACGAGCGAGGTGATGACACCGGCGCCGCGGCTGATGGGCGTCACCGTGCGGCGCTCGCCGACCTGCCCGACGACGACGCGCACGAAGTCGTCGTCGCCGGTGGGGCTGGTCACCTTGCGGGTGAGGGTGCCCGCCAGTGTCGGCGGCCGGCGCGACGGCTGCCCCTGCCACCGCGCCAGCAACGGCTCGACGAATATCTCGCCCGTCAGGGCGGCGCTGACGGGGTAGCCGGGAACACCAATAATGGGAGTGACGGGTGACGGGTGACGGGTGACGAGATCAGAACCCTTGCTGTGCTCTCGATTCGTCTCTGAACTCGTCTCTCGTCTCTCGCCTCTCGCCTCTCGTTCTTCACTCGTCGCTCCTCGCTCGCCACTCGTCACTCCCAGGATGACCGGATGGCCTGGCCGGACGGCGACGCCGTGGACGAGAAGCCGGCCGAGCGATTCGACAACATGGGCGGTGTAGTCTTCAGTTCCGGCCGAGGAGCCGGCGTTGAGAAGGACAAGGTCGTGGGTCGCCGCCGCCTCGGCCACGGCGGCGCGGATGGCGTCGAAATTGTCGGGCACGATCGGCCAGCGTGTCGCCTCGCCGCCCCAGGTTTCGACCTGCGCCGCCAGCACCAGCGAGTTGTACTCGATGATGCGTCCCGGCTCCGGCTCGCCCGCCTCGACGGGTACGAGTTCGGAGCCAGTGGGAATGACGGCCACGCGCGGCCGGCGATAGACGCGCACTGACGCGTGGCCGGACCCGGCCAGCGCGCCCAGGTCGACGGGCCGCAGCCGGTGGTTGGCCGGCAGCACCAGCTCTGTCGCCACCATGTCCTCGCCCATGGGGCGGACATTGTGCCACGGCGGCAGCGGCGCGCGCAGTTCGATGCCCGCGCGGCCGTCGTCCAGCATCACCCGCTGGACGTGCTCGATCATCACCACGGCGTTGGCCCACGCGGGGAGCGGGTGACCGGTGTTCAGCGCCTGTGCGATGCGCTCTTCAGGCGCAGAGGAGCGGGGGTGCAGGGGAGCAGGGGGGATCTCTTTCTCCCCTGCCTCCCCGCTCCCCTGCCTCCCCGCATTCGAGCGCTCCCTCGCCTCCACCAGCACAAACCGCACCGGCGCGCCCTCCGTCGCCCCAACCGTGTCTTCGGCGCGCAGAGCGTAGCCATCCATGGCGCTGGCGTGGTAGTGGGGGGAGGAGAGGCGCGCCCAAACGGCCCCAGCCGTCACACGGCCGTTGGCCTGGCTCAGGGGAACGGTTTCGGCGTCGAGCGGCTGCCAGCGGCCGGCCGCTTCCAGTGCCCCGCGCAGCGCGGCCAGGGCGTCATCGAGGGGGATGTCTTCGAGGTAAAACTTCTGTTCCATGTAACTGCGTCTGCCGTGGAGCGCGATTCTGGAGAATCGCGCTACAGTTTTTCCAGCACGAGAAAGTGCGAGAGGCCGAGGGCGGCGAAGGGTGTGTGTTCGGCGGCGTAGAGGGCGCGGCGGAGCGCGCCGCCGAGGCGGGGGCTGCGCCGGGCGATGTTGTCGTAGCCGCCGAAGATGCGGCCGTGGTAGAGCTCCCGTAGCGGCAAATCCCGGAAGAGGCCGCGCAGCGCCCCGGCCGAGTATGTGCGGACGTGGGGCGCGAGCCGGTTGCGCAGCGGGTCGGGCAGGTAGTTGACCAGCGGTTTGTTGCCGAAGCGATAGTCGCCGCGCCAGTAGATGCCGTGCTGCTCGACCGGGTACCAGCGGTTGGGGGCAAAGACGATGATGCGACCGCCGGGCCGGGCGACGCGGGTCATCTCGGCCGCGTATTCGCGGTCGTCGGCCACGTGCTCGATGACCTCGTTGCTGAGGATAAGGTCGAAGGTGTCGTCGACGAAGGGCAGGCGCTCGCCTACGCCCAGGACGATGCCGTCCGCGCGGGTCAGCGCTTCCACAGCGCGGTCGAACTCGATCTCCAGGCCGATGCGCAGGCTGTCGGGATTGACCCGGCCGCATGCCTCCAGGTAGGTACCGAGGCCCGCGCCGTTGTCCAGGATGCGGCCGCCCAGGTCTGACCACTCGCGGATCATCGCCAGCCGCCGGTCTTGCCCGGAGCGCCAGACGTAGCCCGGTTCGCCGCGTGCGGCGGCCTTGTCGGAGTGGGTCACGATCCTGCCTTCCGTTGCAGTTGTTCCAGGAACTCACCCGGTGACGCCAGTTGGTAGGCTGTGGTCCGCAACTCGCGCAGAAAGTGGCGATTGTCCGAAATCAAGAAGTCGACAGCCATCAACTCGGCAAACGCGCCGATATAGGCGTCACCTTTTGCTCGCAGCCCCCTGGCCATGTAGTCTTGCAGCAACCCGTCTGGAATGTCCTCCTCAATGATCCTTGCGAAGGGATGTTCGTAAAACAGCCGGTAGAAACGTCCCCTGTCTACGGTCTGGAGATTTCGCTTTACTTCGACGGCGATCAAGCGCGGGATGACAAGCTGCATGAAAGAATCGAATAACTCAAGCAGTCGGTTTGCATCCGAAAGGGGATCTCGTAGACCACGGATGAAGACACAGCTATCGATACAGATGAGCATACTCGGCGTCCCAAACCTCTTGCCGCGTGCGTCGCATGTGTTCAACGATCTCTTCAGTCGTCTCGCCCACGTTCAATCCGCCGGACGCGGCGATAGAGGCCTGTAATGCCGCCAAGCCCTCGCGCCAGGGACGTGGCTTATCACGCATGACAGCGAGTTCGGCCAGAACGTCAGCGATGATTTCCTGCTTGAATTCCTCTATCGACTCTATTACCAGTGGGTGGTACACCGGAGCGGGCTCACCAAGATGCTTTTCCTCTGCATCGTCGATAAAGGGAGCCAACGTTGCCACCGGCTGGCCGTAGCGCTCAATGACCACCGTTTCGCCGGCGGCGACGGCGTCCAACACTTCGCGCCAGTGGGCGCGCGCTTTCTCGCTGGCGATGTGACGGGTCATGGCTTGCCTCGCTTGAACCGAGCGCCGTACGGTTCGCTCATCCTGTACAACATTCTACCCGATCCGCCGGCCATTGTCATCCCTGCCCACTCAAAAGCTCATCGTACTTGCGCCGCGCCTCGCGGATATCCTGCCACATGAGCGCCTTGGGGCTGCCCGGCTCGCGCGAGGGGTTGCGTAGCAGGTAGGCGGGGTGGAAGATGGGCATGGCCCAGCGGCCGTTCCACTGGAACCACTGCCCGCGCAGCTTGGTGATGCCCGTCCGCTCCAGCAGCGACTCGGTGGCGACGTTGCCGGTCAGGAGCATGACCAGCGGATCGACCAGACGGATGATCTCCAGCAGGTAGGGCTTGTAATAGACAATCTCGTCCGGCGTGGGTTTGCGCAGCGGCTTGCCGTCGTCGCCCGGCGGCAGGCGGAAGACGGCGTTGGTGATGAAAACGTCCTGTTCCGGGTCGAGCTGGACCGATTGGAGGATCTGGTCGAGCAACTGGCCGGAGCGGCCGACAAACGGCTTGCCCTGCCGGTCTTCCTCCGTCCCGGGGGCCTCGCCGATGATCATGAGCTTCGCCCGCGGGTTGCCGCGATAGATGACCATGTTTGTCCCGGCTGGGAAGAGCGGGTCATCCTCCAGCTTCATCATGTCGGCCACAAGCTCGTCGAGTGTGGCGTAGGGGTGGGGGCGTTCGTCAAAGAGACCGAATTGCATGGCAACATCCTCAGGCAACCGATAGGTCGGCTGTCGCTTTCTCAGGTTCCTGCACCAATACCATCTAGGTGTGGCCGGCAAATCGCCCTAGTCGGGTACGTCGACGCGCATCGGTAAGTTCGATTCCGCAATCAGCCGGTAGAGGCCATTGTATCTAGTAGGCGACGGGCGATCAAAGCGTCACGCCTGCTAGAGGTTAGTAACCGGTACCAGCATCGGCCGCAGCCCCACGCCCACCGGCACATATCCCGCCCCAATGGCCGTGCCCAGCGTCAGCACCACGGTTCGAGGCTCGCCGGCGCGGGTGCTGGCCGCGGCCAGGCCGTCATGGAGCAGCGCGAGGCCGCGAAATGGCCCGAGCGCTTCGGCCAGTTCGTCGCGCACGAACATCGCCAGATGGGGCGCGAGGATGCCTAGCCGGCTGTAGGGGCCGTGGTCGGTGACAAACGGGTGCCCGTCCCGTAAATGAGTCGCCAGCGCCAGGCCAATTGCCGTACGTGGCCGCTGTTCTGTCGGCACCAGGGCGCACCAGTCGGCGAGGATGCGGTCACGCATGGCCGCCCAGCGCTGCCGGGTTGCCTCCCGGGTCTCTCCAATCTCTCCCCTATCAGGCGCGGGCAGCGATGGTAAGTTCCTTACCTCGGTGAGCGTCCCGTCGCGATAGCGCGCCAGGCCGCGCTTGACCGCTGTCTGCCCAAAGTCGAACAGGAGCATCCGCGCCGCGTCGGGGGGAGCGTGCCGGGCCAGCCCGACGAGGGCAATTGCACCGCCGCAGGGGGAACGTTCCACGACCAGGGGGCATGTGGCGGCGGTGAGAAGGTCATGGGTCGCAACGACGGCCGCCTCCCCCAGCGTCCCGGAGAAAAGCCCGCCGCCGATCACGACGCGTTCTACGCCGGCCCAAAACGCCCAGTGGTCATCATTCCAATCAGGCCGCGCGGCGCGGTCGGCTGGCGCGCCGCGATGAAGCGTCAGCAGCAGCGCGCTCAAGCGCCGGCCGATGGTTTGGGCGATAGCCAGCGCCGCCGGGCGCGTCGTGGAGTTCTCGAACGTGCGGTTGAAAGCGAGCAAAAGATCGGGCGCGTCACCCGCCAGGCCCAGCGTCCCGGCCGCGAGGCGCACTAATTCCGTCACGGCGACAGCGGAGAGCAGTTCGCCGGCGGTGCGGTTGAGCAAGTCCGGCGAAATACCAGGCCCGCTGCCCAGGCGCGCCCGGTTGAGGGAGCGCGTGACGCTGTCGCCCGCAAAGAATGGAACGGCAAAGTCCGGGCCGGCGGCGAAGTCGGCTGCGCCCAGACCGGTAGTTAGCGGGATGTTGGCTGCGGCGCTAGGGTTCGCAGGCATCTTCCGTCTTGCAAACAACATCCACCCAGCCGGCGAGATAGACGCCATAGGGCTGGAGCTCGTCCTCCACCGTGACGGGCAAGCGCGAGCCAGCCGCGTCGTACATACCGATCCAGACCGGGTAGCGGCCGGGAGCGAGGTCGTCGGGAATGGTCAGCCGGTAGTCGTCGTCGACCGTTTCGCCATTCCCCCAGGCATGGGTAGGGTAATCGCCGCCGAGGGGGGGGCTATCGCCGGTCGCCAGCGGCGGCCGATCGGGCTGGCCGAGGTGGATGAGCGTGGTGTAGTCCTGTTGCGGTCGGCCGCGGGGCACGTACCAGCGCACGTCGACGCGGATTACCTGGCCGGGTTGGGCCTGCGCCGGGATGACTTCGGCGCTGACCAGAGCGATATGGGTACTACTGCCCGCGCCGCCGGTCGCGCTGCCCAGTTCCGCCAGCCACCCGTCCGGCGCGGGCGGCGGCTCGGCGGGCACCACCTTGACCGTGGCGACCTCGATGCCCGGTGCGCCGCCATCGACCCGCGCGAAGACCCGGCCCAGCACCGGCGCAGCGGCGTCGGGGTCGATGCGCACGGCGAACCGGTCGGCCACGACGCGCCCGATAGGCCAGAGCGTGGCCGGATAGAGGCCGCGGCCGTGGAAGCTGTGCAGGTTCGCGATGCGGTCCACGTCCCGACCAAAGACTTCCAGCACGAACTCCGGCGTTTTCAATGGCGCGGCGTCGGCTCGCCAGTACAGGGTTAGCCAGACCACGTCGCCCGGCGCGGCCGTTGCCGTGTCAACCTGAGCCGCCAGCAGGGACAGCCCCAGGCCGCGAGCGGTCAATTGCGGCAGGACGGGCAGGGCTTCCGCCGGCGGCGCGGCGACCAGGGGCGGGGGTTGATAAGTGGGGTGAATGACGGCGAGCAGGCAATAGACCGTCGTGCCCAGAGCGGCCAGGACGACCAGGGGCGCGAGGCGGCGATTGATGGCGCCGAACCAGTGGGGCATGCAGCTCCCCCAGCCGCGCAGCCCCCAGGCCAGCCCCAGCGCCACGGGCAGAATGCCCGGAAAGAGCAGCCGCCCCTGGGCCGCCTCGGTGCGCAGCATGAAGGCCAGCAGACCGGCGTAGACGAGGAGGGGCCAGGCGGCGAGCAGAAGAACAACGACGAGCGACCAGTGACGACGGACGATGGACGGCAGATCACCGCCGGAACGCTCTGGCTGTGGTCTGTGGTCTGTGGTCTGTCGTCTCCGTAACCGTCGGGACACCAGCAAGCAACTCAGCCCCCCCAGCGCCGCCAGCACCGCGATCCCCAGCCACACTCCCTGCACCCAGACCGGCGGGCGGAGATTGAACCAGCCGAAGACGGCGACAGCCGAGACCAGCAAGCCGTCGATCTCGCCCAACGCCTGGCCGAGCGTGTAGCCCCGGTCGCCGCCGGCGATGGCGATGAAGGGCGTGGTGGCCGTCCAGTCGCCGTAAAGAGCCTGGTTGCGCGCCCAGAGCGGGACGGCCAGCACCAGCGCCGGCAGCCCGACCCACAGCGCCGCCCGCCAGAAGGAGCGCGGCTGCCCGTCGCGCACGGCCAGGAAGCCGAGGCTATAGAGCAGCAGCAGCGTGCCTGCGTTCTTGGTCAGCGCCGCCAGACCGATGGTGAGGCCGAGGAGGAGCAGGGGGGCGGGGGAGCGAGGCGGCAGGGGGGCGCTCCCCTGCCCGGCGGTCGCCAGTCGCACCAACTGGTAGATCGCGGCGCTGCAAAGGAAGATGATCAGCGGGTCGTTGCTGACCGAGGCGTGGAGGAAGTTGAACTGCGGCAGGAAGGCGACCAGAGCGGTGGCGATAAGCGGCCGTGTTTTGCCCTCCGGCCACAAGCGCCGCGCGCTGCCGTAGACGCACAGCAGCGTGCCCAGCCCCAGCAGGGTTGAGAACACGCGCAGGACATGGGCGGGTAGAACATAGCCCGGCGCGTCCGGCTGCGTCCACGGCCAGCCCTCGGCCGGGACGTGGACCATGCGGTTGACGTTGGCCAGCGCCGAGGCGTCGCCAACCCACGCGTAGGGGTTGAGCCAGACCGCTTCGCGCGCGCCGCCGGTGTCGAATGGGGCGATGAGCGCCGCGCCAAGGAGGTAGTAGAGCGGCGGTTGCGCCGCTTCCTGGCCCAACCACTCGTCGGGCGGCGTCTCCACCCGCGGCAGCTGTCCGGTCTGGGCGATAGACTCGGCGGTGAAGAAGTGCCAGTGTTCGTCCGGGGCCTCGAACAGCGGGTTGACCACGCCATAAGCGAGGGTGATGACCAGGTAGCCGAGCAGGATGAGGGCCAGCAGGCGTTGTTGCCGGGTCACGGCGCAACCTCCGGGAGCGAGACAGTTGTCAGGGTGAGCTGATTATCGGGCTGCCGCGCGCCGTCGAGCGCGACGGGCGGGCGAGACCCGTCGTCGGGGTTGTAGAGGCCGACGTTGAGCCGGTAATCGCCCGCAGGTAAGTCGCGCGGCAAGTCCAGCGTGTAGCTATCGGCGACGAATTCGCCGCGCCGCCAGCCGGTTGTCGGCCGCAGACCGCCGGCGGGCAACGCATCGGCCTGGGCGACGATCTGCCCGGCCCGGTCGACGAGATGGACGAAGACCGCCCATGACGTGTCGGGCGTCCCCGCCGCTTGCCAGGTGAGCGTCAGCGGCAGCGCGCCGTCCCGGACGCTGCCCAGGTCGAAGCCGTAAAGGCGAACTTCGTCGCCAAATCTCGCGCCGGAGCCGTCACCGACGCGCGTGGTGGTTGCCGGCGGCTGTGTCTGGGGCGGGTCGAGCGCCACGGTGACTTCGCCGGCTGTCACCGGTTTGCCCAGCGGCGCGTCGCCATCGAGCAGCGTCCAGCGCAGGCGGTAGCGGCCGCTGGGGGTTTCGGGGCGGAAGTAGAGACTTGTCACTTCGCGCAAGAGCGCGCCGCCCGAAACCCGCTCCAGCCACGCCGCGCCTGGCCGCGCCTCCTGGGCGCGCAGCGCCTCGCCGCCCGCCCCGATGACCTCCAGCCGGTAGCGCAAGTTGGATAGGTCAACGCCATCCGGCCCGACGCGCCACATGAGGGTCAGCGGCAGGTTGTTGCCGGGCTGAACGTGGTCGTCCCAGGGTTGGATGGCGGCGAGAGCGAGGGCGTTGGGGAAGACGGCCGGCGGCCGACCGCGGACCGCCGCCAGATCGGCGGGGAAGAGGGCTTCGGGGGCAGCGGGCCACTCCGTGGTCGGCCTGATCTCGACTTGGCCGAGGGCGGCCGGTTCCGCGCCTTCGGGGCCGGCGGCGAGGGTGTAGGTTCCCGGCGGCAGGCCGGGCGGCAGGGGCAGGTCGTAGCTCAGGCGGTTGGGCGCGGCCGGGTCCCACGGGAAGCCGGCGTCGCGAACGAGCGGGTGGGCGCGGCGGTAGTGCTCCGCGCCATCCGGCCCGGTCAGGCTGAAGACGATCTGCGTCTCGCTGTCGGGTCGCTCGCCTGCCCACCACAAATCTACCCACAGCGTCGGCAGCGCCAGCGGCGTGCGGTCGAGGGCGGCGGCGGTGAGGGTGGGGAGGCCGTCCCAAAGACCGCCGACCGCCGACGGCTGACCGCGGCCAGCGGTTCCAGGTTCCAGGTTCCAGGTTTCAGGGGAAGTCTCCGCTTCCCCGCTCCCCTGCTCCCCCGCTCCCCCGCCGCCCTTCGCCGGCGTCGCATAGCCGACCACCCGCGCCTCCGTCGTCCGCGCCGGGAAGAGGCGGTCGCTGACTTCGAGCAGGTGGGCGTCGAGCCAGGCGCGGATGAGGCCGGCGTCGTCGCGGCCGTCGGCCGGGGGGTCGGTGACGAACCACAGCCGGTCGTATTGCGCCGCCAGCGCCGCCAGTTGCGGCTCCTGGCCGGTGGCGTACTGCGGGTAGGCAGGCACGGCGGTGACGGCCAGGTCGGGGCGCAGCCGGTAGTGCTCGTGCAGCGGCAGCAGGACAGCATTGTTATAGACGATGGCGTCGTTGCCCCCGGCGCGCGTTTCGATGAAGCGCACGATGGCCCGGAAGTCGTCCTTGACGTAGGCCGGGTCGGTATAGAGGGCGACCAGCGACAGCGCCGCGCCGAGGAGGAGCAGGATGAGGGCGACGGCGCCGAAGGGGTTGAAGGCGGCGCGAGCGGGCCGGTTCCAGGCTCCAAGCTCCAGGTTCCAGGGCAGGACCGCGGCGGGATCGGAATCCAGAGCCCACCCGCCGCGCGGCGGGGGTGTGCGGCGCGATTTGCCAGATTGCGCTATTGGAACGGGCAGCCACGTCCACAGCGCCCATATGCCATAGGCCAGCAGCAACAGGTAAGCCGGGCTACCGGCCATGATATGGCGCACACCCTGGTACATGGGCTTGAAGAGGGCCGAGCCGAGGATAAGGCCCAAGGGGGCGGCGAGGAGCCACGAAAGCAGCAACAACCGTCGCGGCCACGTCCGCGCCGCCCAGAGGCCGAGCAGCGCCAGCGTTAAGCCGAGCAGGGTGAAGAACACAATGAGCGGCCGCCCGTAATCGACGGTCAACCCCAACTGAAAGAAGCGGGCCACGTCTTGCAGCACTGTCAGCGGCGACACGGCGTAGTAGTTGGCCTCGGCCCCGCTGAACAGGCGCGGCAGCGTGTAGGGGGCGAGCGGCACGGCGGCCGCGAGGCCCAGCCCAACCGCGGCCAGAATCACCCAGCGCAGCCCCACCCGCCACAGCAGCCACGCCCAGAACACCGCTTGCGCGGCGATGAGGAAAGCGGCGGTGTAGTGGGTGTAGAGGGCGAGGGCGGCGAGGGCGGAGTACAGCAGAAGACCGCGGACCACCGACCGCCGACGGCCGCCAGAGGGGCCAGGGGCCAGGGGCCAGGTTCCAGGGGCAGAACGCTCTTCCCTGGAACCTGGAACCTGGAACCTGGAACCTTTTCCGGCGGCCGGCGGCCGTCGGCCGGCGGCGGTCGTTATCGCGCCCCACAACACATAACTCATCCCCGTCGCCAGCAGCGCCAGCAGCGTGTACATGCGCGCTTCCTGGCTGTAATATACCTGGAGCGGGTTGACGGCCGCCAGCAGGGCGACGATGAGGCCGAAGGTCAAGCCACGCCCCCGCGTCGATACTACTCTGGCGTGTGCGTCTGCTCTCCCCCCTGCTCCCCTGCTCCCCCGCTTCCCTGTGCTCCGACCCAAGCCTCGCCAGAACGGATAGGGAGCCAGGCGGCGGCCGAACTGGTAGAGCAGCGGGATGAGCAGGACGCCGAATAGCACCGACGGATAGCGGAAGGCGAAGTCCGACAGGCCGAAGAGCTGTCGGGTCAGGTGGAGGATCAGATAGTAGAGCGGCGGGTGGGTGTCCTTGGTGACGATCCCCTGGATGAGGATGTCGTTGCGCAGGATTTGGGCGATAGGGTAGCCGGAGCGCTCCGGCGTTAGTCCCTCGTCGGTCCAGAAGCTAAAGGCGTCGAGGTTGTGGACGCGCAGCCAGTGGCCCAGCAGGACGAGCGCGAGCAGGATGAGGAGCGGGGCGAGGCGACGACGCCCGGTGGCGGCTCCGCGAAGTGCGGCCATATGGGCAGATTGTAGCCCGGCGCGGCGCTGGAGGCACGTCGTCAGGGAAACGGCGTGCAGGCTATGGCAGGCATGGAGATGATGAAGGCGCTTTCTGAAACAGCCCCATCAGGATGCCCGCGCTGCGTCTGCCGTGCGTTCACACGTCCAGCCGCACCGTCACCCGATCCCCTTCCTTCAACTTCTCCCGCTGCCGGATGGCCGCCTTGATGGGCACAACGTAGCTGCCGTCCTTGGGGAAGAGTGACGTCTTCCACGTGGAGCGGCCGATCTGCGCCTGAACCGGGATCATCCCCCAGCCATAGGTCACGACCGCCGCTATCGTCTTCAGCGCGTCGGCCTGGTCGGGCGGGACGGTGATGAAGTAGAAGGGGGACGGCCCCCGCCAGTACCAGATGTCGCCGTCGAATTCGATATTCATGGGTTGACCTGTCGCGTCGAGCGGTGGGGGCTTGCCGTTGGGTTTCCGAACTTCTCGTAAGCGCTGCGGTCGCCGGTGGCTGGAATGTGCGAGGTGGCGCGGCCGCGGCACATTGTAACCCACCGGCGCGTCAACCAGCTAACGGCGTGGCAATAGGGTTGGCAATTGCCACGCCAGCCGAGACGCACAAGAACCTCGCGCGAAGATCGCCAAGGACGCCAAGCACGCCAAGAAACCAGCTCTCTTTGCGCCCTTGGCGATCTTGGGATCAGGCTCTTTTTCAACTTTGCAATAGCCCGGCAACGGCGCCCGGGCAAACCGCGGCCGAGACATGGTAGAATAAGGCCGACGCTGCTTCACCTCTTACGCCGATAAGGAGAGTTCACCATGTCGAATGTGAATGAGCCGGTGACCGTCGACGCATTGCGCGCGTTTGCCGCGGCCTGGAATCGCCACGACGCGGACGCGATCATGTCGTTCATGACCGACGACTGTGTGTTTGAAGCGTCGGCCGGGCCGGACGTCTGTGGCGAGCATTTTGCCGGCCGCGAAGCGGTACGCGCCGCCTTCGTGGACGTTTGGACGACCTTTCCCGACGCCCACTGGGGGAACGACCGCCACTTCGTCGTGGGCGACCGCGGCGTCTCGGAATGGACGTTCACCGGCACGCGGCGGGACGGCGCCCGGTTCGAGGTGAACGGCTGCGACCTGTTCACCTTTCGCGGCGGCAAGATCGCCGTCAAGAATTCCTATCGGAAGAACCGGCCGCCGGTTCACTAATTCGGCCGGTCTTGGATGGCACGATTATTGTCAGTTTAGCCGGTCACTGGGCGTCTCGCCCAAATTCCTTTCGATCTGGGCGGGCTAATTCCAATCTGGCAACTTCTATTCAAATCATCTACAATCCTCCTCAACTTGTGATGCGCTTCACAAAAAACAGAGCAGAGTTTCGGGATCGTGCTTCACGTTCCCTCGTTGAGGTTGGACAATTGCCTACAGCTGGGCTACGATCCACCATCCTGCTCGTTCGCTTCCATAACTAGCGCTGAAAGCCTTGCCGGTTACGCAGATGCCGCGGATTGGCTGTCTGTAATCTGTGAAATCTGCGTAATCTGTGGTTTGCTTTCTTACAGGACTGCCCGTGGATCAAACTGAACAGTTCCTCCAGGCCCTCACCGACGCCCACGGCGTGCCCGGCTACGAAGCCGAAGTCCGCGCCGTCCTCCGCAGCTACATGGAGCCGCTCGGCGAGGTGACGCAAGACAAGCTCGGCAGCCTCGTCTGCCACGTCCCCGGCGACGGGCCGAAAGTGATGCTCGTCGGCCACATGGACGAGATCGGCTTCATCACCACCCACGTCACCGACGACGGCTTCGTCAAGTTCCTCCAGCTTGGCGGCTGGTGGGACCAGGTGCTCCTCGGCCAGCGCGTGCTCATTAAGACCCGCCGCGGCGACGTGCTGGGCGTGATCGGGGCCAAGCCGCCTCACCTGCTGCCGGCCGATGAGCGCGCCAAGCTGGTCGAGAAGAAGGACATGTACATCGACATCGGCGCGACGAGCCGGGCCGAGGTCGAGGCCGCCGGCGTGCGGTTGGGCGACCCCATCGTGCCCGACAGCCGCTTCGCCGTCCTCGCTAACCCCAAGACCTACCTGGCCAAGGCGTTCGACAATCGCGTCGGCTGCGCCGTGGTCATCGACGTGCTGCGCGGCCTGAAGGACGCGCCCCACCCCAACGACCTCTACGGCGTGCAGACGGTCATGGAAGAGGTCGGCTTGCGCGGGGCCACGACCAGCGTCCGCGCCGTTGACCCCGACGTGGCGATCATCCTCGAGTCGGACATTGCCGGGGACGTGCCCGGCATCAAGCCCCACGAGTCGAGCGTCAAGCTGGGCCAGGGGCCGACGGTGATGATCTATGACGCGCGCATGGTCCCCAACCTGAAGCTGCGCGACCTGTTCATCGACACGGCCGCCGAACTGGACATCCCCATCCAGTTCTCGGCCATGCCCGGCGGGGCCACCGACGGCGGCATGATCCACGTCCACGGGCTGGGCGTGCCCACGGTCGTCATCGGCGTGGCCGCCCGCCACATCCACAGCCACGGCTCCATCATCCATCGTGACGATTACGATCATGCGGTACAATTAGTGGCCGCTGTCGTCCGCAAGCTGGACGCGTCGACGGTGACTGGTTTGACGAATTGAGTGTGCTGGACAAGATGACCCTTATGCATGCAAGGGAGCAGGGGAGCGGGGGAGCGGGGGTGAACGTTTTTCACCCCTGTTCCCCCGCTCCCCCGCCCCCTTGCGCTTGAAAAGACCCAGGAGAAACACGCATGGCAACCCTTGCCCCGGACTTTTCCCGAATCGCAGACTCCCTTTTGGAGCAGATCAGGACCTTTGACCACAAGGTCGGCTCGCGCAGCGTCGGCACGGTGTCATCCGTCGGCGACGGCGTCGCCCTGGCCAGCGGCCTGGCCGACGTGAGCGCCAACGAACTGGTCATGTTTAGCTCCGGCGTGGCCGGCATTACCCTCGACTTGCAGCCGAACTCGGTCGGTATCGTTGTCATGGGCGACTACACCACCATCGAAGTCGGCGACGAAGTGCGCGCCACCGGTGACATCGCCTCCGTACCCGTTGGTGACGCGCTCATCGGCCGCGTCGTCGACCCGTTGGGCAACCCGCTGGACGGCAAGGGGCCGATCAACACCAGCAAGCGCCGCCCGCTACAGCGCACCGCGCCCGGCGTCGTCGCCCGCAAGGGCGTGGACACGCCGGTGCAGACGGGCATCCTGTCCGTCGACTCGATGTTTCCCATCGGCCGCGGCCAGCGTGAGCTGATCATCGGCGACCGGCAGACGGGCAAGACGGCCATCGCCCTCGACACGATCATCAACCAGAAGGGCCAGGGCGTGCTCTGCATCTACGTCGCCATCGGCCAGCGCGCCGGTCAGGTGGCGCAGGTCGTGGCCACGCTGGAGAAGTACGGCGCGATGGAGTACACGACGGTCGTCATGGCCGGCGCGGCCGACCCCGCCCCGCTCCAGTACTTTGCTCCCTACTCCGGCTGCGCCATCGGCGAGGAGTTCATGGAGCAGGGGCTCGACGCTTTGGTGGTCTACGACGACCTTTCCAAGCATGCCTGGGCCTACCGGCAGATGTCGCTCATCCTCCGCCGCCCGCCCGGCCGCGAAGCCTACCCCGGCGACATCTTCTCGCTCCACAGCACCCTGCTGGAGCGCGCCGTCCGCCTGCGCGACGAGTGGATCATCGTCCCCAAGGGCACAAAGGTGGCCGCCGAGACGCAGGGCGTCGATGGCAAGGTCTACTTCGGCAATCTGGTAGACGAAGAAATCCACAAGGGTATGGCCGCCCTGGGCGAGGATGCCAAGGATAAGTACGAAGTCGCGAAAATCCCCGGCACCGGCGGTTCACTTACCGCCCTGCCGATCATCGAAACGCTGCTGGGTGACGTGTCGGCCTACATTCCGACCAACGTCATCTCCATCACCGACGGCCAGCTCTTCCTGGAAACCGACCTGTTCAACGCGGGCCAGCGCCCGGCCATCAACGCCGGCCTGTCCGTGTCGCGCGTCGGCAGCGCCGCCCAGAAGCGGGCCATGAGCAAGGCGGCCAGCACGTTGAAGGGCGACCTGTCCCAGTTCCGCGAACTGGCGGCCTTTGCCCAGTTCGGTTCCGACCTCGACCCGGCCACGCAGCGCCAGTTGGCCCGCGGCGAGCGGCTGATGGAGCTGCTGAAACAGCCCCAGTACCAGCCCATTCGCCTCGACCACGAAGTGTTCATGATCTACGCCGGCACCC
>CAZSOD010000068.1:0-15797 GCA_964608255.1 uncultured Ardenticatenaceae bacterium
ATGATCCACTACGACATCATCAACAAGCACCGCAACCTGCTGGCCGAGCGCGTCTACTGCCCGTGGGACGACATGGAGGCCGCCCTGCGCGGCCGCGGCATCCCCCTCTTTTCGCTGGAGACGAAGCACCCCATCCGCGACTTCGACATGCTGGCCATCTCGCTGCCCTACGAGCAGCTCTTCACCAACGCGCTGAACCTGATGGACCTGGCCGGCCTGCCGGTGCGCGCGGCCGACCGCGACGCCAGCTACCCGCTCGTCGTCGCCGGCGGCCATGCCTGTTACAACCCGGAGCCGATGGCCCCCTTCATCGACGTGTTCGTCATCGGCGAAGGGGAAGAGGTGTTGCTGGAGATCATCGCCACCATGCGCGCTGCGGCCGACCTGGATCGCGAGAGCCAGTTGCGCCACGTGGCCCGCATCCAGGGCTGCTACGTGCCCCGCTTCTACGACGTGGCCTACCACGCCGACGGCACGGTGGCGGCCATCACCCCCACCGTGCCCGAAGCGCCGCCGAAGGTGGTGAAGGCCATCACGCCCGTCCTGCCGCCGCCCGTCACCGACTTCATCGTCCCGTTCGTTGAGACGGTCCACAACCGCGCCCCGATCGAGATCATGCGTGGCTGCACCCGCGGTTGCCGCTTCTGCCACGCCGGGATGGTGACGCGGCCGGTGCGCGAGCGACCGGTCGAAGAGGTGCTGGCGGCGATGGAGCGCATCCTCGACGCCACCGGCTACGAGGAGATCGCCCTGCTATCGCTGTCGTCCAGCGACTACACCCACGTGCTGGAACTGACGCAGAAAATCGGCGAGCGCTTCGGCGGCCTGGGCCTCAACATCTCCCTGCCGTCGCTGCGCATCGAGACGGTCAGCACGCAACTGATGGACAACCTGGGCGACGGCAAGCGCAGCGGCTTCACGCTGGCCCCCGAGGCGGCCACGGAGAAGATGCGCAACGTCATCAATAAGTACGTGACCCACGAGCAACTGCTGGAGACGGCGCGCGAGATCTACCGCCGCGACTGGCGGACGATCAAGCTCTACTTCATGATCGGCCACCCAACGGAGGAGATGGACGACGTGGCGGCCATCGCCGACCTGTCGCGGCAGGTGCTGGCCGAGGGGCGGCGCTTCCACGGCAACAAGGCGGCGGTCAACGTCGGCGTCAGCACCTTCATCCCCAAGCCCCATACCCCCTTCCAGTGGGAGCCGATGGGCGAGATGGCTGACATTCGCGCCAAGCTGGGCTACCTGATCGAGGAGTTCCGGCGGCCGGGCCTGAAGCTGCGCTGGAACAACCCCGACGAGTCGGTCTTCGAAGGTATCTTGACCCGCGGCGACCGGCGGCTGGCTGAGGTCGTGGAGCGCGCCTGGCGCAAGGGGGCTAAGTTCGATGCCTGGAACGACCACTTCCGGCGCGACGCCTGGTACGAGGCGATGGCCGAAGAGGGGCTCGACCCGGCCTTCTACACCCACCGGCGGCGGCCGATCGACGAGGTTTTCCCCTGGGACCACATCGACGTGGCCGTGACGCGCCGCTTCCTGACGCAGGACTACCTGATGAGCCAGCGGCAGGAGACTCGCGTCGACTGCCGCCACCACTGCTTCGCCTGCGGCATCCTGCCCAAGCTGAAGGACCTGCGCCGCGAGACGCCGGCCGAGGCGTGGGAGTGCCCGCCGGTGACGAGCGTCGGCGAGCGGCGGGGGAAGCGGGCGATTGAGTTGCCGGTGGTGGGGTAAGGTAAGTTTGCCCGTTCTGTAACGTTTTGCGTGACCACGCCGCGAACGCTCTCTGCTATACTCCCCGGCGCAGTAATACCTGGGTACGTTTGCTCAGGTACCTACGCCATGAGGAGTAATTATGAGACGTCTTCGCCTGGTCGGATTGGTTGGCCTGCTCGTCGCCGCGGTTTTCGCCACGCGTGCCCGGGGAACTGCCGGCGCGCCCGCTGTTCTAGTCGATGAAGCTGGCGGCCTCTACAACGGCGTTTCGGTTACACTAGCGGCCGACAGGCCGCCCACGCCCGGCGCGGCGGTCACCTTAACCCTGACCGCTCGCCCCCTGCGCGATGCGCCTGACCTTGTTGTGGAGTGGGAACTGCCCGATGGCGGCACGCTGCTTGACGGCCCGCTGACCGGCTCCCTCGGCCCGGTGACCGCCGGCCAGAGCGCGACCGCCACCCGACGCGTCCTCTTCGCCAGCGAGGGCGTCTACGAAGTGCGCGCCCGCGCCCGCTACTTCCCCAACGATGCCACTTCGCTGGCGGCGACGGGCGTCTTGTTCTTCACCGTGCGGCCGGACGACCCGGTGGCTTCCGATCTTGACCCGCGCGTGGTGGCTTACCAGGCGCCGCCGGCGCGGACAACCATCGACAAGTCTCGCACGGCGCGGGCCGGCATCCAGTCGGCCGACGGTGACCCGTGCTTCAACGTCAGCGGCACGATTGCGCGGGCCAACAAGCTGCCCTATGCCGTGCCGATCAACGATGTTCCGCCGCGCCCCGTGCCTCGCTACCGGGGCGTATACCTCGACCAGACCGGCTCGGCCGTGCCGGTGCGCAACGTGGTCGTGGAACTACGCGAGGAAGACTCTGTCTCCGATGACTCTTACGGCCATACTGTCACCGGCGATCTCGGCCGCTTCACGTTCAACTTCTGCGATGGCGACGGTGTGCTGGACGACGAACTGGAATTGTATTACCGCGTCTGCGCCGAGGTGCGCGCCGGATCGAGCCTGATCGCCCAGGTGCGGGAATGGGACTCCCGCAATCTCTACTGCTGGGATTCCCCGGTGCTCGAATCGGGCGGCGGCGACGTCGATTTTGACCTCCAGTCCTATGACATCAACTCCACCCAGGCCAAGGTATTCAACATCGCTGAGGCGGTCTACTGGGCCTGGCGGTTCTGGAACGCCAACGCCACCCAATCGCCGGCCTTCGACCGCTCGGTCACGGTCTGGTGGCAGGACGGCCGAGGCGAGGACGGTTCCTATTACTCTGATGATTCGACGTCCATGGTCATCGCCGACGATCCCTCCAACCGCGACGAATGGGACGACTCGGTGATCATCCACGAGTGGGGCCACTTTGCCGACAATCAGTTCAGTTGCTACCAGAACCCCGGCGGTAGCCACAGCCTGCCGGGGATGAACAACGGCTTTGCCGGGCAGCGGCTGGCCTGGGGCGAGGGCTATCCCGACTACTACCAGAGCGCGGCGCGCAGCATCATGCCCGGCACCGACTCGGTCCGGTTCTATGTAGACCCCGACGGCCCGACGGTCGATCTGGAGAACATGTCCGGGGTGACGGCCAGCGAGCGGGATGAGGGGGCCATCGCCGCCATGCTGTGGGACTTCTTCGACAGCGCCAACGACGGTCAGGACACGGTCAGCCACGGCCACGCCGCCATCCAGCGCGCCTATGCTGCCCCGGATTTCAAAGCCACGCTCAACTGTGACGTGAATTACTTCCTGGGTATGTGGCGTAAGCTGGGCTTGCCGGCCGACGCGGCAACCGCCGCCGCGGTGACGCAAAACGTGCAGCTCAATCTGCTGACGACGACCGCCCCGCCCACCCCGACGCAAGCGGCCGAAGGCGATCTCGCGCCCCGCAGCTCGCTGGCCGCGCCGCCGCTGGCAGGGCGCTGGTGGGACCAGGTGACGATGGTCGTCGATACCAGCGCCAGCATGGCCCAGCCGCCGGGAACGCCGAAGATCAACTCGGTCAAGGCGATCATCAGGGAGCAGGTCAACGACCTGGCGCCCAGCCCGCGCGGCGTGGAGTTCAACCTCTACACCTTCGATGCCGATACGCCGCTGTCGGCCGTGTTCCAGCGGCGCTTCTTCGCGCCGCAGATCTTGCCGGCGGTCAACGCGCTGGCGGCGACGGGCGAGGATGCGGGTTGCACGGTCAACGGCTTGAACGCCCTCTCGCTGGCCGCGGCCGACAAATTCGACGGGCAGGTGTGGCTCTACACCGACGGCGACGAGTTCGGCTTCACAACGCCGGAGCCATTGCGCCAGGCGCTCAACGAGCGCCGGCTGCGCGGGTCGATCGTCTTGCTGGGCGGGTGCAGCACGCCGCCGGCCAAGCAGTCGAACGTCACCGGCCCGGAGCGAACTTACCTTGACCTGGCCGCCAACGGCTCCCAGCCGACAGGCATGGTTCCCTACCTGCTGACCGCGCTGGGGAGCGGTGGGCAGTTCATCTACGTCGCCCCCGACCAGCTAGCCAATGCTGTAGACATCGTCCGCGCCCAGCTGAGCCACAGCGCCGGCGCCGGCCGCTGGAGCGACTACGTCAGCAACGTTTACACCTATCGCTGGGATCGACTGGAGCCGTGGGAATATAGCTGGATGCCCCGGGACCTGGGTCAGGACGCCGGCCAGTTCCAGCGGGAGGACACGCCGCTGCGTCTTACGCCGCCGGCCCCCATTCCGTTTTATGGTACCGCCCAAACAACCCTGGACCTATACCTGGACGGCTTCATCCGCATGAACCCGTGCGTGACGTTCCCCGATTGCCCGGACTTCACGCAGAAGTTCGTCAACCCGCTCTATGCCAATCTAGACTGGAAGTTCGTCGGCACCGGCCCGCGGCTGTCGCCGGAAGCGCCGGCGGCGGCCGACGAGGACGGCTACCAGGTGCACGCGTATACAACCAACTATGCCTTCCAGTGGTATATCGTGTCCACCGAAGGCATTGCCGACTATAACCCCGACCCGCAGATCGGCGATTACGACTACCGCGGCTTCCAGGTCTGGTTCAACTACGTCACCGGCGAAATTCGCTTTGTCTATGACAAGCTTCGCAATGAAGCGGGCGGGGCGTTCATCGGCCTGGAGAACGACACGGTCCTTTTCAAAGCCGGCAACGTCGTTGTTAGCCAGAACGATCTGGGCGGGGCGACCAGCGGCATGGGTTACAAGTTCACCCCCGCGCCGCCGCAGCCGACGCGCGTCTACGACGTGAACGTGGATCCGCTCATCCAGAGTGTCGTGTTCCTGCAAACCGGCTACAGCGGCGACTTCGCCCCCATGACCGTCACCCGCCCCAACGGCGCGCCGGTTGACTGTAATGACGCCGCCAACGTGCGTTGCCTGACGATGAACAACAAACCGGGCGACCGGATGGTGCAGTTTGTGCAGGTGAACACCAACGGCGAGAGCGGCGTTTACACGGCGACGGTGGCTGTAGGGCCTAGCGGCAGTGGAACGTTCTCGTTCAACGCCCTGGCCGCCAGCGACCTCCAAGCCTCCAGCCCTGGCCGTCACACGCTGTCGCTGGCTGACCAGACGTTCATCGTGGACCTCGGCCGCCCGGTTGCCGGCAACGCGCTGGATGGCTGGTTGCAGACGCCCGCGGGGAAGAGCTTCGGCGCGACGTTCACGCTGTACGACGATGGCGCGCACGGCGACGGCGCGGCCGGCGATGGGCGTTTCGGCTCGCAGACCTTCTCACCGCCGCGTTCTGGGGCGGCCTATCTCTGGGTGAAGGGTGTCATCGACGGGGCTGAATTCCAGCGCTCGGACCCCGTGCCGTACAATTTCCAGCCGCTCCAGGTCTGGGCGAACAAGCCATACCGGGAGGACTACTACCCCGGCGGCACGACCGTGACGTTTCACGCTCTGAACCAGGATACGGTCGAACACTGCTACTACGCCGAATTCACCGTGCCCGACGGTTGGTCGGCCGATTCGCTCTTCACGGGCGACTCCATCTGCCTCGCGCCGGGCGAGTCGGTTTCGCCCTATGCCTGGGTCAGCCGGAGCCTGACGCCCGACTCGCGCGGCGAAATAGCCGACGTCGGCTTCACAATGACCGAGGTATACGAAGGCAGCATCAGCGGAACGGCCAGCACGCGGCTGGCGCTGAGCCGCCGCCCGGCGGCGATGGAATTTGACAATCGACAGACCGCGCCGTTGCGCCCCAACGGGACAGACACGCTGGAGTTGACGCTGCGCCTGGTCGATGATCTGGGGCAGGCAGCCGTCTTTAACGGCCCCTTCGACGCTCAAGAACTGTCGGCAACGCTGGGAACCCTGGACGCGCCGACAGGTATGTTTGAAGACGGGCGGCTGAAGCTCATTTTCACCGCCGGAAACACGCCTGGCATCGCCACGATCAGGGCCCGCATGGCCAACATGACAGCGACAACGACTGTCCTGATCGCCCCGGCCGCCGCCGACTCGCTGGAAATCCTCGCCGCGCCGGCCGACTTGGCCAATGCTACTACTTCAAACCTGACAGTCACGCTGCGCGATAGTTCCGGGCAGCCGATGGCCGGACGAACTATCCGGCTCAGCGTGAGCAACGACGACGGCACGAAAGGCACCTTTGGCGGCGACGAGGTTTTTGAGGGCGCGACCAACTCCGCTGGGCAGATGAAGGCCCGGTTCACCAAGACGCCTGGTGCGGCCGGAACGGTGGTCGTGCGCGCCGAACTGCTCGATGACGCCGGGGCGGTTGTCCGCGAAACGAGCCTCGTCCTGCGGCTGAGTGCGCCGCCGGGGGGAGCGTTCCTGCCAGCGATTTTCGGCGTGCCGCAATAGTTCCGCAAGTCCGCTGACATGGAGGGCAAGGCTGGCTGCACATGCCGGCTTTGCCTTCCCTCTCCGGGGTTGAAATCCCGGCCAGTTCATCGGCAGCGCGGTTTGCATTCTCCTTGCCGCCCGTGCTAGTATTTGCCCGCCAACGCCGCCACGCGACGTGGCCCATCGCCTCCGGGCGATGCCACCGCCCCCAGGCGGCGCGACCGCCTGTTTGACAACCGCAGACGCTCGGGGGAGCGCGGAGACAACATGAGACAGCAGGCTCGCTTCGTTCCGTTCGCGCTGTTGGTTCTAGTCGCGGCCCTTTTGCCCGCCGTGGCCCGACCGGTCGACGCCCAGCCGGCCCCCGACCTCGTCGACCGCGCCGGCGGCCCCTACAACGGCATCGACGTCACCCTGACGGCCGACGCGCCGCCCGCGCCCGGCGGCGTCGTAACGTTGACCCTCAGCGCCCGCCCCCTGCGCGCCGCGCCGGCACTCTACGTCGAGTGGTCGCTGCCCGATGGGGGGACGCTCGACGGGCCGGCGCTGGAGCAACTTGGCCCCGTTGCCTCCGGCCAGACCACCACCATCACCCGCCACGCGCGCTTCGACGCCGCGGGGGTCTACGCCGTTCAGGCCAAAGCGTTTTACGCCGCCGATCCGGGGCGGACGCTCGCCGCGCTGGGCGTGCTGTTCTTCACCGTCGGTGACCGGCCCACGGTCACGGACCTCGACCCGCGCACGCCCGTCTACGCGCCGCCCGCCGACCGGCCGACCGTGGACAAGTCGGCGCTGGCCGGAGGTTCCGGCCGCGCCGCCGACGGTTGTTTCAACGTCACCGGCCTGCTGTCGCGCGAGAACAAGATGCCCTCGGCCGTCGTCGTGCCGGAGCCTGGATTGCCGCCCGGAACCCCACCCCTCTACAATGGCGTCTATACCGACCAGACCGGCTCGGCCGTGCCCGTCCACCACATCCTGGTCGAGATGCGCGAGGAGGACACCTTCTCCGACGACTCCTACGGCCACACCGTCACCGACGCCAACGGCCGCTTCAACTTCAGCTTCTGCGACGACGACGGCTTCCTCAACGACGAGCTGGAACTCTACTTCCGCGTCTGCGCCGAGGTGCGCGACGGCAATAACTTCATCGCCCGCATCGAGAACGAGGACGACCGCGAGCTGTACTGCTGGGATTCGGGCACCATCGACTCGGAGGGCGGCACGGTCGATTTCGACCTCAGCGTCTACCGGTTGAATCAGGCGCAGGCGTCGGTCTTCAACATCGCCGACGCCATCTACTGGGGCTGGCGAGGCTGGAACGACGCGGCGACCAGTTCGCCCGCCTTCGACCGCACGGTCACCGTGATGTGGCAGGGCGGCAAGGGGCGCACCGGCTCCTTCTACAACCAGCCCTCGACGACGATGGTCATCGCCGACGACCCCTCCAGCACCGACCACTGGGACGACTCGGTCATCATCCACGAGTGGGGCCATTTCGCCGACAATCAGTTCAGTTGCTATCAGAACCCCGGCGGGGCGCACACGCTGCCGGGCGTCAACAATGGCGTGAACGGCCCGCGGCTGGCCTGGGGCGAGGGCTACCCCGACTACTTCCAGAGCGTCGCCCGCCAGGCCATGCCCGGCTCGGCCTCCGTCCGCTTCTACGTCGACCCGTCTGGCCCGACGGTCGATCTGGAGAACATGCGCGCCGTGACGGCCACCGACCGGGACGAAGGGGCGGTCGCCGCCCTGCTGTGGGACTTTGCCGACGCGGCCAACGACGGCAGCGACACGGTCAACCACGGCCACGCCGCCGTCCAGCAGGTCTACGCCACCGGCGACTTCCAGGGCAACACCCAGTGCGACCTGCGCCGCTTCCTGCAAGTCTGGCGCAAGCAGGGCTTGCCGACCAACGCGGCCACGGCGGCGACCATCGTGCAGAACGCCAACATCACCCTGGCCTCTCTGCCGGCCATCCCGCTGGCGGCCGCGGCCAACGTTCCCGTGGGTGAACAACCGGCCGCGCCCGCCGCCCCGCTGGCCGCGCCGCCGCTCGACTTCCGCTGGTGGAACCAGGTGACGATGGTCGTCGACCGCAGCGCCAGCATGGCTGGCCCGCCCGGCGCGCCGAAGATCAACACCGTCAAGACGATCATCGGCGAGCAGGTCAGCGACCTTGCCCCGCGGCCGCAGGGGACGGAGTTCAACATCTACACCTTCGATGCCGGTAGTTCGGCCGTCGCGCCTCTGGTGCAGGGCAAGTTTTTCGCGCCGCAGATCATGCCCGCCGTCAATGGCCTCGTCGCCAACGGCCCCGACGCCGGCTGCCCCGTGCCGGGCCTCGGCGCGCTGTCGCAGGCCATCACCGACAAGTTCGACGGCCAGGCGTGGCTCTACACCGACGGCGACAGCGCCGACTCGCTGACGCCGGAGCAGATGCGGCTGAAGCTCAACGAGCGGCGGCTGACCGCCTCCATCGTTCTGCTCGGCGGCTGCGGCTCCCCGGCGCGCAAGCCGCCCGAAGTCTCCGGCGCGGAGCGCACCTATCTGAGCCTCGCCGCCGACGGCTCGCAGCCCAGCGGCATCGTCCCCTACATGCTGACCTCGCTGCTCAGCGGCGGCCAGTTCATCTACGTCGCGCCCGACCAGCTCGCCAACGCCGTCGATGTGGTGCGGGCTCAGCTTAGCCACACCGCGGGGGCCGGCCGCTGGAGCGACTACGTGAGCAACGTCTACACCTATCGTTGGGACCGGCTGGAGTCGTGGGAGTACCAGTGGTTCCCGGCCGAATCGCTGGGGCAGGATCAGGGCCAACTCTTCAGCGACGGCAAGCTGCTCACGCTGCCGCAGCCGTTCAACTTCTACGGCGACCCGACGACCCAGGTGCGGGTGGGCGAGGACGGCTACATCAACATGGATCCCTGCACCCTCGCCAATCCCGACTTCTGCCCACTGACCTATCCTTACCTCAACCTCCTGTACAGCGACCTGAAGTGGGCCTATATCAGCGATCCCAACCGGCGGCCGGCGAGTCCGGACGAAAATGGCCCCCAGGTTCACGTCTATACGGCGAACTTCGGCCTGAACGAGTGGCACATCATCTCCACTCAGGGCATCGGCCTCTACGGGCCGGGCGACACCGGTTACCGGGCCTATCAGGCGTGGCTCAATTTCCAGACGGGCGAGATTCGCTTCCTCTACGATGATGTGCGCAACGAGGCGGCGACCTCCGAGATCAGTCTGGAGGAGTCGTTCCTCGTCCCGGCGAGCAAGGTGCTGGTCAGCCAGAACGACTTCAGCGGCGCGACCGACGACATGGGCTACAAGTTCACCCCCGCGCCGCCGCAACCGACGAAGATCTACGACGTGGATGTAGACCCGCTCATCGGCAGCGTCATCTTCCTGCAGACGGGCTACAGCGGCACGTTTGCGCCGTTGAGCGTCAGCTATCCTGACGGCTCGCCGGTCAACTGCGCCGATACGGCCAACGTCAAGTGCCTGACGATGGACAGCAAGCCGGGCGACCGGATGGTGCAGTTTGTGCAGGTGAACACCAACGGCCGCAGCGGCGTCTACACCGCCGTCGTCGGTGTCGGCCCCAGCGGCGGCGGCACGTTCTCGTTCAACGCCCTGGCCGCCAGCGACCTGCGCGCCAGCAGCCCCGACCCGCACACGATCGCCCTGAAGGGCAGCCATAGCTTCCTGCTCGACCTGGGCCGGGTGACGGACAACGGGCGGCTAGACGCCTGGCTCCAGACGCCGGCCGGCGCGGCTTTCGGGGACCCGTTCACCCTGTTCGACGACGGCAACCACAACGACGGCGCGGCCGGCGACGGTCGCTTCGGCTCCGGGCCGTTCGCGCCGACCGGCGCGGGCGCGGCCTATCTGTGGGTCGAGGGCACGACCGGCGGCGTGGCCTTCAAGCGCAACGACCCCGCGCCGTTCAACTTCCAGCCGCTCTACATCTGGCAGTCGCTCGCTAAGGAGGGCTACTACGGCACCCCGGTCGAACTGACCTTCTGGGTCGAGAATCTGAGTTCCGGCCAACGCTGCTACGCGATTGACTTCACCACGCCCCCCGGCTGGGACCTCTTCTCGCCCGAAGCGCCGAGCATCTGTATCCCGGGGCAGACGACGACGCCTGTCTTCGCCTACGTCAGCAAGGCGCTTGGCCCTGATCTGCGCGGCGAGTCGGGCGAGATCGGGCTGACGATGACCGAGCTTGAGGAGGGGGCCATCACCGCCTCCGAGAGCGCGACAGTGCGCCTGTTCCGGCCGCCGGCGGCGCTGGCGTTCGATAACCGGCAGGTGAAGCCGCTGCCGCCTGGCGATTCGCTGGAACTGACGCTTGTCCTCTTCGACGACCTGGGGCAGATCATCGGCACGTCCGGGCCGTTCAATGGCGAGATCACGGCCACCAAGGGCACGGTCGAGCTGCCGACCGGCAACTACGAGGACGGCCGCCTGCGCGTCATCTTCCACGCCGGCGGCTCGCCGGGCGTGGCGACGATCAGCGCCATCGGCGAGGGCGGGCTAACGGCCGAGACGACAGTGCTCATCGCCGCACCGACGGCCGACACTCTCGAGCTGACCGCCTCGACCATCGACCTGAGCGCGGCCAACCAGTCGCAACTGACAGTCACCGTGCGCGACACGGAGGGTCAGCCGGCCAAGGGCGAGACGGTGCGCCTCATCGTCAGCGACGATGCTGGCGACCAGGGCAAGATCAACGGCGCCGACCCGCAGACGAATACGTTCGAGGGGGCGACCAACGCCCAGGGCCAGTTGAAGGCGACGTTTGTCAAGACGCCGGGTGGCCAGGGCCCGGTGGTGGTTCGCGCCGAACTGTTGAACGGAGCCGGCGAGGTCATCCGCGAGACGAGCATCACCCTCTACCTGAGCGGCGTGCCGGCCGACGACATCCGGCTGTTCCTGCCGGTGGTGTCGAAGCCGAGGTAGGGAAGAGGGGAAACCACAGATTACGCAGATTACGCAGATTCATCTTGAATCTGCGTACTCTGTGGTTTCTTCTTAGCCGGGTGGGGCGGCTTAACTTGAACGAACGACGCCAGCCGCAGCCCGCGGCTCGATGCGCTGCAAGACTTCCGCTTCTGACTGTTGGGCGTGATACAGGTCCCAGCGCAACTGGAGGTTCATCCAGAAGGCGGGCGACGTGCCGAGGAAGCGGACCAGACGCAGCGCGGTGGCCGGGGTGACGCCGCGGCGGCCGTTGACGATCTCGTTGACGCGCTGGTAGGGAACACGGATAGCGCCGGCCAGTTCGCGCTGCGTGATGTTTAGCGGCGTGAGGAACTCCTCCAGCAGCATCTCCCCCGGATGGGTAGGCGGCCGATGGGTTGGAACGCGCACCATAACTCTCTCCAGATTGTCGTCGCTAATGATAGTCAACGATCTCGACTTCGCCTGGGCCGTCGTTTTGCCGGACAAGATGGATGCGGTATTGTTCGTTAATTCGAATGCCTGATGCTATCGCTAGTCAGAGGAGAAACAATGAAAGTCGCCTACGTTTTCGCCCTGCCGCGCTCGGCCAGCTACAAGCTCGGCAAGATGATCTTGCCCCAGCTCGAAGCCGGCACCCACGGCGTTGAGGTCGCCGGGATGTTCTTCTTCGACGACAACACCTTCGTCCTGCGCCGCGGCGACCCCATCGGCGAGCGGCTGGCGAAGGTGGCGGCCGAGAAGGGCATCCTGCTCATGATGTGCGACATGTGCGCGCTGGAGCGGGGGCTGGCCGAAGGCGAGGCGCGCTGGTGTGACGATAAGGGCATGGGCCGCACCGAGCCGGGCGATTGCCGCGTCGTGGACGTGGTCGAGGGCGTGCAGGTGGGCTGCTTCCCCGACCTCTACGCGGCTCTGGCGGGGAATATGCCCGATCAGGTGATTACGCTGTAGCCGCGGGCACCGCCCGCAGCACTTGCCAGACCTTCATCTCTCCCTTGCCCTTGACGATGATGACGCCGCGCGGGGCGCATTCGAAGTCGTCGCGAATCAAGTCAGCGAGGAACGCGGCGCGCCATGACAATTGACCAACAACCAGGAGCGCAATCGGGCGCGGCATCGCCAGCCATGTCCGTCGCCGCCCCTTCCCCTCCGCGCCCCCACGCCTCTGCGCCCCTGCGCTTCACCCCCTCCCTCCGCTGGCGCAAAGCCCTCCGCGACCTCTGGTGGCAGAAGACGCGCACGCTCCTGGTTATCCTCTCCATCGCTGTCGGCCTGTTCACCTTCGGCGTTATCCTGGGCACGCGCAACCTCATTACCACGGAGCTGCCCGCGCGCTATATGGCCGTCCACCCGGCCAGCGCCACGCTCCATACCGCCGTCCCCTTCGACGACGAAATGGTCGCTAGCGTGGAGCGCATGCCCGGCGTGGGCGCGGCCGACGGCCGCTTCGCCGCCACCGTTCGCTACCGCGACGCCGCCGGCGAGTGGCGCGATCTGAAGCTCTACGCGCTGGACGACTACGAAAACAGCCAGGTTGACGTCGTGCGGCCGTGGCGCGGCGCGTGGCCGCCACCCGACCACGCTATCCTGCTGGAGCGCAACTCCCTGCGGCAGACCGGGCTAGCCCTGGACGGCGATCTGTGGCTGGAGACGGACGCGGGCGACACGCGCCGCCTGCCCATCGCCGGGCTGACCCACGACATGAACCAGGCCCCGGCGCAGATCACCGGCGTTCCTTACGGCTACGTCGCGGCCGACACGCTGGAGTGGCTCGGCTTTCCCCGCGGCTACAACGAGCTGCACTTGCTCGTCGCCGAGCGCCCGCTGGACAAGACCCACATCCAGACCGTTGCCGCCGGCGTGGCCGACAAGCTGGAGCGCGACGGCCACCCGGTGTTGTGGACGCAGGTGCCCGAACCCGGCAAGCACTTCGTCCAGGATTTCCTGCCGGCGATCATTCTGATCATGACGGTCATGGGCATTCTGGCGCTATTGCTCAGCGTGCTGCTGGCGGTCAACGTCATCGTCGCCATCCTCCTCCAGCAGACGCGGCAAATCGGCGTGATGAAAGCTGTGGGCGGCCGCCGGTTACAGATCGCCGGCATCTACCTGCGCATGGCGCTTATCTTCGGCGTGGCCGCCGTCATCATCGCCGTGCCGCTCAGTGTGCTGGGAGCCCACGCCTACTCGCGCTTCATCGCCGGGCAGCTCAACTTCGACCTCGACCGGGTGCGGCTCGTCCCGTCGGTGCTGGCAATCGAAGTCGTCGTCGGCCTGCTGGTCCCGCTGGCCGCCGCCCTGGCGCCCATCCGCGGCGGGACGCGCGTCACTGTCCGCGAGGCGATGAGCGACTACGGGCTGGAAGGGCAAGCAGGTGGGGCGGGGCGGCTGGAGCGGGCGCTCATCCGGGCCCAGGCCCACACACCCCTTTCGCGGCCGGCGCGCCTGGCGCTACGCAACGTCTTCCGCCGCAAGGGCCGTCTGGCGCGGACGCTGCTGGCGCTGATGCTCGCCGGGGCCATGTTCATGACCGTCTGGAGCGTCCGCGGCTCGCTCTACCGCACGCTGGAGGAGACGCTGGCCGAGCAGTCGGCCGATGTCCAGGTGCAACTGACCACGCCGCAGCGCGTCGAGCGCCTGGCCGGCTTGATGAGCGGCCTGCCCGGCGTAGCCGACGCCGAGTACTGGATCGTGCGCTCCGGCGTCCTGCTGCGGCCGGACGGGACCGAGGGCGACAGCGTGATCGTCAACGGCCTGCCGCTCGACTCGCGCCAGTTCCGCCCGACGATCATCGCCGGGCGCTGGCTCGCCCCGGGCGACGGCCGCGCGGTGATCGTCACACAGCCGCTGCTGGACGCGGAACCGGGCCTGCGGCTGGGCGGCCGGTTGCGCCTGCGCCTCGGCGACGAGGAGACGGACTGGACGATCATCGGCGTGCAGCGCACCTTCCAGCCGCCCATCGTCCCGTCGCTGGTCCACGTCGACGCCACCGAACTGGCGCGGGTGGTGGGCCGGCACGACCACGCCGACACCGTGCGTCTCCAGACGGTGGACGACGCCGCGGCGACACAGGCGGCGGCGCTGGCGGCGGTCGAGGCGCGGCTGGCGGCGGCGGGCATCGAAGTGCGCTCGACGCGCACCGGCGCGGAAGACCGGCGCATCTTCGGCGAGCGGTTCAACCTCCTGACCGTCATTCTGCTGGTTATGGCCTTCCTGCTGGGCACGGTCGGCGGGTTGGGGCTGATGGGGACGATGAGCATCAATGTGCTGGAGCGGCGGCGGGAGATCGGCGTCATGCGGGCCATCGGCGCATCGAACGGCGCGGTGATGCGCCTGGTGGTGGCCGAGGGCGTGGCCGTGGGGTTGATGTCGTGGGCCGGGGCGCTCGTCCTGGCGCAGCCCATGAGCCGGCTGATGTCCTACGCGGTGGGCATGGCGTTCCTGAAACGGCCGCTCAGCTATGGCTTCGACTGGCGCGCGCCGCTGATGTGGATCGTCATCGTCGTCGTCATCGCGGCGCTATCGAGCCTGCTGCCCGCCTGGTCGGCGGCCCGGATCAGCGTCCGCGAAACGCTGGCATACGAGTAAGAGGCTGGCGCCGAGGGGGTAAAGAATCCAAAAGGACAAGACCGAGGTTTCCTTTGCGCCTTTTGCGTCTTCGCGTCTTGGCGTGAGCCTCTTTATTTCTGCCGAAGGTAGATGATGTAGTCCACGTCGCCGGGGGAACGGCCGAGCGCGGTCAGGGCCACGGCCGCTTCGGCGCGGTGCTGCGTGCCGTGGTTGAGGGCGTGGACGAGCAGCTTCCAGCGCGTGTCGCGCATCGGCGTCCCGCGGGTCGTCCGGTAGTCGAGCGTCTCGACCAGCGCCTCGTCCGACAGCCGCGCCAGCCCGACTTGCAGCGCCGCCTCCGCCACCGCCCAGCGCGCTCGCAGGGCGTCGAAGGTCAGCGCGTCGGCCTCGCCCAGCAGCCGGTCGGGCGAGAGGCTCTTCAGGCAGCGCTGCCGCCAGACGATCTCCGCCGCCAGGGTGTGGACGAGCGTGGCCCGGATGCTGCCGTGGCTCAGCCCGGGGACGACAGCCGTATACTCCGCGTCGCCGATCCCCTCGGCCGCGGCCAGAATTCGCCCGTTAGCCCAGGCGTTGTAGGCGAACAGATCGCGAATATCCTCGACGCGCATGGTGTTCTCCGAACGACCGCGGACGGCCGACCGCCGACCGCCGCCAGGATAGGGGCCAGGTTCCAGGGGCCAGGTTCCAGGGCTGCTTAACCACAGGCACTGACCACTGACCTACTGACCACTGA
>CAZSOD010000068.1:15897-18710 GCA_964608255.1 uncultured Ardenticatenaceae bacterium
ACCGGATGCCGCAACACCGTCTTCATCTTCTCCGGCGCGGCGCGGCGGGGGTCGCCCAGGTAGATCTCGTGGTGGCGGCCGTGGAGCGTCAGGCCGTTCTCGGCGGCGAAGGCGTCCATGCGAGCGAGGGTCGCCGGCTCGTCGGCGTAGGGGCCGATGTGCATCACCTGGATGGAGCGCCCCTCGTGGAACGTCTCCAGCCGCAGCCGCGCCGGGCCGGGGCCGGGATTCTTCTTGAACAACTGCGCCCGCGCTTCCGCGAACAACTCCGGCGTGATGACTTCCGGCTGCATGATCATGGCCGTATAGAGCCACGTATCCGGCGCGCCGAATGCGAACATGCCCGACGCCGTGCCCCACAGCCCCTCAAGGGCCATCACCGGGTAGTCGATGGGGTTATCGATCCGCTTCTTGAGCATGAACTTGAGCGTGTAGCTGATGCCGTAGAGCGCGCCGACCGCCTCCTGGAAGTCGGGCGTCTCGCCCACCTGACCGCCGGGCGGGATCTCGCCGTCGACCATGGCGAACTGCAACGGCGGCACGTCCACCACTTCGACCTTCTTGGCCGAGGGCTGGTAGAGGTGCTTATATTGCTTGCGAAGATCGAGCGTTTCCATTTCAGCCTCCTACCCGTTCAACTCCACCACGCCGTGGGACAGGACGATCTCGTCTCGCTCGGCAACCCTGCTCTGGAAGAGGACGCGGCCGTCATTAGTCGCCCACATGTCAGTTACAATCGTCTCGCCGGGGAAGACGTGCTTCGTAAAGCGCGCCTGGATGGCCCGCAGGCGAGCCGGGTCGTTGCCGGCGAAGGCGCGCAGCGCGGCCCGCCCGGCGAAGCCGAAGGTGCACAACCCATGCAGGATGGGCCGGTCGAAGCCGCCGGCCGCGGCAAACGCCGGGTCGGCGTGCAGCGGGTTGGCGTCGCCCGACGACAGGCGGTAGAGCAGCGCCTGATTCGCGGTCGTCTGCTGGCTAACCGTCGCGTCGGGAGCGCGGTCGGGCAGGATAAACGCGGCGCTGGACGGCCCGCGCTCCCCGCCGAAGCCGCCCATCCCCCGGATGAACAGCGACGAGCGGTTGAAAGCCAGTTCCTCGCCCGCCTCGTCGTAGCTGCGCACGTCGAGCAGCACCAGCGCCGCTGAGCCCTTGTCGTAGATGTCGGCGATGCGCGCCCGGTGGGTGACGGTGGCTTTGGTCGGCAAGGGGCGACTCAGTTCGACGCGCTGCTCGCCGTGGAGCAGCAACGCCGGATTGAAGCGCAGCCCGGGCACGGCGGTGATTTGCCACAACAGGGCGAACGGAAAGGTGACGGCGAACGTCGGCAGGGCGCGAAAGCCGTCGCGGGCTAGCTCGTAGACGAAGGGCAGTTCGGCCGCGTCCAGCGGATCGGCCGCCGCGCCCACCGAGAGGGCGTAGAGACTCAGGTCGTTCTCCTTGTAGCTCGTCGTAACAGGGGCGAATTCGTAGCCGATGGCGTCGAGCGGACCGCTGACGGCCGACCGCCGACCGCCGCCGGGACCGGGTGAAAGTGCAGTGTCCGGCTGTGGTCGGTCGTCGGCGGTCGGCCGTCGTTCCACCTTGCGCTGCAAGTTCTCCACCACCGGCGCAAACGAATCCATCGGCGTCGTCGGGTAGGTGGGGTCATCGAATTCGGTCACGTCGGCCCAGCGGGCGGCGATGGCCTCGGGCGTGAGTTCGTCGCCGAGGGGAAAGAACGCGCCACGGCTGCGTTGCCAGCGGACGCGGGCGACCCAGCCCGCGCCGACCTCGAAGGTGTGGCCCGTGTCGGCGCAGGACTCGTGGCAGAGCCAGGCGACGAGCGGGGCGACGTACTCCGGCCGCAGCGCAGCGACGAGGTCGGGCGGCAGGATGGTTTCGGTCAGGCGCGACCCGGCCAGCGGCGCGATGGCGTTGACGAGGACGTTGCGCTTCTGCCCCTCGGCGGCCAGCGTCTGCGCCAGGCCGAGCAGGCCGAGCTTGGCGCTGCTGTAGTTGGCCTGGCCGAAGTTGCCGTAGAGGCCGGCGGCCGAACTGGTCATGATGACCCGGCCATAGCTCTGGTCGCGTAGATGTGGCCAGGCGGCGCGCGTCACCTGGTAGCCCCCGTAGAGGTGGACGCGGTAAATCTTCTCCCAGTCCTCGTCCGACATCTTGTGGAAGCTGACGTCGCGCAGGATGCCGGCGTTGTTGATGACGATGTCGAGGCGGCCGAAGGCGTCGAGCGCGTGCTGGACGATGCGCCCGCCGTCCTCAACCGAATCGTAATTGGCGGCAGCTTCGCCACCGGCGGCGCGGATTTCAGCCACAACGCGGTCGGCGGCCGTCGGGGCCGCGCCCTCGCCGTGCATGCTGCCGCCCAGATCGTTGACGACGACCCTGGCTCCCCGCGCGGCCAGCAGCCGGGCGTAGGCGCGGCCCAGCCCGCCGCCCGCGCCGGTGACGATGGCGACCCGGCCGTCGAAGTGCAGTTCTTCTGTCATGTGCTCCTCCTCTCTCAAACGCGGGGGAGCAGGGGAGCAGGGGTGCAGGGGGACGCGCGGTCAGCCCTGCTCCCCCGCTCCCCCGCCCCCCTGCTTCAGCTTAGGGTTATTCGCGTGCCGCTCGCGGTCCCGCGCGGTCTTTTTCGCCAGCGTAGCCTCGAAGGCGGCCGTCAGGTCGACGCCAGTCTGGTTGGCCAGGCAGATGAGGACAAAGAGGACGTCGGCGAACTCGTCGGCCAGGTCGCGACCCTGGTCGCTGGACTTAAAGCTCTGGTCGCCGTAGAGTCGCGACATGAGGCGGGCGACCTCGCCCACTTCCTCGACCAGCAC
>CAZSOD010000069.1:0-2068 GCA_964608255.1 uncultured Ardenticatenaceae bacterium
AAGCTGATGAACGCCGAGGTGGCGGGCATCGTCTCGGCCGTGCTGGGCGAGGCGCTGGCGACCTTCCTGGACGAGAACCCGCGCGAGGCCAAGCGCATCATCGACCGCTGCCTGACCAGCTCCCGGGCCCGCGACGCGGCCAAGGCGGCCCGCGACCTGGTGATGCGCAAGAGCGCCCTGGACAGCCTGACGCTGCCGGGCAAGCTGGCCGACTGCTCCGAGCGGGAGCCGGCGCGCTGCGAGCTCTACATCGTTGAGGGCGAATCGGCCGGCGGCACGGCCAAGCAGGGGCGCGATCGCCACTTCCAGGCCATCCTTCCCCTGCGCGGCAAGATCCTCAACACGGAGCGCGCCCGGCTGGACAAGATTCTGGGCAACAACGAGGTCAAGGCGCTCATCTCGGCCCTGGGCACGGGCATCGGCGAGTCGTTCGACCTGACGAACCTGCGCTACGGCCGGACGATCATCATGACCGACGCCGACGTGGACGGCAGCCACATCCGCACCCTACTGCTGACGTTCTTCTTCCGCTACATGCCTAGCCTGATCGAGAACGGCCACCTCTACATCGCCCAGCCGCCGCTCTACGCCGTGAAGCACGGCAAGGATATTTCCTACGCCTATACCGAGGCGGAGCGCGAGGGGCTGCTGAAGCGGCTGAACGGGCAGAAGTACTCCATGCAGCGCTACAAGGGTCTGGGCGAGATGAACGCCGAGCAGCTGTGGGAGACGACGATGGACCCCAACGTGCGGACGCTCTTGCAGGTGACCATCGAGGACGCCGTGGTGGCCGACCGGACGTTCGACATGCTGATGGGCGACGAAGTCGCCCCGCGGCGGCGGTTCATCACGACGCATGCGAGCGAGGTTAGGAATTTGGATGTGTAGGGCGAACCTCCGGGTTCACCCAGCTGATAGCCACGAACCGCGGCCAGCGTTGGCCGCGGTTTTTTCTTTGAAGTGTGGCCAGGTTGTCGACCTGCCGCTACGCCTCGTTCTCCCCCCGCTCCAACCCGAGCCTGATGACTAGCAAGATTAAGAACGACAACCCCACCAGAATCACCGACAGCGCCACGGCCACACCCAGCTCCAGCTCGAAGCCGAGATAGATCGCCAGCGGCATCGTCTGCGTGCGGCCGGGGAAGTTGCCGGCGAAGATAATCGTCGCCCCAAACTCGCCCAGCGCCCGCGCCCAGGCCAGGGCCACGCCCGTCAGCAGTCCCCGCCGCGCCAGCGGGACGGTCACCCGACGGAAAACCTGCCACGGGGTCGCCCCGTCGATGGCCGCCGCGTCCTCCAGCTCCGGCTCCACCGCGGCGAAGCCAACGGCCGCCGCCCGCACATAGAGTGACACGGCGATGAACGTCTGGGCGAGGACGACGGCGACCTCGGTGAAGGTGATCCGCAGGCCCAAGGCGTCGAGCGGCGCGCCCACCCAGCCGCGCCGGCCGAAGACCAGCAGTAGCGCCAGCCCCGAGACCGCTGGCGGCAGGACGATAGGCAGGTCGATGAGGTTATCGAGCAGCAGCCGGCCGGTGAATTGCCGCCGCGCCAGCAGATAGGCCGCGGGCGTGCCCAGCAGCACGGCCAGAAGGGTGGCCGCCGTGCTCGTCCACAGGCTCAGCGCCACCGCCTGCCGCACGTCCGGCCGGGCCAGGTTGATCCGTAACTCGGCCGGGGAGCTGTAGAGCAGCAGCGCCAGAAGCGGCAGCAGCAGGAACAACCCCAGCGGCAACGCCAGCGCCCACCAGCCTTCCGGCCTGTGCCGCACCACCGGCCGCCTCGCTCCCCCCTTAGCGTTGAAAACAGTCCTCATATGTCCACTCACCACAGAGTCCGCATCCTCAGATGCGGGCGAGCGCACCGTAGAGTCCGCAGCCTCAGATGCGGGCGAGCGCACCGTAGAGTCCGCATCCTCAGATGCGAACGAGCGCACCGTAGAGTCCGCAGCCTCAGATGCGAACGAGCGCACCGTAGAGTCCGCATCCTCAGATGCGGATGGGTGCGCATCTGAGGATGCGCACTCAACCGGCTCACGCCAAGGCGCGAAGGGGGTCAAAAACGCGAA
>CAZSOD010000069.1:2168-3260 GCA_964608255.1 uncultured Ardenticatenaceae bacterium
AGGATGCGCACTCAACCGGCTCACGCCAAGGCGCGAAGGGGGTCAAAAACGCGAAGGAAGAACCCTTCTTTGCGGCCTTAGCGATCTTGGCGTGAGGTTCTTCTTCACTCCTCGCCCATCCCGAAGCCGTAGCGGGCGAGCGTCGCCTGCCCCTCGGGGCCAAGCACGTAGGCCACAAAGGCCGCGGCCAGAGACGCGTTCGGGCCGTCGCTCAGCGGTGCAATGGGATACTGAGCCAAGACGTTCAGCGCGTCGGGGATGTCGATAATGGTCACGCCTTCCGCCCCGGCGGCGTCGCTGGCGTAGACGATGCCCGCATCGGCCTCGCCCAAGGCCACCTTGTTGAGCACGGCGCGCACGTTCTGTTCATAGGAGACGACGTTGCCCAGCGCGGCCGCCTTGAAGCCCGCGCCGAGGGTCGGATCGGTCGCGGCCTTGTCAAGAAACTCCAGGGCGTACTGGCCGGCGGGCACTTCGGCGGCGGCCAGCACCACCAGCGTCCCCGGCGCGGCCAGGCCGCTCAGTTCCGCCACATCGCCGCCGGCCGGGGTCACGATGACTAACCGGTTGGTGACGAAGACCCGCGGCGCGTCGGCGGCGATCCGGCCCGTATCCACCGCCGCGTCCATCTGCTTGCGGTTGGCGCTGGCAAAGACGTCGGCCGGCGCGCCCTCGCCGATCTGCGCCGCCAGTTGGTTCGATCCGGCGAAGTTGAAGGCGACGGTGACGCCGGGGTTGGCCGCGCTGAAGGCCGCGCCGATCTCGTTGAAGGCATCGGTCAGCGAGGCCGCGGCGAAGACGGTCAGCGTCACCGGCTCCGCCTCGGCCTCAGGCGCAGCGGGTGTGGCGTTGCCGCCTGCCGGCCGGCAACCGGCCAGGAGCGCGAGCAGCACGATGAGGAGCATGTCCAGGGGGCGCAAAGGTGTCCGGATGGTCATATTGATCATGGCGTCTGCATGTAGCGCGATTCTCCAGAATCGCGCGGGAGCGTTAAGCGCGCGATTCTGGAGAATCGCGTTACGCCGCCAACCCGTCCAGCCAGTTGACGATCGCTTCGATGTGCGCCTGGCGGTAGGCAGCCACAGCCTGGGA
>CAZSOD010000069.1:3360-18264 GCA_964608255.1 uncultured Ardenticatenaceae bacterium
GCCGCCTCCAGCCGGGCCAGCATGGCGTAGAGCCGGCTTTGCTTCAGACGCCAGATGTCTCGCAGGTCCGAGCGGTTGAGCCGCTGGTAAATCTCGTAGCCGTAGCTGGGTTCCCGCCGCAGGAAGCCCAGCAGCGCCAGAGAACAAGACGGAGAAAAATCGGGGGAGTTATTCACCAAGTGAATACTCATGACGTGAGTATAGATGATGGAAATGGAAACGCAAGTCCAGACTTTCAGGTCCCAAAAGGCCCGTCCGATCTGTCACACGTGACGCGTCATCTGAAACGCGCTACCATTCGCCCATCGGCCTGCAAGCCGGCTACTCTACGCCATGATCGCAACCCGATTCGCCCGGTTATCCGTTCTGTTGCTCTGCCTGGCTTTGCCATTGCTCCTGGCCGCGTGCGACGAACGCTCGCCGGCGGTAGCCGGCGGGCCAACGGCGACGGTCTTGCCGCCGCCGACCAAGACCGCCGCTGCCGCGATAGCCACCCCACCCAAGGGCGACCGTGCCGCGGTCACCCACGTTTTCGATGGCGACACTATCGAGGTCGAACTGGACGGCAAGACGTGGAAGCTGCGCTACATTGGCGTGGACACACCGGAGCGAGAGGAGCCGTTTTATGAGGAAGCGCTCGACTTCAACCGCAACCTGGTGGATGGCCAGACGATCATTCTGGTCAAGGATGTCAGCGAGACCGATCAATACGGCCGCCTGTTGCGCTACGTCTATCTGGAGGACGGGACGTTCGTCAACGGCGAGCTCATCCGCAACGGGTGGGCGCGTCTCGTCACCTTCCCGCCTGACGTAGCCCAGACCGACGCGCTGAAGAGCCTGCAAGCCACGGCGCGCGAGGCCGGCGCCGGCATGTGGGGCCGGCCCGACCTAACCGGCCCGTGCGATTGCGATCGCAACCTCTACGATTGCCGTGACTTCGCCACGCAAGAGGAGGCGCAGATCTGCTTCAACTATTGCCGGGAGACGACCGGCCGCGACGTGCATAACCTCGACGGCGGCGGCGATGGCCGCGTCTGCGAGTCGCTGCGGTGAACGATGTGTTTATCTATCTCTTCGGATTACCGGCGGCGGGCAAAAACTACGTGGGCCAGGCGCTGGCCGACGAGTTCGGCTACACCTTCTACGACGGCGACCTCGACCTGACGCCGGAGATGCGCGCCGCCGTGCGCGACGAGCGGCCGTTCACCGACGCCATGCGCGACCGCTTCTACGCCGCGCTGGTCGGCCGTATCGCCGCCTTGCGCCGCGACTGCCCCAACCTTGCCTTCGGCCAGGCCACCTTCAAGGAGCGCCACCGCGCCCTCATCGCCGCCGCCTTCCCCGATGTGGTCTTTGTCCTGGTGGAGGCCGGCGAGGCGGTGCGTATGGCGCGACTGGCGGCGGGGGACAATCCGGTGACGGTCGACTACGCCCGCCGCATCGCCGGCTTCTTCGAGCCGCCGTCCCACCCCCACTTCGTCATCCGCAACGAAGGCCCCCGCGCCGTCGTCGTTGACCAACTTGAGGGCTTGCTTGACTCTCTCGCCGAGGAGTCATCCGCAGATTGGGCAGATTAGGCAGATCCCAGAAAGAGTACCTCACGCCAAGAACGCCAAGGAATTCCTCTTGACGTCCCTGGCGTTCTTGGGGTGCGGTTCTTAACTTCTGAATCTGCCCCATCTGCGGATAAACTCTCCTCTACTCCCCGCTCACACTGACCCGTTCCACGTCGCCCAGGGCGCGCAGCAGATCGGACGTCGCCAGGATGACCGTCGTCCCGCGCACGCCGGAGCCGATGGACACTTCGGCCTCGCGCGTCACGCTCTCGTCGAGCAGCACGCGCACAGGCCGCGGCAGACCGAACGGCGACACCGCGCCGATCTCGTAGCCGGTCACCGCCCGCACCTCGTCGGCCGTCGCCGTCGTCAGCCGCGACTGGCCCATGTGGCGGCGTAGCGCCTTCCAGTCCACCTGCTGCGGCCCGGCCACCAGGACCATGGCGTACTCGTCTGGTCCGGTGCGGAAAAGGATGCTTCGCACCACCTGGCCGGGGCGCTGGCCGCGCTCCTCGGCCGCCTGCTCCAGCGAGGCGACCGGGCCGGGATGGCGGAATTCGCGCAAGGGTACATCCGTTGCCGCCAGCGCGCGGCCGACGGGCGTTTCCGGCACGCGCGGCTCAATCACCGGCCGCCTCGACCAGTCCCCGGAACAGCGACAGCATCGCCGGCGCGTCGTGGATGAGGTTCTCCGGGTGCCACTGCACGCCCAGCGCGTAGCGGTGGCCGGCCACCTCGATGCTCTCGATCAGGCCGTCCGGCGCGTGGGCCGCGGCAACCAGGCCCTGCCCCAGGTCGCGCACGCCCTGGTGGTGGAGGCTGTTGACGCGCAGCTGGCTCACAGCCCCCAGCCGCCGCGCCAGCAGGCTGCCCTCGCGCACTGTTACCTCGTGCGACAGAAAGTTGCGCGGGTACTCGCCCCAGTAATCGTGCTTGATGGCCGCGGGCATCAGGTGCAACACGTCCTCATAGAGCGAACCGCCAAGGGCGACGTTGAGCAATTGATGGCCGCGGCAAATCGCCAGGAGCGGTTTGTCGCCCGCCACGGCTTCGCGGGCCAGAAAAAGCTCGACCCGGTCGCGGTCGGAGTCGATGTCGAAGATAAGATTCGAGTGTTCGCTGCGGTAGTGCTCACCGGCGATGTCGCCGCCGCCAGTTAGCAGCAACCCGTCCAGCCCGGCCAGGACCGCGCGCAGCGCCGCCTCGTCCAGTCCCAACGGGATGAGCAGCGGCGCGCCGCCGGCCGCTGCCACCGCCTCAATGTAGGCCGGGGGAATGGCCATGAGCGGAGCGGCATTCTGGATTGTCTTGCGATAGGTGGTCAGGCCGATGAGCGGCCGCTTGCTGGAAGAGAGGTGAGTCATAGGGGTTTTGGGTTTGTCTGAAATTGGGCAGGCCTTCCGGAGTCAGCTTCCTGCGCGGCAAATCGGGGTCGCGCCTTCGGGTACAGTGTCCCCTCTGTGGCTGATCCACGCTTCGGCCCGGTGCCGTTACTAGATGCGCCTAAGTGTACGCCGCGATGCCAAAACAAAAAAGGTGAAAGAGGTTATCTTTCACCCTAGCTCTTCGCACCGAATCCTAAGACCTGACCGGCGGGGCGGCCCACCTGTCAGGTCCGGCCGGTAACGGCTGGCCTAGCCCTGCTCGTAGGCCCGCTTGGCGCGCAAGCGGGTCGCCTTACCCGTGCGCTGGCGCAGGTAATAGAGGCGCGCGCGACGGACATGGCTATTGTTGTGTACCTCGATCTTCTCGATGCGCGGCGAGCTCGCCAGGAAGGTGCGCTCCACCCCAATGCCGTTGGAAGCAATGCGGCGAACCGTGAAATTGGCGTTGTTGCCCGTGTTGCGCACGCGGATGATCGTGCCGCGCACCATCTGGACGCGCTCGTTCTTGTCGCCGACGTTGATGCGCACGTGGATCGTCACGTTATCGCCGATCTGCACCTGGGGCAGAGCCGCATTCTTCTCAGTATCAAAGGCTTTCAGCAATAAGTCAGACATGATCTCTGTTCTCCAATGACCGGAAAAAACAACGTTCCGGCCGGAACGTCGTCTCTGCCCCCAGGAATCCTGGTTATCATCTGTTACATAGCGATAACCCGCGGGGCGGGCCGAATAAGAACTATAGCATGAGACTGGAGGGAACGCAAGAACCGGACCTCACAGGCAGGCGGTCGATTTTTCTATAAAGGAAATGATGTTGGGAGTCGTCTCCCTGCCAGCTCTGGGCGTCTTTCAGGCCAGGGCCCGCCGGGCGTGCGAGACCCAGTCCGCCAGTTCGGTCGCCAGCAGGCCGCCCTCGCCCCAATAGCCGGCCGCTAGTTGCCCCGCCCCACCGTGGAGGTAGCCGCCCAGCACCGCCGCCGCGTATGGCTTGACGCCCTGGGCCAGCAACCCGACGATGATGCCCGAGAGCACATCGCCGCTGCCGGCCACGGCCAGTAGCGGGTTGGCAAACGGCAGCAATGTCGCCCGACCCTCGCCCGCCCCTGGGTCGGGTGGCGCGGCGATGACCGTGTAGGCCCCTTTGAGCAGCACCACGTGACCCCACTCGGCAGCGCAGCGGCGGGCCAGCGCCACGCGCTCCTCGTCGCGGACAGCCGACAGCGGGCGGCCGACCAGCCGCGCCATCTCGCCCGGGTGCGGGGTCAGGACGGTATTGGGTGGCAGGCGCGCCGGCCAGTCGGGCATGGCCGCCAGCAGGTTCAGCCCATCGGCGTCCACCACCAGCGGCGGGACGGCCGTCCCTTCAACCGGGTGGCGCAGGCCGTCGAGCAGCGCGCCGAGAAACGAACCGGCCTCGCCCAGCCCTGGCCCCACCAGCAGCGCCGAGTAGGACGCCAGCGCGCCCAATAGCAGGTTAGCCGTGGCCACACCGAGTGTGTCGGTGTCGGTTACGGCGGGGTAGGTGGCCTCCGGGAACTGCCCGGCCAGCGACGGGCGGAGGCGCTGCGGTACGGCCAGCGTCACCAGCCCCACGCCGCTGCGAAAAGCGCCGCGGGCGGCCAGGGCCGGCGCGCCCCAGTAGCGAATGGAGCCGGCGGCGATGAGCGCCGTGCCGAACGTGCCTTTGTGGCCGTCGCGCGGGCGGGCGGGCAATAGCGCGCGGGCCAGTTCGGCCGTCGCCAGCTCCAACCCCACGGCGGCCACCGGCGGCAGGGCCGCATCGATGCCAATATCGGCCACCACCAGTTCGCCGCAGGCCGTCGTGCCGGGAAACAGAAAGTGGCCGCGCTTCGGCCCGGCGAACGTCACCGTCAGGTCCGCGGGCACGGTCAGTGGGTCGAGCACGCCCGTATCGCTGTTCATGCCGCTGGGGCAATCGACGGCCACGACGACGGGCTGGGCAGGCCGCTCGCCCTCGTCGGTCGCGCCGTCCCCGGCGGTGGGCAGGGCGCTGACGGCGAAGAGCGCCGGACTGCCAGGTGCGGCCGCCCGACGCTTCTCCTCAATGCCCGCCTTCATCTGCTCCATCAACGCGGCCAGCGGCCCGCTAATCGGGCGGGTGACGCCCGTACCCAGAAGCGCGTCGATGACGATATCGGTAATGCGGAGCCGGTGGCGCAGCACGCGGTAGCGCTGGTCGTAGTCGGCCAGCAGCACCTCCAACCCCATCTCCTCGACGCGCGCCAGGTTCTCGTCGGCCGCGGCGTCGCGGGGCTTAAAGAGGTAGAAGGCGACCACGGCCCCCGCCTCGGCCAGGTAGCGCCCGGCCACCAGGCCGTCGCCACCGTTGTTGCCCGGCCCGACCAGGACAAACACCTGCCGCTCGACGACGTCATGGCGCTGCAGCACGGCTTCGGCCACGCGCCGGCCGGCCGTTTCCATCATCTCGGCGTAGGAATGACCGGCGGCGTCGGCCGCCTTCTCCGCCGCCGCCATCTCGGCCACGGTATAGATTTTGATGGTCATGGATCGGTGGCAGTGGATAGTATCCAGTAATCAGTGAGGCCAGTAGGTCAGTAGGCCAGTAGGTCAGTAGGTCAGTAGGTCAGCAGGTCAGCAGGTCAGCAAGATGGCGGTCTTTCGTCGGCCATCCTCGGCCGTCTACCATCGGTGCTCTCTTCATTCGTAATTCGTAATTCGTAATTCTCCCCAGTGCCCCCGGCAGGGCTCGAACCTGCAACATTCGGCTTAGAAGGCCGACGCTCTGTCCTATTGAGCTACGGGGGCATCCGCGGATCAATTCTAAGGGCAGCGCCGGCCGGCGTCAACCGGCCCATCTTCAAGCCCTCCTGCTGACGGCGGAAAAAGGCCAACGCGGTCGCCATCGTGAAGGGGGTGGTCGGTCTCGACCGCTTCGTCGTTGACGGCCGCGGCGCTGGCCAGGCCGTCGGGGATTCCAAGCTGGGCCAGCAGCGTATCGACACTGGCCGAAAAGGGAAGGGGAGCGACAAAGGGCGCGTGCGCTGCGCCCGCCAGACCGGCGGGCCGATAGCGCCGCAAGGTTCCGTAGAGGCGAACTTCGACGTGGATCATGGACTCGTCACGGACATTCGCGGATGGCCCATGGAAATGTCACGCCGCCGCGTCGATCCGAACTGGACTACTCCTCGTCAAACAGCGGCCGGATGCCGTGGTAAATCTGCGAGCCGCCGAACGTGCGTATGATCAACTCGACCGGCCGCTGAACGCGCTCGGCGATTTCGCTGGCGGTCATGGGTTGGTTGCCATTAGACAGCAGGACGCTAAAGACGGCATCGACGATCGAGCCTTGCGTGGCCATTTCGCTCCCGTGGCGGCTAAAGTGATTCTGAACCAGATACTGAAAAGCGTCCACCTGGCGCACCTCGCCCGTCCGGGCGTCGACCAGATCGATCCGCTCGGCGGGCAACTCCGAGCCGCCCTCATTGCCCAAGGACAGGCGCGCCAGCAGGTAAGTGCGCAGGTCCAGGTGGCCTTCCTCCCACCATCCATAGTCGATATAGAACCGGGTATCGGGCGTTACGCGGCGCAGGGGCGCCGACTTGATCGTGGGCCGCGGATTGCTGGGCAAGAAACACTCCTTTCGTTAAGACGCCGGCTCATATTGCCAGTAGTGATCGCCGACGGCTTTGAAGGCCGGGTTCCGCATCAATTCGGCGAAGATAGGGCCGGGCGGCACGCGGCGCAGCATGTTGATCGCGCTATAGAGCGTTTTGGCATGGACGCTGGTCTGGGGCGTCAGCCCCGCCAGCGACGGAAATACCTCCGTCAACAGCGCCCCGACCGACAGGTTCAGTTGTGCGGCGCGGCGGGCGTGGGTATCTACGGCGGTCACGACATCGGTGCCAACGATCAACAAGTCGTCATAGCCGCACGGAATCGAGCGGCGCATGAGTTCAAATTGCAGCTTGTTATCCTTCACGCTCGCCAGGCGAACCCACTCGCGCTGCGGCCGTCGCCGGTCATAACCGACGAGGATCGTTCCCGGCTGCGGACCCGGTTGCAGGTGAATGAAGCCGCCCACGGGAATCTGGTTTTCCTTATACCAGTTGGACAGGCCGTAGACGTAGCGGCCCTCGGCAACAACCCAACCGACGATCTGCTCTTCGGTCTGGTCGTCAATGAAGACGACGCGCTGCCGGGGGGAGCGGTCGATGGCGAACAGCGGCCGCGTCCGCGAGCTAATCGGCAGCGTGCCCGCCCAACGGTGGGGGTACGACAAGGCCAGCACGACCGGGTAGGCCGCTGGCGCGGCCGGCAGGTTGGACCACTCGTCGTCCAGTTCTTGCTCCAGCGCCAGTTGTTGCGGCGAGAGCAGGTCGCGATCAAACGGAATGGGCTGATAGGCGAGGCGTTCGGGCCGGTTCTGGACGGCGTCGGGCTCCATGCGGCGCAAGAACCACGCCGCCGCGCCGGCCGGGGACACCTCGTCAAAGCGGCCGTCGCGCATCATATGGTAAGTCAGCGAGAAATCCTGCACGCGCGGATCGATGCCGGGATCGAGTTCCAGTTGGTGCAGGATATCGGCCGTCGACAGCGGGCCGCCGTCAGCCACTTCCAGGATCGCTTCCGCCAGGTGCAGATGGCCGATGTTAACGTCGGCCATGAGTGATTTGACAAACCACTGCTCGCCTACGTTGACAAAGTCGCCCCGCTTTAACAGGGAAGCCTTGATCCGCGCCGCCACAACCGGGCCGTGGGCCTCGCGGATTGCGTTGGCGTCGCCGGTCACTTCCTCGGCCAGCGCGCCGCCATTGCTGGCGTTCAACGCATGATCCGGCTTGAAGTCAGCCACGAACTCGCGTGACTTGCCTTTGATGTTGACGGCGATCACCTTGAATTCGCCATGTTCCGGGTTGAAGCCCGGCCGGATGGCGGTGACGTTACCCTTGGCCAGCTTCAAGGCGGGGAAGATAACTTCCTCGCCCACGGCAAAGGCGCGCTGCGGCTGATAGACGGTGCTGCCGGCCATCAGCCGGCGCAATTCGGCCGCCTGCTCGCGCACGCGCGATTCGATCACGCGGCCGGCCAGTTCCGCAACGGTGTGGGGTTGTTCAGTTTCCAGAAAATAGTTGTAGATATGCTCGAGGTCAGTGTCGGAGAGAGCGAAATCGGATTCCCAATACTCCGCCGACTGGATCTGAGTCTGATTCACCACGAACTCCTGTCGAAGAGAGGCAAGCGCTTTGGAGGTAGTCGATAGACCATTGATTATACCAATCCTGCCATCTCATACAAACGGCCGGCCCAGACCTTACAGGAGGGCGGCCCACATGCAGCGTCCTTGCTGCTCTCAGGGAAAGGGTTGTTCCGTCCACGGCCGCGGATCGACCGGCACGTCCATCACCCGCACGTCCCAGTGCAAATGCGCGCCGCTGGACAAGCCGGTGGAGCCCACGCGGCCGATGGGTTGCCCGGCCGTCACCACGTCGCCCGGCTGCACCAGCCGCTCCGACAGGTGATAGTAGCCGGTCATGACACCCAGCCCGTGGTTGATGATGAGGGTGTTGCCGCGCAGTTCCAGCAGGTCGCTGAAGACAACCGTGCCGTTGGCCGGAGCGGTGACCGTCTGCCCGGCCGGGGCGGCGAAGTCGATGCCGGTATGGTAGATTTCGATCGGCCCGCCGTTGTAGGAGCGGCGGCCGCCGTAGCCCGCGCTGACGACGGTCGTCGTAAGCGGGTACTGGAAGACGCCCTCCCATTGTTGCGTCTCATCGAAGACGGCATAGATGCCGCGCAGGAATTCGTCCTCGGTGGCGCGGACAGCCGGATCAAGCAGCCCGTCAAGCGCCTCGCCGACGGTGACGTACTGAGTGTCATAGGCCGTGGCCGCGATGGGGATGCGGGCGCGCAACGGCTCCCACAGGCCCCGCTCATCGCCGCCGCTAATCTCCAGGTCGTAGACGGCCGGCTCGGTGAAGGCGTCCACCCCAACCAGAGCCACGTATCCGTCGCCCGACGGTGCGAACTGGAGCGGCTGGTCACCGAAGCGGCCGGCGGGGCGGCCGTCGAGCAGGTTGGCGACGTAGACCGACACCGTGCTGCCCTGCGTCGTCGCCGCGGGCGACACGCGGAGGTCGAGCCAGCCCTGCGGCAGGTCGCGGTAGACGGCCGTTTCGTCCGGCAGGCGCAATCGCTGGCCGGCGAACAGATAGGGCGTGGCCAGCCCGTTCGCCGCCGCCAATGCTGCCGGTGTCAGGTTGTGGGCCGCGGCCACGGTCAACAGTGTATCGCCCGGCGCGACGAGATAGGGGCGGCCGGTGATGGGGCGCGGCGCGGCTGAGCCGGTGCGGCTGACGACCGGCACGCTCTGGCCGACTGTGAGCGGGAAATCGGCGCGAATCAGCCTGTCGCCGGCCACCAGGGCCTCGGGCGTCGTGTTGAAGATGGCGGCGATCTGGGCCAGCGTGTCGCCCGCGGCCACGGGGTAGACCGTGGCAATGGCCTCGCCCGTTCCGCCGGGGATAACCAGTTCCTGGCCAACCTGGAGCAAATCCCCATTAGCCAGGCTGTTGATGGCCAGGATGTCCTCGACCGTAACGCCGTAGTCGGCGGCGATGGTCGTCAAGTTTTCGCCCTCTGCGACTTTATGGACGCGCGGCACGGGCGGCGCGGCCGGGTCAGATGGGAGCGCAACAGCCGGGGTGGGCGTGGGAGCGAGAGCCGGCGTCGGTTCGGCCGTCTGCGCCATGAGCCACACGGGCTGCGCCAGCGCGGCGACGGCCAGGACTACAACTGCCAGCGGCAGTAAGCGAAAGCGTTTTTGCATAGGCTGGATCGTATTCTGCCAGAAAGGGGAAGGAGTTGCCAGTGGCCAGCGGCAGGCAGGCCGGTACGCTAATCTACTGCGCGCCCGGCTCACTGGCGGCGGCTCTCCGCCGCCTTATCTCGTCATACACTGCCTGAGCCTGCGGATAGTGGAATCGGTGGGCCACGACCCAGAACTCTTCCAGCTGCCGGTTGGCGGTCTGTTGCTCGTAGACCCAGGCCTGAAGGTACTGGTCGAGCTTGTCGGCGTCATGGACAAGCCGCGCCTCCGGCGTCTCATTCAACAGCAGCTCCTCCCACCAGGCCAACAACCGCGCGCCGGTCGGCGACGCGCCGGCGATCGTTGTCATCGCGGCGCGCTCGGCGGCCGTTTTGGCCCCGGTAGGCAGAAAGCGCCAGGCCGGCGTCGGGATGTCGGTCGTCAGCCCCTCGGGCAGGTCGTGGAGCGCGGCCATTGCCAGCGCCGCGGCCAGATCGATCGGCGGCTCGACCAGTTCGGCCAGCAACAACGTCGCCACGACCACGCCATAGCTGTGGGCGGCCACGTTCTCCGGCAGCGGCACGCCGCGTTGCACCCAGCCTGTCCGCGCCGTGCGCTTGAGCTGGTTGCCGTGGAGAAGGAGGTCGAGGAGTTGGGTAGTGTCCATAAGAGGCCGGACGGCGGACCGCAGACGGCCGACGGACATATGACTGGGGTCTGTCGTCCGTCGTCTCTTCCATGCAACGAATCCATCCGCGCAGTGTTTCATAGATAGTAACATGAAGGTCTCGATTATCGCTACAGTCAAGAACGAGGGCGAAGCAGCGCGGCCGCTGCTCGACTCCATCCTCGACCAGAACCGGCCCCCCGATGAAGTGGTCATCTGTGACGGCGGCTCCGAGGACGACACGCTGGCAATTCTCAACGAGTATCGCCAGTGGCTGCCCCTGCGCATCGTCGAGGCCCCCGGCAGCAATATCAGCCGGGGCCGCAACCTGGCCATCGCCGCGGCTACGGGGGAAGTTGTGGCCGTTACCGACGCGGGCGTGGTACTGTCGCCCAACTGGCTCGAGGCGCTGCTCGAGCCGTTCGCCGATGAGTCGGTGCAGGTAGTGAGCGGCTGGTTCGAAGCCGATCCGTTCACCGACTTCGAGGTGGTTCTGGGCGCGACAGTGCTGCCCGCGCGCGAAGATGTCGCGCCGGAGGCGTTCCTGCCGTCCAGTCGCTCGGTCGCGTTTCGCAAAAGCGCCTGGGCAGCCGTGGGCGGCTATCCGGAGTGGCTGGAACATAGCGAAGACCTGGTCTTTGACCAGGCGCTGCGCGACCGTTTCGGCCCGTTCCCCTTTGCGCCGGCGGCCGTGGCCTACTTCCGGCCGCGCTCCAGCCTGCGCGCCTTCTACCGCCAGTACTACGCCTATGCCCGCGGCGACGGCAAAGCCAACCTCTGGCCGCGCCGCCACGCCGTCCGTTACGCCACCTACCTGATCGCCCTGCCCCTCATCCTGCGCGCGATCTGGCGGGCCAAACCGATTGGCTGGCTGCTGCTCCTGCTGGGCGTGGGCGCCTACTCGCGCCGGCCCGCCGAGCGACTGTGGGCCAGCACCTGGGGCTGGCGGCCGCCGGCCCGCGCCCGCGCCTTCGCCCTCATTCCCATCATCCGGCTCGTCGGCGACCTGGCCAAGATGGCTGGCTACCCGGCGGGTCTGGCGTGGCGGGTGCGGAACAGGGGCTAATCCCTACTCTGAGCGCGGCCTAAACGCTCTTTGCCCTCCACCCGGCGCGCTGCTATGATGCGAGGCTAATCACCGCACGCAGCAAGCCATGATCATCAACCGCAAACCGCCTCGCTACCCGCGCCGTGGGCCGTCGTGCCTGCTTGTCCTCTTTGTCATCTTCGGCATTGCCGTCAGCCTTTACGTGATCCAGAACGCGGAAGAAGTGCGCCAGGCCATCGTTCCCACAGCGACCGAAGAGCCGACACGTTCGGCGACCGAATTCGCCGTCCTGGCCGAGCTGGCGCGCGCCGATGGCAGTAACCAGGAGGCCATTGACTTCTACGACCAGGCCATCTCGGGCGACCCAACCAACCCCGAGTTTTACATTCGCGTCATTGACCTGCTGGTGAAAGAGAGCGATTCGGAGCGGGCCGTGGAGCGGGCGGAACAGGCAACGGTGCTCGACCCGGAGAACGACGCGGTGTGGACGGCAGCGGCCGAGGCCTATCTGGCCGAGGGCAACCGCCTCAACGACCTTGGCAACCCGAACGCAGCCAACCTGCAATATGCCAACGCCGCCCAGGCCGCGCGCAAGGCGATCAATATCAACCCTAACAACGCCACCGCCCTCGCCTATGCCGCCGGCGGCACCATCCTCCAGGGCGACCCGGATAAGTATGAACAGGCGCAAACGTTCGCCGATGACGCCGTGCGCCTGGAACCCAATAACCCTATCGCCCGCTATTACATGGCTACGGTCTTTACCTATTTGGGGCGCTACGACGAGGCGCGGGAGCAGTATCTACTCGGGCTGGAGGCGGATCCCAACGACCCCAACCTCTACATCGGACTGGCCTATAACTATTACGGTACCGGCAGCATCCCCGACGCGCTGCTGAGCTTCGAGGATGCCATTGCTGTTGACCCGGACAACGCCGAGGCCTACGACGGCCGCGCCTTCATGTACCTCCAACTGGGCGACAACCCGCTGGCCGAGCAGAACGCGTTGGAGGCGACGCGCCTGAACGCGAATGTCGCCCGCGCGCAGGGCCGGCTCGGTGAGGCGTACTTCCAGCAGAACAACTACCCGGAAGCGATCGAGGCGCTGGAGAAAGCCGTGAAAATGTATGGGCGGGCCACTGACTTGAATGCTCGCTTCTTCAACATGCTGGCCACGGCCTACATCCGCCGCGATCTCAATGACTGCTCCCTGGCGACCCCTCTCTTCGAACAGGTGCTCGACGCCACAACGAACGAGCTTATCGTCGGCGGGGCCAACGACGGCCTGCTGGAATGCCGGCGAGCGTCGTTGGGAGCGCAGCCGTAAGTGGGTTGTAAGTTATCAGCTGCCAGTTATCGGTTGGTCGTTGATCCTTTGGCGGCCTGCTGCGGCCAGCTCTTTTCATCCCCAATTTCTAATTTTCTTCCTAGCACTCCACCCCTGCGACTGCTAGAATCCCCTTGACAACCCCTAGCGCCGCTGCTAGAATGCAAATAGTTGTTTAGCACTCGTGCTTATCGAGTGCTAATTCACGTAAGGCTCCCATTCGAAGAACCTAACAATCGAAACACTGTGGAAAGGAGATAGTGTGACATGGCTATGAAACTCAAGCCGCTTGGCGACCGCCTGGTCGTCGAACCCAGAGAGCGCGAGTCCACCACTGCGTCGGGCCTGGTTCTGCCCGAAACGGCCAAGGAAAAGCCTCAAGAGGGCGAAGTGATCGCGGTCGGCCCGGGCCGCCGGGATGATGATGGCAAGCGCATTAAGATGGATGTCGAAGTGGGCAACGTCGTGCTCTATGCCAAGTATGGCGGCACCGAAGTCAAGATTGACGACAAGAAACTGTTGATTCTGAAAGAGTCTGACGTTCTGGCAATCCTCGAGAGCTAGTTAACACGGAGTAGTGACGAAATGACCGCGAAGCAACTTGTATTTTCGGAAGACGCTCGCCGCAAGCTTAAGCGCGGCATCGACACGGTGGCGACGGCTGTCTCCACCACCCTCGGCCCGAAGGGCCGCAACGTCGCCATCGACAAGAAGTTCGGCGCGCCGACCATCACCCACGACGGCGTGACCGTGGCCAAGGAAATCGAACTGGACGATCCGTATGAAAACATGGGCGCCCAGCTCTTCAAGGAAGCGGCGATCAAGACCAACGACATCGCCGGCGACGGCACCACCACCGCCACGGTTCTAGCCCAGCACATGGTCCATGAGGGCCTGAAGAACGTCGCCGCGGGCGCGAACCCGATGCTTCTGAAGCAGGGCATCGAGGCCGGCACGCAGGCGCTGGCCAACAAGATCCGCAGCATGGCCATCTCCATCGACAGCTTCGACGAAATCGCCTCGGTCGCTTCCATTTCGGCCCAGGACCCGGAGATCGGCAAGCTGATCGCCACGGTTATGGACAAGGTCGGCAAGGACGGCGTGATCACCGTTGAAGAGTCGAAGCTGCTGGAGTTCGAGACGGAGTACGTCGAGGGCATGCAGTTCGACCGCGGCTACATCAGCCCCTACTTCGTCACCAATGCCGAGACGATGGAAGCCGTTATTGAGGATGCGTTCATCCTCATTCACGACAAAAAGATCAGCAGCGCCCAGGACATTATCCCGGTGCTGGAGAAGCTGGTCCAGATCGGCAAGAAGAACCTGGTCATTATCGCCGAGGACGTGGACGGCGAAGCGCTGGCGACGCTGGTGCTGAACAAGCTGCGCGGCATGATCAACGCGCTGGCCGTAAAGGCCCCCGGCTTCGGCGACCGCCGCAAGGCCATGCTCCAGGACATCGCCGTCCTGACCGGCGGCCAGGTAATCACCGAGGAAATGGGTCGCAAGCTGGAGAGCGTCCAATTGGCTGACCTGGGGCGCGCCGGCAAGGTCGTTAGCACCAAGGACGACACGACCGTCGTCGACGGCAAGGGCGACGAGAAGGAAATCGCCGGCCGCGTCGAGCAGATCAAGGTCGAAATCGACCGCAGCACCTCGGATTACGACAAGGAGAAGCTCCAGGAGCGCCTGGCGAAGCTGAGCGGCGGCGTGGCGATTATCCGCGTCGGCGCGGCGACCGAGGTCGAGCTGAAGGAGAAGAAGCACCGCGTCGAGGACGCGCTGAGCGCGACGCGCGCGGCCGTGGAAGAGGGCATCGTGCCCGGCGGCGGCGTGGCTCTGCTGAACGCGCTGCCCGCGCTGGACGATGTCCAGGTTCCGGCCGGCGACCCGACCACCGGCGTCCACATCCTGCGCATCGCCCTCGAGGCCCCCATGCGCAAGATTGCCGAGAACGCCGGCCTGAATGGCGACGTGATCATCCAGAACGTTCGCCGGATGCAGGACGAGAAGGGCGACCCGCAGTTGGGCTACAACGTCATGAGCGGCGAGTACTTGAACATGACGAAGGCCGGCATCATCGACCCGGCCAAGGTGACCCGCGGCGCGCTGGAGAATGCGGCCAGCATCGCGG
>CAZSOD010000070.1:0-18118 GCA_964608255.1 uncultured Ardenticatenaceae bacterium
GCCGAGCGCATGGAGGCCACCAAGGGCGCTATCCTCTCGTTGCTGACCGATGCCTACCAGCGGCGCGACCGCGTCGGCCTCATCGTCTTCAACAAGAACGACGCCCATCTCGTCCTGCCGCCGACCAACTCCGTGCAACTGGCGCGCAAGGCGCTGATGGACATTGCCGTGGGCGGTAAGACGCCGCTCTCAGCCGGGCTCTACCTGGCCTACCAGGTCTTCCGGCAGGAGGCCTATAGCCACCCGGACGTGCTGCCGCTCATGATCCTGATGACCGATGGCGCGGGTAACGTTAGCATGACCGACATGCCGCCGCAGGACGAGGCGCACAAGATCGCCGAATATATCGCCGAGACCGACGTGCGCTCGGTCGTCATCAACATGGAGCATGCCGCCTTCGATCAGGGTCTGGCGCGGCTGCTGGCCGAACGCCTGAGCGCGCCTTGCCGCACCCTCGAAGACTTGCGGGCGGATACGTTGTATCGAACGGTGCTGGACCAGTTGGAGTGACCGTGGGCGGCCGACTGCCGCCAAAACAGAAAAGAGCGCGAGAATACTTGTATTCCTCGCGCTCTTGTGTTTCTGCGCTGGCGTTCGGTCTGGCGGCGGCCAGCCGTCTGGGATCAGACAACCAGCGCCGTTTATCTGTTGAAGTTCATCGGCATGATGATGTGGACAAAGTCATTGTCGCCGACCGGCTTGAGTACGCCGGGCTCATTGGCGCTGGTCGTCTCCAGAGCCACCTGGGGCGTGTCGATGACGCTCAGCGCGTCGGACATGAACTTGACGTTGAACGCGATCTCCACGGGCATGCCCTCCACGCTGGCGTCCACCTGGGCTACGTTGTCGCCCGTCTCCTTGCTGTTCGCGGCGATGGTGGCGTAAGCCCCGGATAGGCCGTCACCCGGTTCGACTGAAACCCGCGCCGTATTGCTCGATTCGCGGGCGAAGATATCGGCCGTCCGGCACGCCTTCGCAAAATCGGCCGTGCCCAAAACCGTGCGCGTGTTGTGGCGCTGCGGGATGATCGGCTGGTAATCGGGGAACTTGCCGTCAATGAGCTGTGACACCAGCAGCACGTTATCCATGTCGAAGATGATTTGATTGCGGCCGCTGGGCATCGAGATGTAAACCGCTTCCAGGTCGTCAGACAGAATGCGGGCCACTTCGTTCAGCGCTCGGGCGGGGATAATAACGTTGAACGGCCGCTCCACGTAACCGGCAATGTGGGCGGAGCGAACGGACAGGCGGAAGCCGTCGGTAGCCGCCATGACCACGCGATTGCCCTCAAACGTGGTCGATACACCGGTCAGTGACGGCCGCGAATCGTCGCTGGCCGCGGCAAAGGCCACTTGCGAGATCACGCGCTTGAGCACCGCCGGCTCCATGCGAACGCGGTTCTCCTGATCAGGCTCCGGGATGACCGGGAATTCGTCAGCGCTAATACCCTTGATGTTGGCCTGAACCTTGCCGCAAGAGACGTGGAGCGTTTCCGTCGTCTTGTTAAGGCTCAGATCGACGCGTTCAGCCGGAAAAGTGTTGATCAATTCAGCGAAGGTGCGCGCCGGGACGGTCGTCGCGCCGCTTTCCTGAATGGTCGCGCCGATCCAACAGGTGATGACGATCTCCAGGTTGGTCGCCGAAAGTTTGAGACGGCCGTTGTCCACCGCCAGCAGCACGTTGCCGAGAACAGGCAGCGTCGAACGAGGGCTGACGGCGCGGCCAACGATGCTCAACCCTTTGCTCAGATTATCTTGCAGGCAGGAGATCTTCATCACCACACGCTCCGGTTAATTGTTGTACTATCCCGCACCACTATTTTCAGTATACCCCGTGAGGCCGATACGCGCAAGCCCGAAGCGAGAAGTAACCGGCCGCCAGGGGAGCGAGTTGCGGTCGATGAGCATCCGGCGGAATGGGCCCGTCCCATTTCGGGTCAGACCACTTGAGTTGTGCCCGCTTCATTGATGCAGGATGTGGTAGAGGACGACAGCGAGCGCCACGTGGACGTTGAGCGACAGGCCCTTGCCATACATGGGGATGAAGACCGCGGCGTCGCAGGCGGCTAACGTGGCCTTCGTCACGCCGTGGTCTTCGTGGCCCACCACAAGGCAGGTCTTCGCCGGGTAGTCGTACTGATGATAGGGCACAGCATCGTCGGTCAGTTCCACGGCGACGATGCGATAGCCATCCCGCTTCAGGCCATCGATGGCAACCAGCGGGTCAGCCTCGTAGCGCCACGGCAGGCGCAGGCTCTTGAAGCGGCCAACTTTGTCAATGGTGGCATTGGGCGGCGTCGGTGTTATGCCGGTTAAAACCAGTTCCCGCACCCCGGCCCCATCAGCCAGGCGGAAGATGGAGCCGACGTTGGCCGGATACTCGACGCTCTGCAACAGAGCCACGAGATCCCGCCGCGCCGGGTTGGCCCGGCGGTATTCGCGGACAAAGCGCTTGAGTTCAGTGCCGATGAGGGGCCGCATGGGGCCTAAGCCTGCGCGCGCGAAACGACGTCGGCTGCCAGTTGCTTCAGCGCTTCAAACTCGATGTAGGCGTTGTCGACGATCTCGCGCGGGTTGGGCACCAGTCCTGCGTCGGTCGTGATGCCAACCATGACACCGCCGTTATAACTGATGATGCTAATCCCCATTCCGAGACCGCCGGACTGCGGAACCCAGGCCATTATCTCGCGCAGCGGACTGCCGGCCAGATAGAGCTGAACCTGAGGACCCGGTACGTTGGTGATGACGGCGCTGGTCTTGCTGGCAAAGAAGTCAAGAAACAGACCCTCGATGTCGGTCGGCGTCATGCCCAGGGCCTGGAGGACGCCGAAAGCAACGATGGCTTCGGGTGAGTCCTTGAGTTCCTGCATGTAGCGACGCGTCTCGATAAATCGCTCATGGACGTCACTGGCGCCCAGGGGCAGCGTCGCCATGACGAGGCCGAAACGATTGCCCAGTTCCAGGGGCGCATCGAGCGGGCGTAGATTGACCGGGACCATTCCCCGAATGGTAAGACCGTCAACGTCGTAGTTATGATCCAGCAGGTACCGTCGGAGCGCGCCCGAGACGACGCTGAGCATGACATCGTTGACGGTTCCCCGCAGCGCTTTGGCTACGCTTTTGACCTCGCTTAAGGGCAGCGCGTCCGTCCATGCCGTACGCTTGGTAATGCCCAGGTCGCCCTTGAACAGCGTGCGCGGGTCGGGCGAGCGCAGCGCCATCTGGGCGAGACGGGTCGTCGACGCCGTCCCGAATCGAGCCGCATCCACCAGGCGGGACGGGTGGCGAAAGGTATCCAGGCTCCGCTGCAACGCCAGATCGGCCATATGGCCCGTCGTTCGCACCAGGGAGGTTGCCGGGCTCACCGCCGCGCCGATAAGGCCACGGCGCTTGCCGCGCGGCTCGTCGCGGTTCGAAGGAGGCGACGGGGCATCAGGTGTCAGGTCGGTCATGGAAAGCAGCACGCGCATCAGGGCGATGCCATCGGCGATAGAGTGGTGCAAACGGCTGGCCACAACGCAGCCATCGCCATACCCTTCCAGCAGGTGGAATTGCCAGAGCGGCCGCGAGCGGTCGAGGGGCGTGCTGATGATATCGCTCATCATCTCTTCGAGTTCGCGGCGGCCGCCGGGCGCGGGCAGCGCTGCCCGGTGAACGTGGGCGCGAATGTCAAAGTGGGGATCAAGCTCCCAGGTGTGGTTGCCGAAGGGCACTCGCGGCGACACCACGCGCTGGCGGAAGCGGTCGAAAGCCAGGAGCCGGCGTTCAATGGTCACCACCAGGCGCTCGTAGTCGATGGGTTCGTCGAAGGTCATGAAGCCGGCGATCATCATCAGATTCGTCGGCCGATCCATTTGCAGCCATGCCGTATCGACATTTGACATGGTTTCCTTGTACTTCGACATGGGGGTTCCTCTCCTGGGACAACTTTGTCAAGGTCGATGTAGCCGGCGCGGGTGAAGGCCGGGGGCCTTGGGCTGCCTAGAGTATACGCGCAAGCGGGCGGCCAATCAATCGCCGGCCAACAGGGGGTGGACGAGTTCGAGCGCGGCCTGGGCCGGGTTGGGGCCGTGGTAATTTGCCGCCACCCGCCCATCCGGGCCGATGAGAGCCAGCGCGACATGCTTGCTCAAATCGCCGACTCCATAGGCGCGAACGACGTCTCCCGACCAGTCGGGCAGCAAAATGAGGTGATCGGCCGGATCGTGGCCGGCGGGGATTTGCGCGGAGACCTCACGATAGGCGGCTGCCATCATACCTTCGGCTACGCCGCGAACAAGCCGGGGCACGACACGCGCATCAACGACCAGGGCGATGGCCAGGCGCGCGAAATCGGGATAGCGGCGACGCAGGCCGACAACGATCTCCTGCGCGGCGCGGCCGGTGTTGTGGTCTACAAACACCAACAGGACCGGGCGTCCGAGGTAGTCGGCCGGCTGGAATACGCGGCCGGAAGCGACGGCCTTCATCTTGAACGGCGGGGCCGGTTGTCCGGCGGCTATTGGCTGGGTCACAGAGCGTATTCTAGTGCGGGGGAGAGGAGAAGGCCAGCGCCGCCAGCGGCCGGAATCTGGCAGCGGCTACCACGTGGAGCGAGAGCGCCCTTACGGGTGACGGCGCAGACCCTACCCCTGAGCAAGCTTCTGGCACTCAAAATAAACGAAGGGCGTTCTCCTTAGAGATAGCCCCTCGCGCTTTCAACTATTGGGCGGCGCCTGCCAGACGACCGCTGTTGTGTAGCCATGGGTGTCGGCTAGGCGGCAACTGCCAGGCTCGTGCTTTGGCGAGCGTGAATACGATAGATGGCGGCGGCCTCGTGACGGCTGTTCGTCTCTAGCTTCTTGAGAATGCTGTGGACGTGGTTCTTGACCGTTCCCCAGCCGATCACCAGTTCATCGGCGATTTCGCGGTTGGAATACCCGGCGCCGATCAGGCTAAGCACCTCGCGCTCGCGGGAGGTGAGTTCGTGGAGTCCGGAAATACCTTCCAGGCCCCAGGCGCCGATGAATGGCTGCTGGGCAAGCTGGGCCAGGCGACGCATCAGGTGGGCGACAACGTCCGGCGCCACCATCGCCTGTCCCTCGTGGGCGGCGCGGATTTTCTCGACGAGGGTCGACATCGATTCCTGGCGCAGCACATACCCCACCGCTCCAGCTTCGATATGTTGCGTGATCAGGTCCGGTTGGTTGCGGACACCGACGACGACGATCTTAAGCTCCGGCTGCTTGGTGTGAACGCGCCGGACTAACTCAAGGATGCTTTCCCCTTCCAGCGCCGGCCCAACCAGGAGCAAGTTCGCATGGGGCAGCAGGAACTCGGTTTCTTCCAAAGTCCGGGCACACCCCACTACGTAGATGCCATCTTCGCGATCAAGGATGGTGCGCATCGCATCGCAGATCAGACCAGAATCGTCGGCAATCAGAACACGAATCATGAAAGGTACTCCTTTTTTGAGTTCGTTTCTCGTCGAGTAGCTCGTTGGTTTTCCTGTTTCTCTCATAGGCTTATGCTACTATTTTGCCTTGGATTCTGTGCCCGGGATATGGGGGACTCCCCCACCATTAGGCACGGGATACCCGTATTTTGCCGGATAAGGGGTCTACGCGATGCCGGAACGAGGGGCTAGCGGGGAAGAAAGGTTGGGGGGATAGCGGGGCTGAGAAACACCTCGCCCTGGACAGCGGCACGGATCGCTGTGGGGAGTTCCTCGGTCGCGCGGCGCTTCAGAACATATGCACTCGCGCCCATCCGCAAGGCCTGCTGCACAAGCGCCGCATTCACATGCATGGATAAGATCACGATATTGGTGGACTCTTGGGCGCGATGGATCAGCTCCGTGGCATGGATACCATCCATACTGGGCATGGAGATGTCCATTACAACGACATCGGGCTGGTGTAGCAACGCTAACTGGACTGCTTCGCTCCCATCGCCTGCGGTCGCCACAATCTCCATGTCACCCTGATTGGCCAATATGGCGCGAATGCTTTCGCGCACGAGCGCGTGATCGTCAGCTACTATTATTCGAATGACACTCATAGCATCTAGCCCGGTGTAGGCGGCAGCGTTGATCGAATGTTCGCGCTGAACTCCGGCTGAGTACACCATCAACCATATTATCGTCTCATGCGCCGGGCAAAAAGTATGGGGAAATACCCTACCATAACACACATTTCAGCCTGATTCACCCGTCAATCGACCGGTTTGGAGCGCCACTGAGGCGAGGACGGCGAGGGTAGGGTATATACTGCCGGGCTTCACTCATGCGGCAACGCCTGAGGAAAGACAGCCGGCCGGTAAGAACGTCTTCTCAACTAGCCATCGGAGAAAATGAGACCGCGCCGGATAGCGACCCGAATTAGCGTCGCCAGATCGTCGGCTTCGAGCTTGGTCATGACGTTCGCGCGGTGCTTCTCGACCGTCTTCACACTAATGCTCAGAATGTTGGCGATGGCGGCGTTGGTGTGCCCTTCGGCCACCAGTTGCAGTACCTCTTGCTCGCGCGGTGTCAACTCCACCGATCCCTGACTGCCCGGCGGCGACATCAACATGTTCATGACCGCCTCGGAAATCGTCGGGCTCAGATAGAGCTTGCCGCTGCTGGCTGAACGGATAGCAAACATCAATTCAGCCGACAGTGCGTCCTTAAGGAGATAGCCCTTAACGCCGCGACGCACGAGGTTCTGGACGATGGCGGTGTCGGCATGCATTGAAACAACCACTACCTGCGTCGGCACGTTCAGATCAAAAATGCGTCCCGCGGCCTGCACGCCATCGAGCCGGGGCATCGACAGGTCCATGACGATCACGTCCGGTTGCAACTTATCCACCAATTCAACGGCCTCGTACCCCGTCGCCGCTTCGCCGACCACCTCGACCTCCTGGCTATTCTCCAGCAGCGCGCGCAGGCCCTGCCGCACGAGATGATGGTCGTCGGCTACTACCACGCGGATCATTGTTGCTCTCCGTGACGACGGCTAATCATAGGCCCATTTTGCACATTGTCGGCCGCTATGTCAAAAGGAACCCGCGCCATTAATCGCGTGCCGCTACCCGGCGCGGTCTCGATCGTCAGGGTTCCCCCTAACAGTTCAGTGCGCTCGTGCATGCTGACCAGCCCGATGCCGCCGCGCTGGCGCGGTTCGCTTCCTTCGGTTTCCAGCAAGAAGCCCTTGCCATCGTCCGCGACGGTTAGCGTCAACAAGCCATCCTCGCGCGCCAGACTGACACGGACGTGACGCGCATTGGCGTGCTTGGCCGTGTTGGTCAATGCCTCTTGCACCAGCCGGTACATTGAGAGGGCCAGCTCGGTGGGTAGTTCCGGCAACTCCGTGCCCTCATAGACGATCGGCATCGCCGTTCGCGCGCTCAGGTCATAGCATAAGCCCTCAAGGGCAACATTTAGGCCAAATGTGTCCAGGCCCGGCGGTCGCAGGTCGTGGGCCAGGGTGCGTAGGGTTTCCATCGTCTCATCGGCCAGCCCGGCGACGTCGGCCAGACGCGCCGCCAGCGCCTGCTGATCCGGCGCCAGGCTTGTACGGAGGAGGTCGAGGCTGATCTTCAGCGACGTCAGCGCCTGGCCTGCCTCATCGTGTAACTCGCGCGAAATGCGGAGCCGCTCTTCTTCCTGCGCCGTTACAATCCGCTTGGTCAGCTCGCGCAGGCGCTCGCGCTGAAGTTCGGCGACCGTTCGCGCGCGACGCTGCGAGTCGAATAACTGGGCATTCTCAATTGCCAGCCCCGCCTGGGCGGCCATGATCGTCAACAGCCGCTCGTCGTCCACGGTGAAGGCATAGGGTTCTTTTTCCATGATGCTGATCGTGCCCAGCGTGCGGCTGCGGCTCTGAATGGGCGCGACGAGCAGTGAGCGCATGCCCACGCTGCGGGCAAACGGCGTGGCGCGGCCGTCCTGCTGCACGTCGCCTATGTTCAAAACGTGGCCCTCCAGAAGGACGCGCCCGGCAATACCTTCACCCGCTCCGATGATGTAATCCTCGGCCGGAGGCGCGCTGCCGGCCGAAGCCACCGGGTAGAGGCGCTCCGGCCGCCCGCGCAGGAGGTGGATGACCGCCCAGTCCGTGCCAGGCACGATGTCGTGGGCGGAAGCGGCGATCATGTCCAGAATAACCTGGGGTTCAAGTGTTTCGCTGAGCGCCCGGCTGATGCGGGCGATGGCCTCGCTCTCGCGCACGCGGCGTTCCAGCTCATGGTGCTGCCGCGCCCGGCCAATGGCAATCGCCAGCCAAGTGCCGACGGCTTGCAGCATCTCAAGGTCCCCGTCGCTGAAGGCATCGGCACGTTCATCCACCGCCTCTAGAACGCCAAGCATTTGTTCCTGCCAGCGCACGGGGACGGCGAGAATGGCTCCCGGTTCGATCTCGGCCAGACGCGCGAACTTGTCTGAGCGACGTTGGCGGCACTCCTCACCGGTCAGCCACGCGGCGCGGCCCATGAGCCACACATTGCCCGCGACACCCCCATCGACCGGCATGCTCCACTGGCCGATATTGAGGCGCTTATCATGGTCCGTGGCGACGATGTGGAGCTGGCCCTGGTCGTGGACAAGCAGAGCCAGCACGTCGGCGTTCAGCATGGTGCGCGCTCCGCTTAGAACCTGGTGATAGATCTGCTCCAGGTCGCGCGCTGAAGCCACTACCTGGCCCATGGCATTCAGGCTGGAGAGCTGCTCCACGGAACGCGCCAATGACTGCTCCAGTTCCCGCCGGCTTGTGATGTCCTGGATGATGCCGGTTATGCGAACGACGTCGCCACTTTCATTCAAGACAACATTGCCGGCACCAGATACGGAGCGAACGCTCCCGTCGGGGCGGATGATGCGGTAGGTGTGTGCGTAACTGCGGCGCAAGTCGTAGGCGCGTTGCAGACTGGCTCGGACTTCATCCACATCGTCGGGATGTATCCGCGCCATGAACTCCTGGCCCGGATCGGTCACGGCGGCTGCATCCAGGCCGAATACAGGGTAGAGCGTGTCGGACCAGAAGGCTTGCTCGCGGACGATGTCATACTCCCAGTGACCCATTTGGGCCACGTATTGCGCTTCTTCAAGGCGAGCCTCCGCCAGACGGAGGCTCTCCAGCGTGTGGCGGAGCTCGGTGATGTCGCGCGCTTCCGGGATGAGCAAGACAATGTCGCCGTATAGGTTGCGAATGGGCTTGATGGAAAAGTCCATTGTGGCAACGAGGCCGCCACGACCCTGCATGTTGGCTTCATAGTGGACAAGGTCGCCTCGCGCCGCGCGCACCACGGCCGATTCAAGCATTTTCTGCGCCTCGCGCGAATGCTGCCACCAGGGGGTATCCCAGAACTTCCGGCCAACAACGTCCTCCAGGGTAACGCCGGCAAATTGAAGAGCCGTTTCGTTGGCCTCGATGAGCGTGCCGTCCGGCTCCAGCAGGCACATTAGTTGATAGGACTGATCGAAGATGGCGCGAAAGCGGCGCTCGCTCTCCCGCAGGCTAGACTGGGCCTGGCCGCGTTCAAGCACTAGTCCCAGCAGCGCCGCGGCGTGGTTTAACACCTGATGGAGTTCAGGGGACATGCGCACCGGATCAAGCGAAAAGAACTCCATGATGGCGGCCCAGGCATTGCCGACCTGGATTGGATAGGCCAGGTAGCCTCGCAGGAGCGTGTCACACGTGCCCGCCGGGGACAACGTACTGTCGCCAGCCGTTATGTCTTCGATGGTGACCGGCTTACCCGCCTCGGCCGCGCGGCGCGCCGCAGCGACTGTGGGCCATCCATTGCTGCACGGGTTGGCTCCAAAGACAGCGCGGTCGTACCACAGGATTTCGACCTCTCCATCCAGCCGGTGATTGCCCCGGCTCACAATGCGGCCCAGCGGCCAGCCTGTATGCCGGCCGATGGCATCCAGCGACATATAGAGAGTGGTCGTAATGGACATGGACTCGTTGGCGACAATGCCCAACTCCTGTAGCAGGTCCATTACGTCCAGTTCGGGGCTAGCCGGGCGGTTGCGCGCGGCGTCGGCGACGCTCATTCAATACTCCCAGTCATGGTTTGGGATAGCAGCCCTTCTTGCCCCGTATGCGCGGGCTCCGCTGCCTTTCCTTGAAACAACGATAGCAAAATGCGGCGATTCGATGTAAGTAAATACGCCGTTAACGAACTACCGTATTGATCGTTTGGCTGATGGAGAAAGCCTACAAAAGGCACGGAGGAAAAGCAGAAGTGAAAGCAATGGAAAAGGCGCGCTCCTATGGAGCGCGCCCGGCGGGATAAGAGTGCTCCCGGTCAGGTCGTCAGGTGCGCGGGTCGTCCTGGCCGCTGCCTATTGTCCAGGCATAGCGGGCCGCCTCGCGCACATCCTCCCACGGCACCTCGTTCACGCGGTCAGATTGCCAGCGCGCGGCGAGTTGCGGCTCGGCCGCCGTCCAGGACAGCTCGGACGGGGCCGCAGCGCGCATGGCTAGACCAAAACGATAGGCTGCTTCGAGGCGGGCGAAGGGCCATCCGCGCGCGGCATAGGTCTGATTGTAATGGACGTGAAACTGGGAGCGGCGCGCTTCATAGTCAAGGCCTTCGTCATAGTTGTGCTGCCGAACATCGAGCGCGTCGTCGGTATAGAAGTCCGCCGTCCTCGGCGCGGTATCAGTCGTGTCCGGTTGCGGATGAGGGTGAACGTGCTGGCGATAGGCCAAATCTTGCTCGACAATCTCTAGCGGGCCGGCACTATCCAGCGCAGCGCGCACAGCGTCAAGTTCATACCGCTCGGTGTGGGCGATAACCAGGTCGCTACCGTCGCGCACCGTTTGCAGCATTTCCTCGGCGCGGTCAGAGCCATACTCTTGCACCAGCAGGCTCCAGAGCGACTCACCCTCGATCGTGTGAAGCGATCGAGGCGGATCGTTGGTCGTAGTCTTTTCCAGACCCGACCACGCTGCGGGATGCCCGCTGGCAGTGCGGCCGAGCACGAGGACGTATTGTCCGTCCAGGCCGGCGTCGTGGAGCGCGGCGGCAGCCCGCTGCGCCAACGGCTCTTCGCTGGGATAGGTAGCGATCAATGTTCTCATGGTCTTGTCCTAGTCCGGGGTTGGCGATTGCCGGCTCACCATGCCGTGGCTGGCGTCACGTTCGGGGGTTATACCTTGTTGCGCCTTTGCTTCGGCGGTGACGGCCACAGCGCCTTCTTCGATTTCCACGCCGCTCCCCAGTTCGCGGGCGTAGATTTCGGTGAATTCCGCGCCAAGGAAGATGATCTGCGCCGAGTAGTAGACCCACAACAGAAGGAGGATGATGGACCCGGCCGCGCCAAAAGCCGAAGTCGGGTCGCTACGGTCAAAGTAAAAGCCCAGCGCGTACTCGCCGATCTTAAACAGTAGGGCCGTGAGCGCCGCCCCCAGCAACACGTCGCGCCAGGCCATCTTGACATCCGGCACCGTCTTGAAGATGGCCGCGAATAGCAGCGTGATGACGGCAAAGGAAATAGCGAAGTTGACGAGCCACAACAGGACAGTCGCCTCGGACACGAGACCGCCCACGAAATCGCCCAAGGCTGTCAGGACAGTGCTGAGAACAAGCGACACCAGTAAGACGAAGCCAATCGCCAGGACCATGGTGAATGAAAAGAAACGGTCCTTGATCAGGCCCGCGATGCCGCGCCCCGGCGCTGGCTTGACCCCGAAGATGGTGTTCATGGCGTCCTGCAACTGGGTGAAGACGCCCGACGCGCCGAAAACGAGCAAGACCACGCCCAGAAGAGTGGGCAACAGCTCGCCGTTACCCGGCTCCTGGGCCGATTGCAGGATGGTCTGGATGGCGTCGCTGCCCTGGGTACCCATCAGGCTGCCAGCCTGGTTGACCACCAGCGTTTCCACTGACTGACGGTCGGTAAACAGGCCGGCGATGCCGATGGCAACGACCAGCAGCGGGGGAATTGAAAAGACAGTGTAATAGGCCAGCGCCGCAGCCAGGCGTGATGCCTTATCCTCACTCCATTCCCGATACGTCTGTTTGACGATAGTGAGCCACTTGCTCATGTGTCGCTCCTGGGACAGCTATTGAATCAACCCGTCCGGCACGCCATCGGGAAACTCCTGCTGGATGGCCTCCTGAATGGCCGTAATGCGGTTTTCAGGGTTGGGATGGGTGCTGAAGAATTCCGGCGGCCCCGAACCACCCGCCTCGGCCAGAATCTCCATGACGCGGATCATGGCCCGCGGGTCGTAGCCGGCTTCGGCCAGAAAGCGCACGCCCAGCCGGTCGGCCTGTAGCTCGTGCTCGCGGCTATAGCGCATGCCCAGAAGCTGTCCGACCACCGCGGCCATTTGGCCCGTCGCCGCGCTATTGGGGTTCTCCGGGTCATAGGAAGCGATCACCACGGCCCCCGTTAGCCCTTGCGTCAACTGCTGACGAGCAATCTGCTGTGCCGAATGGCGGGCCACGGCGTGCCCGATCTCATGCCCCAGTACCCCAGCCAACTGGCCTTCCGATTCGAGCAAGTTATAGAGGCCAACGGTCAGAAACACCTGACCACCGGGGAGAGCAAAGGCGTTGATTGTCTGGTCGTCGACCAGAAGCGTGCATTCGTACGGCCAGTCGGCCTGGCCTGCGTCACTTTGGCGAATGATGCGGCCGCAAACCTCGTCGATGAACGCCTGAGCTTGCTGGTCGGGGTGCACGCCGCCAAATTGCGCCTCCATCTCCGGCACGGCCTGCAAGCCCAGGGCGATTTCCTGCTCCGGCGTAATGCCCACGTATTGGTCCTCTTGGGTGACCGGATTAAACTCCTTGGAGCCGAAATAGGAGAATAAAGCGAAGACGGCGAATGCCAGGGCTATCAGGAGCCGTCCACCGCCAAAGCTGCGTCTGCGCATGATGTTTCCACTCCTGTGCGTTGCCGCCCGCGCTAAGCGGGCCGGGAAGGATCGGCCGCAATCGGGTCGTCGGCCACATAGATGTCCCGTTCCAGGGCCTCATAAATCCCGCCGGCTGCCGCCCCGAAAAAGATATGGGCCGCCAGAACAAGCCAGCTGCGGATAGGAAAGAACCACGGGAACAGGTAGGTCATGCTGTAGTAGTTGATCAGATAAAGCGCCACCCCGAACAGCGCCCCACCCACGATACCGACGATCAGCCCCCACCGATGAATGATAAAGGCCAGCAAGAGGGTATAGACAAGGGATAGAAGCATATGAACGAGAAGGCCGACAGCCACGATGCCGCCATCGGGCGCGCCAGCCGGCGCGAAGCTGTCGGGGCCCAACAGTAGCGCCGACGCATGGTAGAACGGCGTCCAGAGGCTGCCCCCGGTCGCCGTGACCCACAGGATCATCTGTAACAGCATCGTCAAAGCGCCGGCCAGCAGGCCGGCGATCACGGCGGCCCGCCAGTCCATCACCTGGTGCATCACACGGTTCGTTGTTTGCAGCTTGCTCATCATCATACTCCCGGCGCAAGGCCAGGGACGCCCTGAGTGGAACGTCCCTGGCCAATTCTAGCGATTTTCTGCCGGTTGGGGGCGGAAGTCGTGGCTAGAGCGACCCACCGCTGCCGCCCATGTCGCCCGCGTTGCCAATGGGGAGATTCTCCCGCTGCGCGGCGCTGCGCGCCTCGCTGACGGCCGCGTGTTGGGCTTCCTCAACCACGATCTGGACGCGCTCCACCGTATCCTGCGCGCGCGTCTTGGCCTCGTGCATCAGGCGGTCTCGCGCCTCGCCCATCAGCCGGTTCTCGTACTCAGTCGCCGGAATGGCTGCGCCGATGGCCGCGCCGGCTACGAGCATCACCGCCCCCAATGTCAGAGGGTTCTGCTCCATCGATTCCCAGAAGGTTTGACGAGTGCGCTGCATACCGACCTGAGCGCGCCAACGAGCCTCGCGCGCCAGCCGTTCGGCCTCGCTGCGCGCCTGCGTGCTCATTTCGCTGGCGCGATCCTGGATCATGTCCTTGCCCTCGCTCACCGTCTCGCCCACACGCTGCGCCGTTTCGCTAAGCGTGTCACCGACGCGATGGGCGGTGTCGCTCACGGTCTCGCTGGCGCGCTGCGCCGTTTCGCCGAGGGTGTCACCGACGCTGTGCGCGACATCGCTCACGGACTCGCCGGCGCGCTGCGCCGTACGGCTAACGCGATTCTGAATCTCGGCCGCCCGATCCTGGACAGCCTCGCCAGCTTCGCTCATGCGATAGCGAGCCTCATCCAGCATACCCGGCTCGTTGATGTTCTCATAGTAGCGGTAGCCCGTAGTGCGGTAAGGGGCGCGCATTTCGTACTCCATGCGCCGCTTGCGCTCCGAGAGAAACAGCCAGCCGAGCCCCAGCCCGATCAGGGCCACCGGCAACGGGTTCGAGCGGATCGTCGATTCGGCCTCGCCCGACATTTCTTCCATTCTGCGATTTGCTTGGTAGCTCATTTCCTTAATCCTTCCTACGGTCGCTTCTTTGACCGAGGCCTTGGCCTGTTCCATCAGGTAGTCTGGGGACAGACGCTGTCCGATCTGACTGATCGTCGCTGTCATCTGGGCCCGCGTGTCGTCAATCTGCCGCTGGATGACCGCCGGGTCGTCGGAGGACGTCAAGGGTGCCAAGGCAGTCTCGCGGCTTCCATACGTCATACTTGCTCGCTCAGCCATTCCTTGTTCTCCCTCATCGTCTGGATAGTCCGGCGCGGCGCCGGGTCAATCTGCTTCAGTTTGCCCAATCCGTATTGAATGAGCAGCGCGGCCACGATAACCAGGACAATGGCTACCAGGAGTGTCGCCAACCAGGCATCCATCACCTGAGCCAGAGCCAGAATCAGCGCAGCCACTATCGCATAGAACGCGGTCATGCCCACCATCGCTCCGGCGGCGATATAAACGAGATTCCTACCGGCTTTAGTCGCCTTGCGAGTCATCTCGGTTTCGGCCAGCCGGATTTCCTGACGAATCAGCGTGCTCGCCTGATCCGACAGACGCGACAGCAGATCCGACAGACTAGGCTCTTGCTGCGTGTATGTTTGATACTCCATACCTTCCTCCATGCCGGCGGGGCCGGAACCAATCGAGTGCTTGGGGCCTACTCGTCGGACTCAGCCAGCCCCGTCGGATACGCGGTCGGGTTGTCGCCAAACTCTTCCTGATTCGAAGTGTTGTATACCGACGGGCCCTGGCGGTAGCGGGGTTCATTCGCGCCAGTCTGCGCGCCCATCTCGGTGGAGGGACGGCCGCCCTGGCTGTTCTGCCAGCCCTGGCTCCTGGACCCGCTGGCGTCGCTCGTGCCGCTGCCATAGCCGCGGCCGGAACTCTGGTAAGACGAACCGCTGAACTGGCTGCCCTGGTAGCCACCATAGCCGCTCTCACCGCCGCCCTGGCCATAAGCCATTTCGCGGCCCGAACTACGCAGGAAGCGACCGACGAGGATGCCCAGCATGAGGGCGCCGCCCAGGAAAAGGGCCGGCTGCCGGCGGGCAAGATCTTCAACATCGGTCAGGACGTCTTCGACGCCGCGCTCGTTCAGGTAGCTGGACACAGACTCAATCTGGTCCGCGATACGCGTCCCATAGCGGGCGATGCCCGCCTGATCCTGCGCGCTGAGCTCCTCGCTCGTCTGGCGAACGGCGTCGGCCACGGTGCCCAGTTCCTCGGCTACTTCACCCATGCGCGAGCCAACATTCTGCTTGGCCTGTTCGCCAACCTGGGCAACTGTGCGTTTGGCCTGTTCCTTGGCGACCGACGCAGTTTCGGCCACCTTCTTCCCGGCCTGGGAAGCTGTTTCCTGAGCCTTGTCAGTGACCGTCTCGGCCGCGTTCTGGCTCATTCCTTCATCGGTATGCATAGTCATCGTCACACTCCTTCAGTTTCTAGTATCGGTCTGATTTGAGTCGACTTCGTCGGTTAGTTCATCGAGGCGCTATTGGAGACATTCTCCATGTAGCCCTTGAAGTTGCGCAGGTCTTCCTCGAGACGCTTCTCTGGGTCGCTGAACAGCTGCGCAACTGCCTCGCCCAACTTGCCGGCGGGCGGGCTATAGTTCATGGTAACCGTGATCTGCGTCTCATCGTGTGGCAGTTCGGTGAAAACAACTTCGCCGCTCGTGGTGATCGTGCCGCCGTTGTCCTTCGTGTTCCAGCCGATGCGCTTGTTGTGGTCAACCCGTGTCGTTTCCGCGTTCCAGTCAACCGTGACACCAAGCGGACCCTTCACCTGCCAGTGGCTCGTGCGCGGCCCGGTCTTCTCCACCTGTTCTACGTACTTCATGAAATAGGGAAACGTTTCGAAGTTCGACCACACGTTGAACACTGTGTTTACGTCGCGCTTCACTATTACAGTCTTGGTGACTTGCTCAGTCATAGTTCTCACTCCTTCTTGCCATCAGGGGTTTCATGCTCGTCTCCCGGCCTCACCGGACGGCGTGTCGTGATAGCGCTGACGACAACGTGCTGAGCCGCGAGGACCGTTGCGGTGACCTTAGTGTACGGTTTCTCTCAGCGCGACCGATGGTTAGCTGGTACAGGACGGGGATACAGATATGGGTACATTCGACTGAGAGCGGCCAGAGAAGGACGCGGTCAGTTTCTCAGCCAAAGCTGGCGGGCGGCAGAAGAGGAGTAGTCGTGGACACCGGCTCAGCCGCTGTCACAAGCGGGCTGCGGATCGCACTGAACCGCCGAGGAGTCGCAGCGGTAGTTTAGCGGCATGCCCAGGTAAGGGGTGGGATCGAGGGTATTGGCAAATTCCAGTTCATTGGCGTACCCGCCGCGGCCGTCGTCGAGGACAATCGAAAAATGCAGGTGCACCCAGATATCACGCAAGGAATTGCCGTTGTAGTCGCCGGTGTAGCCCAGGAGCGTGCCGCGCGCTACGAAGCGCTCCCGGGTGCCGGGCGGGAAGGCCGGCTCGATGAAGCTCGCGCCGTCGCGATCGGCCATGTGGGCGTAGTAGAGCCAGATGGAGCGCCCCGGCCGCAAGGGGTCGTCGGGAATCCGCTGGATGAGGGCGCTGCGCCAGCCTGCCTCGCGGGTGATGTAACCGTCGTAGGCAGCATAGACAGGCGTGACGCCCGGCGCGCCGGGGCTGAAAATGTCAATACCCTGGTGGGGCGCGACGGCCGAGTATGGCCCGCGGGGATCTGCATATAGCAATCCGACGTAGCCGTCGCTGGGCAACAGAAAGGGCGCGCCGGGGCAAGGTTCGCGCTGCACAGTGATCAGCGCTGCCCGCTCATCAGCGTCGCCGCGCGCCCAGCGGAGCATCTCTCCAGCGCGCGAGTCGTTGCGGCCCGTGAGGTTCAAAAGTTGCAGCAACAAATAGCCGCCGGCAACCAGCGCGCCGAGGACGATAAGCAGCGTCAACAGCCGTCTCATACCCAAAGAAAAACCCGACCGCGGAGCGTTCCGCGATCGGGACCGAGCAACCTACTTGCCGCCGCAATACCTACTTTACTGTAGCCGGGTCGATGCCGGCCGCCTTCAGCGCCTTGTTGTAGGCCGACATCGCCTTGGCGTTTTCAACTCGCGCGCGCCTGATTTCCTCAGGCGACATGGCGTCGGTGATCTCGATCAGGTTGGGCGCAGGAATGCCGGTCGCGGCGGGCGGAGCAGGCGCCGCGGGTGGAACAGCGGCTGGCGCAGCCGCGCTCGCGGCCGTCTCGCCCGCCGTCACCGCCGTCGCCAGCATCGCCGAGCCGCCTTTTAGCGTACCAGGGTCAACTCCAGCCGCCTTCAGCGCCTTATTATAGGCCGACTCAGCCTTGGCGTTGGCGACGCGCGCCTTGCGCACCTCTTCGGGCGACAAGTCGGGCGTGATCTCGATTAGCTTCGGCGGCTCGATGCCGGCCAGAGCCGGCGGCGCAGCCGCCGGTGGCGCGGCAACTGTGGCCGGCCCCGGCACATCGGCATTGACCACCGTCTCGACGCCGGCGACAGTTCCCGCGCCGACGCCTGCTGCCTTCAACGCCTTGTTGTAGGCGGCTTCGGCCTTGGCATTGGCGATGCGCGCCTTGCGCACCTCTTCGGGGGACATACCGTCCGTGATGGCGATCAGGTTGGGCGGCGGAACATTTGCAGCCACGGGGATGCCCGCCGCTGCCGCTGCCGGAGCCGCCACCGCCGCGGCCACCGGCGCCGCAACGGGCGCCCCTGCGCCGGATGCCGCCGCCTTCAG
>CAZSOD010000071.1:0-17897 GCA_964608255.1 uncultured Ardenticatenaceae bacterium
CGTACACTTCCTGATCCGGATTGTAGACGACCACGCGCTTCGGGCTGCGCGGCATTGTATGCGCCTCGGTTTCGTCGGTGTCGCCCACAGAGGCCTTGCCGACGCTGGCCTTGGTGACACTCATCTTGTGGGCCTCGGTCTCGTCGGTGTCGCCCACGGACGCCTTGCCGACGCTGGCCTTGGTGACGCTCATCTTGTGGGCCTCGGTCTCGTCGGTGTCGCCCACGGAAGCCTTGCCGACCGACGCCTTGGTAACGCTCATCTTGTGGGCCTCGGTCTCGTCGGTGTCGCCCACGGAGGCCTTGCCGACGCTGGCCTTGGTGACGCTCATCTTGTGGGCCTCGGTCTCGTCGGTGTCGTACCACCGGGGGACCGGTTTCGTTGTGACGAACTTGTGGCCCTGGACGTCGAATTCACCGGTAATCATGTTATCCAGCAACGCTTGTTCCTCATCCGAGAGGGTCGCGCGCAACGCCGACAGCTTCTTGTACAGAGTCTTGGCCGTTTGGGTCTGCTTGTCGTTCACCTGTAGGTCTCCTTCTATCTTCGCGAATCTTCCAGTTCGTTTGTTTAACCAACTTAATTGCAGACAGGATAGCAGGAGTGCCGCACGCAGTCTGTCGCAGTGGCGACAGAAGGAAACAAATTGAAGGAGACTGGGGCCACGGTCGAAGCGGGGTCGATAACTTGCCCTGCTAGATAAGACGTTCGTCCTCAATCTTCGCCAGGGCGGCGCGGTTCAGGAGCATGACCCGGCCGCGCCCGGTAACCAGCCAGCCACGGCGACGCCAGTCGCCCAGAAAGCGGGCCACGGTTTGCCTTGTCAGCCCGGTGCGCTGGGCAAGTTCCTCCTGGGCCAACGTAATATAGCCTTTGTCGGTGGTACGCCGGTCCAGTTCGTCTACCTCGCGCAGGAGCCGGGCCACCCGGGCTGGCGCGTCCAGGAAGGCCAGAGCGCGCTCGCGCTCATTGCCGGTAACGATCGTCTGAACGGCCAGTTCGAGTAACCGGCGCACGAGGCACGGCTCGGCATCGAGTGCGTGCAGAAAGGCGGCGCGTGGAATCTCCAGAACGGCGCTGCGGTCGCGGGCAACGGCCGTCGTCGCGCGCCGCGCGCCGCTGATGACGGTGTTCTCGCCAAAGAGGTCGCCATCGCGCTTTTCGTTGATAACCAGTTCGCGCCCGTCGGGGCTATTCAAGGCGATCACGATCCAGCCGGTGCACACGACAAAGGCGGCATTGGCCGGGTCGTCTTGAAAGAACAGGAAATCGCCGCGTTCCACACTGCGCCAGCGGCTGGCGCGGGCCAGAGCCTCAACAGTCTGCGGTTGGAGCTCGCGGAACAGCGGGACGCAGTTCAGATAGTGCAGATGCCGGGCAAGATCGGGCGCACTAGCTGTCATGACTCCCTCCGCGGGTCAATTGGCAACACCGGCGGCATTCGTCCGCAAGTCGCGCAAGTCGTCCTGATCGAGTGTTGACAGGCGCGGTAACTGTACCGCATGGACGAAATTAAGTCGTGACGACATCGTTTCCAGGACGAGGGCGCTGAATTGTGGATTGCTCATCAGACCGCGCAGGCTGGCCGCCGGCACTTGCAAGACTGACATTTCATCCTCGGCCACGACGTTGGCCGTGCGCGGCGCGCCGGTCAGCGCGGCGATCTCGCCAAAGAAGTCGCCTTCCAGCAGCGGATTAAGTACCTTGTAGCTGCCGTCGGCCAGGGCAACACCGGCAACGGCGCGCCCTTTGAGCACAAAGTAGGCCTTATCGTGCACGTCGCCGGCCCGAACGATGGCCGTGCCCGGCGAGACGTCGATGACTAGCGCGTGCGAGGCAAGGGTGTCACGTTCGGTGGGACTGAGGCCGGCAAGGGATGGGGTCAGGCCGACGAGCACGTCGGCGTCGGCCAGGGTGGCGGCGCGCCCCGTGGCTAGTCCGGGCGCGGCCGGCGCACCGCGCAGCAAAGCAAGGGAACGCTTCCAGGCTTCGCGATCCTGGCGCAAGCCAGGCAGGAAGAGCACCCAGATGCCGCCAAGGATGACGATGAGTGAGCTGATGGCATAGAGCAAGCGGATGTCCATGAAGTCGGCCAGCCCGGCCGCGCCCATGCCGATGATGAACAGGATATCGCGCGAGACGAAGAAGGCGCTGTTGACGCGGCCGCGCATCTCGCGCACGGTGTTTCGCTGTAGCACGAGGCGGCCGCCGATGGCCGCCGGCGCGTTCATAAAACCGGAGATGGTCACCCACAGGATCGCCAGCGGGATGGACATGGCTCGCGCGTAAAACACGCCGAGAACACCCATCGTGATCCAGCCGATGGCGATCCACGCCCCTTCGCGCATTCGGTCGAAGATGCTCGCCATGAGCAGGCTGGCGACGACAAAGCCAATCGAGGTTAGCGCTTCCTGGATGCCATACTGGAACTCGGTTGCCTCCAGCGCCCGAATGGAAAACGGCAAGAGAAGCGAATTCGACAGGCCAAAGGCGATCAGCACGGGCACATAGACCAGGAAGAGCGAACGCAGGATGGGCGTATCGAACAGAAAGCGCAGGCCGGCGCGCAGGTTGCGCGTGACCATGCTGATGCTGGCTTCTTCCGTGATTTCCAGCCGCTGGATGCGAACGAGGAAGATGACCAGGGCCGAGAATAGGAAGGTCAGGCCGTCAATGTAGAAGGCCCACTCAATATTCGCGGCCGAAGCGATGAGGCCAGACGCAGCAAAGCCGATGGCCGTCGAGCCGAAGGAACTGATCGCCATCAGCGAGTTAGCGGCCGCCAGTTCCTCTTCCGGCGCGATCTCTGGCAGAACGCTTTCGTGCGCCGGGTCATAGAACTGGGCAATGGCGCTCGTCACCGCGACGATGATGTAGAGCCAGGCGATGCCGTACTGGACGGCGAAGGGAATGAAGCAGATCAGAACCGCCCGGCTGAGTTCCGTGACGACCATGATCTTCTTGCGGTCGTAGCGGTCGACGAAAACGCCGGCAAACAGGCCGACCAAAAGACTGGGAGCGGCGGTGGCCATCAGCATCAGGCCGACGCTAAGCGCCGAGCCCGTTTGTCGAAAGACTAGAATGGAGGCCGCCAGCGAGGTTAGCGCCGTGCCCGCCGTCGATACGAGTTGGCCAATCCACATCAGCGTGAAATCGCGATGGCGAAACACGCGGTAGGGCGAAGGTTTCTTAAGCGGCAGCGTAGCTGTGGTCATGTCAACTTGTACTCGTCACTCGTTGCTGGTGACTCGTCGCTCTACAGCCCTTCCAGCTCGTCAATCATCCCCGCGATGACGTCGTAACCACCCTGCCAGAACTCCGTCGAGGCCGGCTCCAAGCCCGCTTCGCGCAGTACACGCATGGGCTCTTCCGCCCCGCCATAACTGAGTATCTTCAGGTAGCGGGGAATGAACGAATCTCCTTCGAGACGGTACTGCTGGTAGAGGGAGAGCACGAGTAACTGGCCGAAGCTATAGGCATAGGTATAGAACGGCGTATGGTAGATGTGGGGGATGGTGATCCACTCCCACTGAAACTCGTCGCTGATGTGGAGCGAATCGCCGAACTGCTCGTACTGGTTCGCCATGCAGAAGGCGCGCACCTCATCGACCGACGCGCCGTCATTGATCAGGTCGTGGGCGCGGCGCTCAAAGATGCTGATGTAGGCCTGGCGCTGGACGGTGGCGTAGGCGTCGTCGACGGCCGCCGCCAGCAGGTCGCGACGCACCCCCGGGTCGGGCTCTTCGCGCAACAACCGGTCGGTCAGCATCATCTCGGCAAAGACCGACGCCGTTTCGGCTAATGGCAGGCTGGGATGGTAGGTCAGGATGGAGTGGTCGGCCGCCAACTGGTTGTGGATGGCGTGGCCGAGCTCGTGGGCCAGGGTGGCAATATCAGCCGCCTTGCCGGTGTAGTTGACGTGCACCCACGGCGCGAGCTGCGGGGTGGCGGTGTAACAGAACGCCCCGCCCCGCTTGCCTGGGCGGACTTCGGAATCGATGTGGTTGGTGTCGAAAACCCGTTGGGCCAGTGCCCCTACTTGCGGATGGAAGCGGTTAAAAGTTTCCAGTACCAGCCCGACGGCGTAGCCGTAATCATAGGTCTTATCCGACCGCGAGAGCGGCGCATAAATGTCATAGCGTCGCAGTTTATCTACCCCCAACCAGTGCGCCTTCAGCCGGAAGTAGCGTTGGTAAACAGCGTTGTTGCGGCGGCAAACGTCGAGCAGGGCCTCGACCACGTCATCAGGGATATCGTTGCTGAAGTTACGCGAGGCGATAGGCGTGGGAAACCTGCGCAGGGTGATCATCTCCGAGTGCCAATCGCGCACGCGGTGATTATAAATCTGGGTCAGTACGGCGCTGTTGGCCTCGTAGACCCGGTAAAGCTCCTGGAACGCGGCCGCCCGCAACTCTGGGGAGGAGTGGCGATAGTATGCGCCCAGTTCGTCGCGCGTGACCGTCTTCCGTTCGCCGTCGACCTCGAGTTGGAACTCAAAAGCGTTGGTGATCATGTCATAGACGCCGACGAGCGCTTCAACGCCGTCGGTGTCCTTGAGGTTGATCACTTGTTCTTCCGGCTCGCTGAGGGCGTAGGGCTTGAACTTGCGCGCGCTCTCCACCAAGTAGCGGTACTCGCTGCCGGGAGGCGTCAGGCGCTCGAAGGCGTCGTCGGAAACGTCCTTCAGCCACAGGCCAAAGAAAAGGGTTCGGTTGTCGACGTCGGTCAGTACTTTGTCAACCCGGTCGCGCAGGTTGCGGGCCAGCGGGTCTTTGGTGTCGGAGTAAAACCAGAGTTGCGCGTAGGCGCCCATGCGATGGGTCAGATCGGCAATGGCCTCGTTGAGGCGCAGGATCTCAAGGAAGTCTGATTGGGGGACGTCATCGGTCAGATGCTCGCGTGCGGCCTCAAATTGCCCGACCATCGTTTCGAGGTCCCGGAGCATGGCTTCGAGGGTTTCTTCATACGGATCGGCCAGGAGATCGGTCAGGCTCCATCGAGTCGGCGACATCGTCTGAATCATGGCGCACCTCTGATGACAGGTTAATTGTTGATAAGAGCCGCGGTTATTGTATCGAATTCGACAATGCGGGCGAATAATGATTCAAGGTGAGAGGAAAGCCACCGGCGGACGGGCTATAGCAAGGAGAAAAAAAAGGCCACAGCAAACGCTGTGGCCTTTAGGTCGCGGGGACAGGATTCGAACCTGTGACCTCCGGGTTATGAGCCCGACGAGCTGCCTCTGCTCTACCCCGCAACGACAAGACGGGATTATACACGACACAGCGGGAAAGTCAACAGCGGATTGACTCTCAAACGCCCGCTCCTTATAATCCGTTTGCTGACAAAAACATAGCTGTCTTGCGGGTGCCCGGGCAAACCGGGCTGAGATGTCCCAATAGGGTCGAACCGCTCAACCTGATCCAGGTAATGCTGGCGTAGGGAAATGACATCAATCGTTTCACACGCCCCTGATTCAGGGGCGTTTTGTTTTCGAGTGGCTGGTCGATTGGATGGCGAGGCAGAAGCGCGCCCGGCGCGTTATGGCACAGCAAGTGCTGAGGATAGTGGAGCACATATCATGAAGTTACGAACGTTGTTCTGGATAGCAGCCAGTGGCGCGCTGCTGCTTCTGACCGCTTGCGAGCCAAATGAGGGCGACAGTAAGGCTCCAACGGTGCGCCTGATGACCCACGACAGCTTCGACGTTAGCGTCGACGTGCTGAGGGCATTTGAGCAAGATAGCGGCATACGTGTCGAAGTGTTCAAGGCGGGTGACGGCGGTGAGGCGCTAAACAAAGCTATCCTCTCAAAGGATGCGCCGCTGGCCGACGTCTTTTTCGGCGTGGACAACACGTTCCTGCAGCGCGCGTTGGACAACGATATCTTTGTGCCCTACGACTCCCCCGCGCTGGAGGAGATCGCTGACACACTGGAGCTTGACCCACAACGGCGCGCGTTGCCGGTGGACTATGGCGACGTTTGCCTCAACTATGACGTGGCCTGGTTTGGAGGCCGCGAGCTTGCGCCCCCGGATAGCCTGGCAGACCTGGTCGACCCGGCCTATGGTGGGCTCACGGTTGTGGAAAATCCAGCAACTTCGACCCCTGGATTAGCCTTCCTGCTGACAACGATCGACGCTTTCGGCGAAGATGGTTACCTGGATTACTGGCGGAAACTAGCGAGTAATGATGTGTTGGTCGCCAACGGCTGGGAGGAGGCATACTACACCCACTTTAGCGCCGCTTCCGAGGGCGATCGGCCGATCGTCGTCAGCTATGCCAGCAGCCCGGTGGCCGAGGTCTATTTTGCGGAAACCCCTCCTGAGAGCGCGCCGACAGCGGCCGTCGTTGCCGGGGGAACGTGTTTCCGGCAGATCGAGTTCGTCGGTATCCTGCGGGGCACAACGGTTGAAAGCGAGGCTCGTCAACTTGTTGATTTTATGTTAAGTGACTCCTTCCAGGAGGATATCCCGCTAAGAATGTTCGTTTATCCGGCCAGCGAGACGGCAGTTCTACCGGAGGTCTTCCAGCAATATAGCCGCGCGTCAGAGACGCCGGTGTTGATGGACCCTGCGCGTATTGCCGCTAACCGCGAGGAGTGGATTCAGGCATGGACGGAAGCCGTCCTGCGCTGAGGGAAGAAGCGCAGCGAAGTTCAACGATGATACTGACTTCCGACTTTACCGACGCCTCGCCAATATCGGCAACTGGTTTATCTAGAATGGGGGCCGGAAGCTATGCCTGGCGCTCTATCCAGAGATACCCTGGGCGTCGATGACTGCATGGTATCATACTGTTGGCGTTCGGCACCGGCAGGCAGGTAGCGCGATCCTCCCGAATCGCATCCCTACCGCTTAACGATTGGTGCCGGAACCCAATACCTGGCAAGCGCGTATGGCAGACGAAAACGACCGCGCGGCTCAACTTGCGCAAATCGAAGCTGAAGTCAGCAACCTCACGGACTCGCCGCTCTACGACTACCGGACTGAGAACCAGTATCAGCCAGTTGTCGGCGAGGGCAGCGCCACGGCCCCCATCCTGTTCATTGGCGAGGCGCCGGGAGAAATGGAGGCGAAAACCGGGCGGCCGTTCGTCGGCCCGGCGGGACGCATGCTCGATAGCCTTCTCGACTCTATCGGACTGAAACGCGGCGACGTCTTCATAACGAGCGTGCTAAAGGATCGGCCGCCCGATAACCGTGACCCGCGGGTGAAGGAAGTGCGCCTCTACGCGCCATTCCTTTGGCGGCAGATTCAGATTGTGCAGCCGCGCATTATCGTGCCTCTCGGCCGCCATGCACTCGACTTCGTGCGCAAGCACTTTGCCGGCTTTCCAACTGAAGGTTCGGTATCGACGATGCACGGGCGAGCCTTTCCAGTGGACGCGCCCTACGGTCGCGTGTTCATTGTCCCGCTCTACCATCCAGCGGTTGTGTTCTATCGCGACGACTTGAAGGAGACGCTCGAGAGCGATTTCAGACTATTGGGAGAACTGATTAGCGCCGGACAGGCTTAGGCCGTAGCCAACTGGTCGTGTAGGGGACATTCGGGTTGCTCTACCCGAGGGTCGGAAGCCGGGTAAGAGCTACTGCTGCTCATAGAAACGCCTCGTTTCCATTTCGCGGCCCCGGACGACGCGCTTGCCGGCGAATGGTCCCGCGGTTTCAGTCACCACGGTGCGCTGCTCTTCCCTTCTGCCCTCTCGCTCAAAATAGATAACAACCCAGTCGCGGGTTTTACCCGCTTCGTGGGCGCGAGCGGTGTTGGAAAACAGCGCAGTATAGGACCACGGGCCGCGACGCGTATGCAGCACCGGCAACCACGCCTCGCCTTCGGGGTTAAAGCGCTTGGGAGCGATAGTTGGCAATTCGCCCGCTGCTGCCTTGCGCCGATATTCAGCATCCACGTCGAGCAGATCGGCTAGTGACGGCTCCTCGTTGGCGGCGCTCTCGCTCCGCTGGCGGGCGCGCCGCTGCGCCGACTCGCCGAGCATGCCGGCCAGGGCCGCTCGCACGCCCCGGACACGGTCGGCGCCAAAGCCCGGCACCTCATTGAGTCGCCCGCTGTGGGCGGCCATCTCCAGTTCTTCCAGGGTGTTAATTCCCAATTCATCGGAGATGCGCCGCGCCAGCGTCTCGCCGATGCCGGGCACCTGGCCGAACACCGCCTCTGGCGTCGCCTGAGACTCCAGTTGATCGAGCAGTTCGCTACGACCGGTCTTGACGTAGTCGCTAATAAGTCCCGCGAGGCTATCGCCAATGCCCGGCAGGTTCATGAGGGCGGCGCGATCTTCGTCCGCGGCCAGCGCCGCCACATCTACGTCGGCGTTGCGGATGGTACTGGCCGCAGCGCGATAGGCCCGCACGCGAAAGGCGTTGGCTTCTTGTGGCTCCAGAAGCGCGCCGATGCGCTCCAATAGTGCGGCAATGGATTCATTTCCCAGTTGTTTGCTCATCCCTATCCTTGGCTCCTATTGCTTCATCAAGTGAGCCAGGCGCTCGCGCGCCGCGGCCAAGGAGACGCCGCGGTCGTAGAAGTCGGCCCAGGGGTCACCGTGCTCCCCCAGCCGATCAGACAGGTTGCCAACGTGGAAGCGCTGCGAGGTGAGCTGCGGGTCATCAAGTTCGGCCCACAGCAGCGGCGTCGCCACTGGCGCGCCGGGTTTGGCGCGCACGGAGTAAGGCGCGACTGAGGTCTGGGCGTAGGCATTGCGCAAGTAATCGAGGAAGAGCCGGCCACCCCTCTTATTCTTGCGCGTCTCGGTCGTCAGACGGTCGGGCGCGCGCGAGGCGAGAAGGCCGGCCAGGTTGCGGGCGAAGTCGCGGACGGCGTAGAACTCAGCCGAACCGTCGAGCGGCACGCCGACGTGGAGGCCGCGCGAGCCGGTGGTCATCAGGTACGATGGGAGTTCCAGTTCGTCAAGCAACTGGTGTAACTCGCGCGCGGCGTCGCGCGCCGTCGCGAAATCGCCGGGCGGGTCGAGATCGAAGATGAGCTTGTCGGGGTACTGAAGGCGGCCGGTCCGGCTGAGCCAGGCGTGGAGCGTGATCGTCGCCTGATCGACGAGATAGATCAGTGTCTCAGACTTGTTGACCACCACCTGAGGCTGGATTTCGCCGGTTTCCAGAACTTCGATCTTGACACTCTCGACCCAGTCGGGAAAGTAGTCGGGCGTTTGTTTCGCATAGAAACCGCGTTCGCGGATGCCTTCTGGGAAGCGCTGCATACTGACGGGGCGGTTGCGCAGGTGGAGAAGGATGGCGCCGGACACGCGGTAGTAATAATCCGCCAGGTCGCCCTCGGTCAGCCCGATGTCGGGAAACAGCACCTTATCGGCGTTGCCGACCCTGACCGCGCGGTCGTCGAAGGCAAACTCTCTAACGCTCATACTCCGGCTCGATGTCCCACTTCGGATCGCGGCCCTTCAGGCGCAACATGATCCAGCGCTCTTCTTCGTCACCGTCCATGCGGATCAGGGCGTAGCCCCCATGAAGGGTCTTGCCCTCCAGAAAGACCTCGACCTTGCCCTCGGCCAGCGAATCCGGCATCGACACCGGCTCTTCACCTTCGATCTCCGCTCGCAAATTGCGGTAAGTGCCGCTGTCCCAAATCTCGACCTTGCCCGCGCCATACTCCCCCTCCGGAATCTGGCCTTCGAAGTGGGCGTACTCCAGCGGATGATCTTCGGTGGGGATAGCCAGGTGGCGCTCACCCGGTTCTCCCGGTGGCCCCTTAGGGACAGCCCATGACTTAAGGACGCCGTCAACCTCAAGCCGGACGTCGTAGTGCAGGGCGGTCGCGTCGTGGAGCTGGATCACGTACAAGGGCTTGTCCGACGGCCGCGCCTTGCTCCCGGCCGGCTCGGTGGTCTTGCTAAAGTTGCGCTTCGCGCGGTATTCACTGAGTTTCGCGCTCATAGGACCCTCCTGCGGCGGCCAAAGAGTCGCCTGTGGTTTCGCCGTTAACGCGCCAGGTAGCCGCCATCTACCGGGATATAGGCTCCGGTGACGAAGGACGCGCGGTCGGAGCAGAGCCATACAACGAGTTCGGCAACCTCTTCGGGCTGGCCGAGGCGGCCGATTGGGTGCAGACTGACCAGCATTTCGTAGGCCTGCCGGTCGTTTTCCAGTTCGGCGATCAGCGGCGTGCGGATGAAACCCGGACCGACCGTATTAACGCGCACGTTCTGGGCGCTGTACTCCAGCGTTGCGTTCTGCGTCAGGCCGAGAACGCCGTGCTTGGCGGCCACATAGGCCGCCGAGTTGGCGAAGCCGACCGCGCCCAGGATGGAGGCCATATTGACGATGGCTCCGCCGCCATTCCGGAGCATGGCTGGAATCTCGTACTTCATACAGTAGAAAACGCCGGACAGATTGATAGCGATGACCTTCTGCCAACCATCCACGGAGGTATCGGCGATCATGTTCTGCTCGCCGCCAATGCCGGCATTGTTGCAGGCGTAGTCAAGGCGGCCGAAGTGCTCGATGGCCTTTCCGATCATGGCCTCACAGTCGGCCGGCTGGGAGACATCGGCGCGCACAAAGGTAGCCCGGCCGCCCGCCGACTCAACGAGCCGCACGCTCTCCGCGCCGCCCCCCTCGTCCACATCGCTCACGATGACAGCCGCGCCGTTACGGGCAAACGCCTCGACGCAACTCCGTCCGATGCCCGACCCACCCCCGGTCACCAGAGCTACCTTGCCTTGCATTTCACTCATTACCACGCTCCTGCCGGGATGCAACTGGGCTCAACGAGGAGCGGCTCAGCCCATTGCGCGCCCGCCTAGCTACGGAAAATTGCTCCTCTGATCCCATCCTAACCCGTTCGCCTGGGGAGGCGAGGTACAGAGGTAGAAGAAAGGATACAAGTTGGGGTACACTTGGCGGATGGAGAGAGGCGAATCCGTTATTACCACGCGCCGCTGGCTGAGGGCGGCCGTCTTTCTCCTGCCGCTGCTCTTCCTCGCTCTGTTCTACGTCTACCCGCTGGCATCCATCTTGCGGCTCGGACTGTGGCCCAATGGCGCGCTCGACACGGCTGCCTTGAGCCGGCTCTTTACCTCGCGCTACTTCCTGGGCGTGCTGTGGTTCACGCTGTGGCAGGCGGTCGTCTCCACGGCGCTGACGCTGGCCCTGGCCTTTCCCGGGGCCTATGTTCTCGCGCGCTATGAGTTTCGCGGCAAGTCACTGATTCGCGCCCTGGCCACCGTCCCGTTCGTGCTGCCCACGGTCGTCGTTGCCGCGGCTTTCCTGGCTCTCATTGGTCCCACTGGTGTTATCAACAACTGGCTGCGCGACGCCTTCGCTCTCGATGCTGCGCCCATCAAGCTGTCGCAGACGGTGTGGATCATCCTGCTGGCCCATGTCTTCTATAACTATAGCGTGGCGCTGCGACTGTTGTCCGCTTACTGGGAGAACCTGCCGCCGTCGCTGACGCAGGCGGCGCAGATGCTTGGTTCGTCGCCGTGGCGCGCGTTTATGGAAGTGACGCTACCGCTGCTGCGGCCGGCGGTGGCCGCGGCAGCGGCGCTCGTCTTTACGTTTACGTTTACCAGCTTCGGGGTTATCGTCGTCCTCGGCGGCCCGCGCTTTGCCACGTTGGAGGTGGAGATTTACCGGCAGGCGGTCAACCTGTTCAATCTACCGGTCGCCGCCTCATTGTCACTCTGGCAACTCCTGTTCACGTTTATCCTGATGTGGGTTTACACGCGTACCCAGGGGCGAGTCAGCCGGCCGTTGCGCCCTGGCTCGCGGCGGGTGGTGGAGCGGCCGGCGCGGACCCGACGCCAGAAATTGCTCGTCTATGGCAATGCCGCCGCTATCGTCGTCCTGGTCGGCTCGCCGCTGCTGGCGTTACTCAGTCGCTCGCTGCGCGGTCAAAATGGCCCGACGCTGGCCTACTACCGGGCGCTGTTTACCAGCCGCGCCGACTCGCTGTTTTTCGTGCCGCCCGCCGCGGCCATCCGCAACTCGGTGGCTATTGCCGTGGCGGCCACGATGCTGGCCGTAGCGCTCGGTGTTATCAGCGCCCAATTGCTGACGCGTTGGGAGCGCGCGCCGCAAGCCGGCGGCCGGCTGGCGCTGGCCCGCCTGCTCGACCCCCTGCTCATGTTGCCCCTGGCGACCTCGGCGGTGACGCTCGGCCTGGGCTACTTGATCGCCCTCGGTCGCCCGCCGCTCAACTTGCGCGCGTCCATTGTCATGTTGCCTATTGCCCACGCCGTGGTGGCCGTGCCGTTCGTGCTGCGCAGCGTCCTGCCCGGCTTTCGAGGTGTCTTGCCGTCGCTGCGTGAGGCGGCGACGGTGCTGGGCGCCGATAGCTGGCGGGTATGGCGTGAAGTAGACTGGCCGCTCGTCCGTCGGCCGCTGCTGGTCGGCGCCCTCTTCGCTTTCACGATCAGCATGGGCGAGTTCGGGGCGACGGTCTTTCTCGTCCGGCCGGAGACGCCGACGCTGCCCGTCGCCATCTTCCGCTTCCTGGGGCAGCCGGGCGCGCTCAACTACGGCCAGGCGCTGGCGATGAGCGTCCTGCTCATGTTGGTCTGCGTTGTGGCCTTCGTCGCCATCGAACATTTCCGCGTCGGCGGGGAAGGGGAGTTCTGAGGTTGCCATGCCGCTGCTGGAAGTGAACGGAGTCAGCAAGTCGTTCGCGCCGGGCACGGCCGCCGTTGACGACGTCAGCCTGAGTCTGGCGGCGGGGGAACTCCTATGCCTGCTCGGGCCGTCGGGCTGCGGCAAGACGACCCTGCTGCGGATCATAGCCGGGTTGGAGCTGGCCGACAGGGGGACAGTGCGTTTCGAGGGCCGCGTCATAGATGGCGTCCCCCCCCACCAACGCGACTTTGGCATGATGTTCCAGGATTTCGCCCTGTTTCCGCACCGCAACGTCTTCGACAACGTCGCCTTCGGCTTGAGGATGCGCAAGCTACCGGCGGCCGAGATCGCGGCGAGAGTCGGAGAAATGCTGGACCTTGTCGAGCTCGCCGGTCTGGGGCGGCGCGACATCGGCCAGCTTTCCGGCGGCGAGCAGCAGCGCGTTGCGCTGGCCCGCGCGCTGGCTCCGGGGCCGCGGTTGCTCATGCTTGACGAACCGCTGGGCGCACTCGACCGGGCATTGCGCGAGCGACTGATGCTCGATGTGCGGGTCATCCTCAAGCGTATCGGGATGACGGCCATCTACGTCACTCATGACCAGACGGAAGCCTTCGCCGTCAGCGACCGGCTGGCGGTGATGAACGCCGGGCGCATCGAGCAAGTCGGGGCGGCGCGCGACGTCTACGATCGTCCGGCTACGCCGTTTGTCGCTCGCTTTCTGGGCTTCGAGAATCTGCTGCCCGGTCGGATTGGCCCGGGCGGAGATGTGGAAACGCCCGTCGGCCGCTTTCGTCCCGCTGCGCCGGCTGCGACAGGGGCGGTTGTGTTACTCATCAAGCCGACGTATGCGGCGGCCGAGGCGGAGGCCGGACCATCCGCAGACAGGCCCAACCGCGTCAGCGGCATCGTCGACGCCATCGCCTTTCGCGGCCGGTTCTCGCAGATATGGCTGGTCAGCGGCGGGCAGCGCCTCCTGTTCGAAGTTACGGGCGACAGCCCGTTCCAGCCCGGCGACGCGGTCCAGTTGACCATCGCCGCGGATGAGTTGCTCCTGTATGAGTCCAAGGTATAAACGGGCAGTTCCTCTCGTAACTGTCAGGCGGCGCAGGTATACTTAGCGGTCGTAGGTGTGAATCACCGTCTGGCCAGCCGTTGTTCGGCGGCCGAGCCACCAACAAAAGACACAATGCTTGATCTCGACATTTCTACCATAATCGCCCGCGTCATCGTCTTGCTGGTCGCCTTCACCGTGCACGAACTGGCCCACGCCGTCACGGCCGATTACCTGGGCGACCCTACCCCGCGCCGCATGGGGCGCATCTCGCTCAATCCGGTCCGCCACCTCGACCCGTTCGGAACGCTGATGCTCATCATCGCCGGCTTCGGCTGGGCCAAGCCGGTCATGGTTAACCCAATGAATATGCGCGGCAACCCGCGCACGTCAATGGCGATTGTCGCCGTGGCCGGGCCGCTTTCCAACGTTTTGATGGCGCTCCTGGCCGCGGTCTTTTTTCGCATCGGTCTGGTCGATTTCACGATGGGGGGCGGTGGGCTGACGCCTTCTTTTATCCTGTCGGAGTTCATCTGGATCAACCTGATCCTGGCCTTTTTCAATCTGATCCCGGTGCCGCCGCTGGACGGTTCAAAAATCCTGTTCGCGATCTTGCCGGCGGAGATGGTTTATCGCCTGCGGCCGCTGGAGCAGTTCGGCTTTGTCATTCTGATGGCGGTCGTGTTCTTCTTTCCGGCGGTGCTCAACACGTTCGTCGGAGCGCCGGCCGCGGCGACGCTGCAGCTGCTCATCGGTTAACTGTGGGCCTAGCCTATCGTCTGCGACAGTTGCGGGCCAACCTGACCGCCGGGCCGCTAGACGAGCGCGCCAGCCGCGTGGTTGCCGAAACGCTCGCTCCGGCGGAAGCCGCGCTTTTTTACCGGCTCATTCCGGCTGACCAATGGCATAGCTACCGGGTCTTATGTGACCTGCGCGCTGCCGGCCATCATGATCCTGACCTGCTGGCTGCGGCGCTGCTCCACGACGTGGGCAAGACACTCTACCCACTATCCCCTTGGGATCGAACGGTAATAGTCGTCGGCAGCGCGCTATTTCCGAGCCGAGCCGTGGCCTGGGGTCGTGGCGCGCTCGATAGCTGGCAGCGGCCGTTCGTGGTGCGGGCCCGGCACGCAGAATGGGGCGCGAGCATGGCCGAAGCGGCTGGCAGCCGGCCCGCCATGATCGACCTGATCCGGCGGCATCAGGACAAGGCGCTACGTGCAGACGATGACGCGCTGCGGGTATTGCAGTGGGCAGACGATAGGAATTAGGGAATACGAATTAGGAATTACAAATTGGGAGAGGCTTCACTTGTGGTCTGAGTTGGCCACGGAGAGGATGAGCATGAAGGCGCAAACGGTAACGATCGTCGGAATGAATCGCGTAGGGGTTTCTATCGCGCGGGCGCTGAAGGCCTCGGGCGCGGGGTTGACCGTCGTTGGGCATGACCGGATCCGTGAACTGGCCCAGGACGCCAAGGAAAAGCTGGGCGCGATCGATCGCGTGGAGTGGAATCTCGTCACGGCCGCGGCCGGAGCCGATATCCTGGTCCTGGCCGTGCCCCTGACCGAACTGGAAAACACGCTGGTGGTCATTGGCGAAGATGTGCGACCGCACACGCTGGTGCTCGATTTGGGTGCGCTCAAGGCGCAGGGGCTGCGTTGGGCCGACCGTTACCTCCAGGCCGGCCACTACGTCGGTGTTGTGCCGGTACTGTCGGCGGCCTATCTGAATGACGGGCGCGACGAGGCCGCGGCGGCCACAGCCGATCTGTTTCGCAACAGCGTCTTCTGCCTCCTTCCTTCGGCCAAGGCCGACCCGCAGGCGGTAGACACAGCGGTAACCTTTGGCCGGTTGCTGGGCGCGTCGCCCTACTTCATCGACCCGATCGAGTACGACAGCCTCGCGCAGGGCATCGAAACGCTACCCGGGTTAGCCGGCGCCGCCCTGTTCAGCGCGGTGCAGAAGTCGACCGGCTGGCGCGACATGCTGCGCTTCGCCAATTCATCCTTTGCTCTGGCGACGCAGCCATTGGTGCAAGGGACAGATCTCGCCAGCCTGGCGTTGAATGACAAGGCCGCGACGTTGCGCTGGCTCGACGCGCTGCTAAACGAACTGGTAGCCCTCCGGCAACTTATTTTGGAGGGCGACCGCGAAGTCATCGACCTGACGCTGGGCAACATCCTTATTCAGCGCGAGCGCTGGCTAAAGGAGCGCACTGTCAACGAGTGGGTCGAGGGCGTCGAAACGCCTGTCGATCATCCGTCGATGGGCGAGCAGTTGCTCGGCGGTTGGCTGGGCGGCAAGGTCAAGAAAGACAAGAAAGGTAGTTGACGTTGCGCGTGTTGATGATCGCGCCGACGTCGTTCTTCAGCGACTACGGCGGCCACATCCGTATCCTGGAGGAGACGCGGGCGTTGCAGGCCAAGGGCGTGCAAGTCGCCATCGTTACCTATTATAAGGGCAACGACGTTCCCGGTATCGACATCCGCCGTACCGCCCCGCTACCGTGGCATACAAACTACGAAGTCGGCTCGTCGCGACACAAGATCGCTTTCGACGCCTACCTGGCGGTGAAGGCTGCGGCCGAAATGCGGCGCTTCCGCCCCAATCTCGTTCACGGTCATATGCATGAGGGCGCGCTCATCGGCGGCCTGCTGGCGCGGCGAGCCGGCGTGCCGTTGGTTTTTGACTTCCAGGGCAGTCTGACGGCCGAGATGGTCGATCACCACTTTCTCAACCCGGATGGCGTGGTTTACCCCTGGGCCTACCGGCTGGAGACGGCCATCACCCGGCGCTTGCCCGACGCCATCTTGACCAGCACAGGGCGCGCGGCTGATCTGCTGCGCGACCAGTTTAGCGTGCCGCCGGCGCGCATTCATCCCCTGCCGGACTGCGCCGATGCGACCCGCTTTGACCCGGCGCGCTTTCCCTTCACGACGGCCGATCATCCCCTGCGGACACAGTACGCCATCCCGCGCGACGTGACCCTTGTCGGCTATTTGGGCTTATTGACCGACTATCAGGGCATTCCTCACCTGATCGAAGCCGCGGCGGCGTTGAAGGCGCGGGGGGCGCGGGCGCACTTCCTGATCATGGGCTACCCCAACGTCGATAGCTATCAGATGGCGGCGCGGGCCTGGGGCGTGGATGACTGCATGACTTTCACCGGGCGCGTGCCGTTTGCCGACGCCCCTTATCATCTGGCGGCGTGCGATGTGGCCGTCGCGCCGAAGATGTCGACGAGCGAGGGCAGTGGCAAGCTGCTCAACTACATGGCGATGGCCCTGCCCATCGTCGCCTACGACACGCCCGTTAATCGCGAGTACCTGGGCGATTTGGGCGTCTACGCGACACCGGGTGACGTGGTGGGGTTCGCCCAAGCGATTGCCGGACTTCTGGAAAGACCGGCGCGGCGGCGGGAATTGGGGGCTGACTTGCGCCGCCGGGTGGTGGAGCGCTTCAACTGGTCAGCCGCGGCTGAAACGATCCTGAACGTGTACATGGCTCTTGACAAACGTTCCGCCGTTCTGTAAAATACAGGTTCGCGCAATAATGCCTCTTGAACGACTAATTTTTCGGCCGTTACCCAAGACAAGCAGAAGATGAATTAGGGTGCAAACCATGGGTTGCACCTTTTCCGTGTAAGGTGGTTGGCAATTAACAGCCGGCGAAGGGCCCTTCGCCGCTCAGGGAGCAGGTGACTTTACATGTCCAGCATTTATACCAAAAGCTACGCCCGTACAACCCGCCCGATGGACTTGCCGACGCTCATTGACGTGCAATTGCGCTCGTTCGAGCAGTTCACAACCGAGGGACTGGCGGAGCTTTTTGACGAAATTTCGCCTATCGAGAGCTTCAATGGCGACCTGAAGCTGTTCTTCCCCAGCAAGCGGCCGGAAGTGGAGGGCTTCGACCTGCGGTACTGGTTTGGGGAGCCAAAGTACAGCGTGGAGGAGTGTGTCGAACGCGACATGAGTTACGCCGCGCCCCTCTATGTGCGCGTCATGCTCTACAGCCAGGACCTGGACCAGCCCATTGTTCAGGACATTTTCATGGGCGATTTCCCGTTGATGACCTCCGCCGGTACGTTCATCATTAACGGCACCGAGCGCGTCGTCGTCAGCCAGCTTATCCGCTCGCCCGGCGCCTACTTCGAGAGTGAGGAAGAGCGCACGACGGGCCGCCCGCTGGCCATGGGCAAGCTCATCCCCGACCGTGGCGCGTGGATGGAGTTCGAGACGCGCAAGAC
>CAZSOD010000072.1:0-17636 GCA_964608255.1 uncultured Ardenticatenaceae bacterium
CCTATGGCAAGTCGAAGGTGATGGTCGAGCAGGACGTGGCCAAGCTGGCCGACGATAAGTTCAGCCCCACCTTCTTGCGCAGCTCCACCGCCTATGGCGTCTCGCCCCGGCTGCGTTTCGACTTGGTGATCAACAACCTGACGGCCTGGGCCTACACCACCGGCCTGGTCTACCTGAAGAGCGACGGCACGCCCTGGCGGCCGGTCGTCCACATCGAAGATATGGCCCTGGCCTTTGTCGCCACGCTCCACGCGCCGCGCGAGCTCATCCACAACGAGGCCTTCAACGTCGGCCGCCCGGAAGAGAACTACCGCATCCGCGAACTGGCCGAGATCGTCGCCGAAACCGTGCCGGGCAGCCGGGTCGAGTTTGCCGAAGGGGCCAGCCCCGACAAGCGCAATTACCGCGTAGACAGCAGCAAGATCGCTCGCGTTCTGCCAGAGTACAAGCCGCAGTGGACGGCGCGCAAGGGCGCGCAGGAGCTCTACGAGGCCTATCAGCGCGTCGGCCTGCAACTGGAAGAGTTCGAGGGCCCGCGCTATCGTCGCATCGACCACATCAAGATGCTCATGGCTAACGGCCGCCTCGATAATCGCCTGCGCTGGCGCGAAGCCGTCCCCGCCTGATAGTACAGTTGAAGAGAGAAACCACAGATTACGCAGATTCCACAGATTACGCTCTGGAATCTGTGAAATCTGCGTAATCTGTGGTTGCGTTCTTCTGCTCCGCAAGTAGGACCCATCATGTCCATCTACAAAAACGAAACAACCGACCGCATTTCCGGGTCGGCAGATCTGGAAACGATCATTGCCTTTGGCGAAACGCCCCTGGCCGACCGCCTGCTGCGCGCCGACCAGCTCGACGAGCCGGACTTGAAAGCGCCGCTGACGCTCGTCTTCTGCCCCGACTCATCGCTGGCGCAGATTCGCGAGACAGTCAACCCGGAGATTCTCTTCTACGCCGAGTACCCCTACTTCTCGTCCGTGTCCCAGGCGCTGCTCAAGCACTTCCGCGAGAGCGCCGAGTACATTATGGACACCCGGCCGCTCGGCCCGGAGAGCCTGGTCATGGAGGCCGCCAGCAACGACGGCTACATGCTCAAGAACTTCGCCGCGCGCGGCATTCCCGTGCTGGGCATCGACCCGTCGGTGGCCCCGGCCACGGCCGCCCAGGAAGCGGGCATCCCGACGATGATCACCTTCTTCACCCGCGACCTGGCCCAACAACTGGTCGCCCAGGGGAAGGCGGCCGACGTCTTTCTGGCGAACAACGTGCTGGCCCACGTGCCCGACCTCAACGGCTTCGTCGCCGGCATCAAGACCGTCCTCAAGCCCACCGGCGTGGCCGTCATTGAATGCCCCTACGTTGTCGATCTGGTTGACCACGTGGAGTTCGACACCATCTACCACCAGCACCTGTGCTACTTCTCCATCACGGCACTGGACAAGCTCTTCCGCCGGCACGGCCTGTACCTCAACGATGTGAAGCGAACGAAGATCCACGGCGGCTCCTTGCGCCTCTTCGTGGAGCCGGTGGAAAACGTTGGCCCCGTGGTTCGCGAACTGCTGGCGACGGAGCGCGAGCGCAAGGTGGACACCATTGAGTACTACCGCGACTTCGCCGGCCGCGTGGCCCACGTCAAGGACAGCCTGCTGGCTATCCTGCGCGACCTGAAGGCGCAGGGCTGCCGTATCGCCGCGTATGGCGCGGCGGCCAAGGCGACGACGATGCTGGCCTATTGTGAGATCGACTCATCGCTGGTCGATTACGTGGTGGACCTGAATAAGTTCAAGCACGGCCGCTACATGGGCGGTAACCACTTGCCCATCTACCCCGTTGAGAAGCTGCTGGAAGACAAGCCTGACTACGTGCTGCTGTTGGCCTGGAACTTCGCCGAGGAGATCATGCGCCAGCAGTCGGCTTACCGCGAAGCGGGCGGCCGGTTCATCATCCCCATCCCCGAACCGCGCATCGTCTAGAAAGAGAATCCACAGATTACGCAGATTACACAGATTTTCCGAAATGAATCTGTGAAATCTGTGTAATCTGTGGATACCTTCTGTCTTTGGAGAGTTGAGCATGGCGACGACAACGACGACGGCGGCACGGCAGACGGGCCGCAAGAAGGGCGGCCCGGGCCGCCGGCTGAGCCGCGCCGGTAAGCAGGCGTTCATCAGCTTCGTGGGCGAAGATCGCTTCCTGCAACTGCGCGCCGCGCGCCACCTGCGCCGTCGCCGTAGCCGCGGCCTGGGCCTTCTACTCATCCACACCATGGGTAAGGTCGGCTCGACCACGATCTCCGCTTCGCTCAAGGCGCTGGGCATTCGCCGGACGATGACCATGTACCAGCCCCACTTCCTGACCGAGGAGGGGCGCGCTTTCGCCGAGCGTCTGGCGACGGAGGGCGTGGGCGGCTGGGACAAGCTGGTCAAAAAGGAGCGCGCCGGCTTCCTGCGCAACCGCCAGCTCTACGCCGAACTGCAACGCATGAAGGCCGCCGGCGAGCGGGTCAAGGTCATTACGATGGTGCGCGACCCCATTGCCACCAACGTCTCCGGCCTGTTCCACAACCATGTCTGGTGGCCGGCCGGGGTCAAGGCGCTGTGCGCCGAGCCATCGGCCGACTGCCTGGCCGCGCTCCAGCGCTACTTTCTCGACCGCTATCCCCACGACGTGCCCGACACGTGGTTTGACATGGAAACACGGCCGCTCTATGGCGTCGACGTCTACGCCCAACCTTTTGACCGCGAGCGCGGCTACGCCATCTATCGCAGCGACTTCGCCGACGTACTGCTGCTGAAGCTGGAGAAGCTCAACGAGTGCGCCGCCGACGCCCTGCGCGAGTTCATGGGCCTGAACGACTTCAAGCTGGTGGAGAGCAACACGGCCGAGGATAAGTCCTACGCCGACCTCTACAAGGCGTTCCGCCGCGAACTGGCCTTGCCGGAAGCGTACCTCGACCGGATGTACGGCTCCCGCTTCGCCCGCCACTTCTACACCGACGCCGAGCTCGCCGCCTTGCGCCACAAATGGCTTGCCCCGGCGGCGAAATAGGAGAAGAAGAATCCACAGATTACACGGATTCCACAGATTGCTTTCCGTAATCTGTGAAATCCGTGTAATCTGTGGATACCTTCTTCAAGACAATCATGGCCAAATCAAACCCGCGCAAGCAGCTCACCCGCGCCGCCATGCGGACCGTCCACGCCCTGCGCCATCGGGCCATGGATGCCGGCCTGCTGCCCGGCCACACCGACTACGTGCGCTTTGTCTGCGTCGGCTACGCCCGCACCGGCTCCACGCTGCTCATGCGCTCGCTGAACAACCACAGCCGCGTCATCGGTTACGGCGAGATCGTCAAGAACGTCGACCGCTACCCAGCCCACTACCACGAGTTTGAGAACAGCGCCGCTCTCTTCGAGCGCGATCCTGTCCGCTTCCTGCGCACGATGGTCTTCCGCCGGTACCCGCCGCAAATCGCCGCCGTCGGCTTCAAGATCTTCTACCACCACGCGCCGCGCGACACCGCCTGGGGGCGCGGCGTCTGGGACTACCTGCTCGGCCAGCCCGACCTGCGCGTACTGCATCTGAAGCGGCGCAACGTCCTCAAGACGCTGCTCAGCGAGAAGCAGGCCGGCGAGACGGAGGAGTGGATTAAATACTCGGCCGACAACCTCCCCCCTGTCCGTATCGAGTGCGCTGAGGCCGAAACCTTTTTCGGCCGCATGGCCGCCTGGGAGGCGGAGTACGACGATCTGTTTGCCGATCATCCCCGGCACGAGGTTATCTACGAGCAGCTCACCCGCGACCTGCCCGGCGAATTGCGCCGCATCCAGGAGTTCCTCGGCGTGCCCTATGAGCCTGTCAACCCGGGCACGGAAAAGCGGCCCAGCCGCACGCTGGCCGCGCAGATCGCCAACTACACCGAACTGAAGGACTACTTCCGCGCCACCCCCGCGGCCGCCTTCTTCACCGAGTAGGGGCAGACACGCAGGTCTGCCCCTATTCGGGCGCGGGTCTACACGCAGGTGCGCCCCTACCACCCGATCGCCAGCGCGTCGATGTCCTCGCCGCCGAACCCGAAATCGCCGCCGCGCCAGAGGAACGTGGGCGGCGGGTCGCAGTCCGTCGCATCCCCCATACCGGCCAATTGGCAGAGGAGCAGGTCGGCCGCCGCCCCCGTCAGATCGCCCATCTGCGTTCCGGCCGGCCCGGCCAGCGTCAGTTGCCCGGTGGCGGGATCGAAGTCGGCCGCCGCCACGGATTCCCCCTGTTCGCGCAACCCAACCTTCGCGCCGATGAAGAACGGCGACCACGAACCGGCGGTCGCGTCGCCCAGTTGCGCCGGTTGAAACAGCAGAATGTCCTCATCGCGATGGGCCGGGATGCCCGGCACCCGGTTGCCGCCGGTCAGGCTGATCAGCAGCCCACCATCAGCTGTGTGCGCCACGGCGCTAACGTCTTCGCTGTCGCGCGCCAGGTCGACGTCCGAGCCGTCAAAATAGAGCGACAGCGCGCCAGTTGTGTCCGCGCCCCCTGTGGTCGGGACGAAACGCAGGATATCGGAGTCGTCCACGGTTTCCAGCCCGGGCAAGGCCAGCGGGTTATCGAGGCTCAGCAGGATGGAACCGTCGGGCAGGAGGTCGGCTGCGTCCACATCCCCCGCCTCCAGTCCAATATCCGAGCCGTCGAGAAAGAGCGCCCATTGGCCCGTGGCCGTGTCAAAGCTCAACAAGTCCTCATCGGCGAAGGCCACGCCGCCGACCGTCCCTTCGGTGGTCGAACTCAGGTAGTAGACGGGCGCGCCCGGCAAAGGCGTTGCGGTGGGCAAGGCGACGGGCGTGGGCGTGCTATCCGGCGTGGCGGTCGGCTCGGCCGTCGGCTCGGGCGTAGGCCCCGCCGGCGCGCAGTTGACGCGCTCGTAGAGCAGCACGTCGTCATGCGTCCAGCCGATGGACAGGATGTCCAGGTCGCCGTCGTTCTCGATATCGACCAGTTGCGTGCCGTCGTGGTGCTCATGGCCTGTGTCGATGCGGTGCTCAGTCCAGGTTCCGCCGCGGTTCTCGAACACAAGCACGCGCCCTGCCCCTGGGTTGGCTACATTGTGCTCGCCCACCACCACGTCCAGGTCGCCGTCGCCGTCCAGATCGCCCACGTCAAGGCTCTGCGGGCCGACAACGCGGCCGATGACATGCTCCGCCCACGGCCGCGCCGGGTCGTCGGGCTGCTCATACCAGGCGACCGGCCGCGTTTCGCTGATGCCCTCGTAGCCGACGACTGCGTCCAGGTCGCCGTCGCGGTCCATGTCGGCCAGGCGGTTGCGGTCGGCGGCGAGGGGCGAGTCGGTGACGGGGTGGGCCGCCCAGGCCGGCGCGTTCTCCAGCCACGTTTCACCCAGCAGCAAGTCCGCGTCGCCGTCGCCGTCCACGTCTCCGGCGCTCAACTGCTCGCCGGCGCTTTGCGGCCACAGCGCGCCGATGCTCCAGCGCTGGTTAACCGGATCGTCCGGGATGGTGAGCGCCTGAATGCCGCCTTTCTGGTTGTGCCACGACAGGGCGATCTGTCGCGGCTGGCCGAACGCGCCCAGGGCGACCCCTTGCAGGAAGTCGCCGCCGCCGGCGGGGATGTTGTCGCGCATGGTGAAGTGGCCTGCGCCGTCGTTCTGCGCCCAGACGAAGGCGTTGCCGTGCTGCTCCTGCGGCCCGTTATGCACCGTGCCCAGAATGTCGACGTCGCCGTCGCCTTCCAGATCGGCCACCAGCGCCATCTGGTTGAGCGGCTCGCCGATTGCCGCCCGCGGCCACGCGCCGCCCTCCGGGCCGGGGTTACGGTACCACCACGCCCCGGCGACGACATCCTTCAGCCCGTCGCCGTCCAGGTCGGCCGCGTCCACGAAGAGCGCGCGCCGCGGCCGGGCGTCGTCGATGACATGCGTTGTCCACTGGCCGGGCAGGGTGCAGCCGACGTCGCCGCCGGGGTCGAGCTGATTGAGCCAGATGTCCAGCCGCGGTGTGTCCCAGATGAAGGGTTTGCCCAGGATGTCGAGGTCGCCGTCGCCGTCCAGGTCCGCCAGGCGCGCCTCGTGCGTGCCGAAGCCGGTGGCAATGGTGCCAGGGCGGAAGTTACCCGCGCCGTCGCCGAATAGCAGTATGAGCCGGGCGTCGGCGTTGTCCGGTCCGTTGCTGGTGACGCGGCGCATTTCCGCCAGAAAGACGTCGAGCTGGCCGTCCTGGTCGACGTCGCCCAGCGCCAGCGAGTGCCCTTGCTTGACGACGCCTACCGGCAGGTCGCGGCCCACCCAGGCCGAGCCGTTCCACTCAAACCAGCGCGCCGGGCCATTGCCGTCGCCCGGAACTTCCACAATCTCCGGACGGCCGCCGGGAATGATTTGCCCGGCGGCAACGCGGGAGTAGACCGCGTCCTCGATGAGCCGGGGGGTGAAGTTAGTGCCGCCGGCGTGCTCGAACCAGCGGCCGCCGCCGATGATGTCGCTCTTGCCGTCGCCGTTCACGTCTGCCTGGGCCAGCCCCTCGTACTTCTCCGACGGCGCGCTCCAGACGGCGACCGGATTCGGCCAGGGCTGGGTGGCCCGCGGGTTGTCGGGGACATCGACGATAAAGAGCCGGGCCGCGCCCTGATTCCAGAAAACGAACTCAGTCCGCGGGTCGTCGTCGAAGTTGCCGAACATCATGTCGTGGTGCTTGTTTGCGCCGCTGTTCTTGATGAAGTGGCGCGTCCAGCCCGTCCCCGCCTGATAGTCGGGCGAGGGATTCTCCCACCACCAGATCTGGTTGCCCTGGTTGTTGTTCCCGGCCACGACGTCGAGGTCGCCGTCGCCGTCGATGTCGTAGAACGCGCCGCCGGCCTCCAGTTGAAGCGCCTCCCGCTCGATGACGAAGCGCGTCCAGCCGGCCGCGTCGCGGCGATACCAGACCAGCGACGGCCCCGGCGCGCGCCGCACGCCGATAACGAAGTCGTTGTCCCCGTCGTTGTCCACGTCGAGAACAAGGCTAAGTACCTGCTGCGCGCTGGCTGTCGGCGGCTCCAGGTCGCCGGTCGCAGTGGAAAGGTGCTGCCAGCCAACCGGGGGCGCGCCCGTGTCCTGCGCCGCCTGGCTTGTGGCGGTGAACAGGAGCCAGACGAACAAGAGACAGATTGTGAGCAAAATACCCATTCCCAGAAAGCGAGGTAACCTATGCCAGCCTCTATTCATGTACCCATATCCTCATCTTCTTATAGAGAAAGCCGCCCCGGATTCCACAGATGACACGGGGTCCTTAGAGGGCAATCCGTGAAAGCTGCGCCATTTGTGGCTGTTTTGTCCATTCGTTTGCCTGGGCAGCGCCCAATGCAGGCCAAGGGGGGTAAGCATGGCGGCGACGGGGAACGAAGGAAGGGCCACCGGCCCTTCCCCCAGACTTCCTTCTCGGTTGTAACAGCACTTGCGCCCAACGGCTTCCAGCGCGCACTATAGCAAATGTCGCCCGGCGCGGCATGAGCCGAAAACAGCTTGACTGGCGCGTGAAATCGCTTATTTCGCGGCCGGCTCGGTCAGGCGAACGGGGCAATTTGTCGTATTCTCGTATAGGTAAACCTCGTTCTTGAACCACCCCTTGGCGATCACGTCATAGTCCCCGTCGCTGTCGACGTCTACCGCCCGGCTCGATTGGTAGTGCGAGTCGCCGGTGTAGACGCGGTGGCGCGCCCAACCCAGGCCGCCGCCCAGATTCTCGAATATCCACAGCGTGGCCCCGGGCCTCTCCTCCGTATAGCGCACGTAATACTCGCCGGCAACGATGTCCAGGTCGCCGTCACCGTCCAGGTCGACCGCGTCCAGGCTCTCGGCCGCGCCCTTATCCAATGAACCGACCGCATGCACCGGCCACAGGCTCGTTGGGTCCTGGGGATGCTCAAACCAGACGACGCGCCGATCCTCCGGGCTGTGCGAGAAGCCGACAAAAGCGTCCAGGTCGCCGTCGCCGTCGATATCGTGCAGTTCGTGCCGGCTTGTTTGCAACTTGCCGCTGATGTTGAAGATCGTGATGGGCGTCCACGGCGCGCCTGCCCCTTCGTTGCGCAGCCACTTGTTGCCCATGAACAGGTCGAGATCGCCGTCGCCGTCGAGATCGGCCGCGCTCAACTCCTCGCCGACAGACACGTCCGACAGCTTCTGCCGCGCCCACGTTCCCTGTGTCGGGTCGGGCGGCACCGTGAATACCTGCACGCCGTAGGGGTCGCGCGCCGGGTTTTCCGTGTCGTCCCAGGTCATCGCCACTTGCAGCGGCCCGCCGGGCGTGAAGCGAGCGATGGCGACGCCCTGGATTGGGTCGTTGGGCGGTATCGTCACGCCGCTGTTGTCCAGGTTCTGGAACACCGTGAAGCGCGCCCCGCCCTCGTTCCGCGCCCAGACCACGGGCCACCAGTAGCCCGCCTCGTTGGGCAGCGTCGGGCCGGTGGTTGCCAGCAAATCCAGGTCGCCGTCGTTGTCGAAGTCATGGACGGCGATGGTGTCCTCGATGGGCGCGGGCAACGGGTTGCGCGTCCAGTCGCCGCCGGCAGATCCGGGGTTGGCATACCAGAACTTGCCGGTGATGAAGTCGGTTTGGCCGTCCTGGTTTACGTCGAACGGGAACGCGAACGTCGCCCGCCCGGGCCGGGCCGGGTCGATAAGGTGGCGCTGCCACGTCCACTCGGCCACGGGCGGCGGCGTGGCGCAACGGTCGCTCTGCCCCTCGTTGAGCCAGATGTCCAGTCGCGGCGTGCGCCAGCTAAACGGCTTGCCCAGGATGTCCAGATCGCCATCACCATCCAGGTCGGCCAGCCGCGACTCGTGGTGGCCCATCCCCACCGACACCGGCGAGGGAGTAAACGCGCCTTGCCCGTCGCCCAAAAAGACCCACGCCCGGGCTTCCGGGTTGCTATCCTCGCGGCCGGCGCCGTTGCTATCGTCCTCATTGAAGGCCATCTCGGCCACGAAGATGTCAAGCCGACCGTCACCGTTGGCGTCGTCCAGGTCGAGCGAATGCGCGTGGAAAACCGGCCCATCGAGCAGGTCGTGAGCGACCCATCGCCCGCCGTCCCACTCGTACCAGCGGGCCGGGCCGTCATCATCGCCCGGCGTGATGACAATCTCCGGCCGGCCGCCGGGCTTCAACTGGCCCGCGGCGATGCGCGCCAGCTTCACGTCGTCGATCAGTTCGGGGGCGTAGCGGCCGCCCCCCTGATAGCGGAACCAGCGCCCGCCGGCGATGATATCATTCCGCCCGTCCAGATCGACGTCGGCCTGGGCCATCCCCTCCAGGCCGGTGCCCGGCGCGGTGAAGATCGGTCGCGCGTTCGGCCACGGCTGCGTCGCTCGCGGGTCGGTCGGCACGTCGACGGCATACAGGCGCAGCGCGCCCTGATTCCAGAAGATGAACTCGATCCCCGGGTCGTCGTCGAACTGACCGAACATCATGTCGTGGTGGCGGTTCTGGCCGCTGTTCTTGATCAGGCGTCGCTGCCAGTTGCCGTTGTCAAAGGCGGGCGCGGGGTTCTCCCACCACCAAATCTGGTTTCCCTGGCCGTTGGCCCCCAACGCCAGATCAAGGTCGCCATCCCGATCGATGTCGAACAGCGCCCCGCCGGCCTCGATGGGCAGGGCTTCGCTCTCCAGGACGCGCCGCGCCCAGCCGCCGCCCGCCAGTCGCTCGTACCAGACGACAGCCGGGCCGGGCTGCTGCCGCGTGGCGATGATGAAGTCGTTGCGGCCGTCCCTGTTCAGGTCGCCCACCAGCGTCACCACCTGCTCGGGGCTGGCGCCCGGCGAGGGCAGATCGCCGGTTGCCGAGGACAGGTGTCGCCAGAGTAAAGTGGGGTTGGATGGGGGCGCGGGCGAGCGGCTGACGATGGGCATAAACAGTCGGGGGGTCATCGCCGCCGGCGCGCTATCCTCGGCCGCGGCGCGGCCGGCCAATCCAATGCCCGCGCCGCCCAACAGGACAACGAGGGCCAGCACAAACATAAGGCGCGGCAATCTCGCCAGGTTTCTCATCGGCACTTCTCCTAAAAGGTCTAGTTGTCGTGTTACGCTGGCGGCGCTTGGGTCGGGGAATTGGCAGAACGACCGCCCGCCGGCTTCCCGGCGGTAGTTCGAGGTGAAGACCATAGTAGCAGACGATTGCCGACGCAGTATGGCGCATCGGCAAAACGTAGTGCGCTTCTGAACTACCGTTAAGGTGTTAGTGGAGCAGCGATTCGGTTAAGAAACGCTGTAAGCCGGCGGCCTTATGCTTGAATTAGGCAAATACGCCTGTCCCCACAGAGGGGACTCTCCAGAGTGAGGAGCACACTCGCCAAGGACAATTGAAGGGATTCAGGCGGCCAGCGGCCGCGGTCTAGACAAGGTGCATGCGCCATAGGGCTGCAAGCATAGCTTGGGGAGAATAGACGTGAGCAAAATAGCGCAACTCCGTTTCGTCTTGATTATCGGCGCGCTGGTTCTAAGCACCGCGCTGCTGTCGGCCGTCCAGCCATTGCGGGCCGCGCCCGGCTCGTTTGGCCTGACAGTCAACGTCGACCCGGCCGGCAAAGGCTCGGTTGACGTCAACCCGCCCCCGCCCTACAGCGAGAACCAGGTGGTCACGCTGACCGCGACGCCTATCGCCGGTTGGACGTTTGACAAGTGGAACTTGCAGAGCGATCTCGTCTGGTGGAATAACGACTGGGATTATCGCGTCGAAGTGTCCGCCGGCGCCGCCGGCGTGGCTCGCAAGAATAAACCAGCCGAGTTCAGCCTGAATTTCTCCCAGATCTGGTCGTCGCTGGGTAAGAGCGGCACGTTCGATCCCAACTCGCTGCGCGTGGTGGAGGTTGGTCAAAACGACAGCGTCATCGACGACGCGGTGCCGTTCCAGTTCGACAAGGCGGCCGACTATAACGCCGCCAGCAAAGCGGCCGGTACCCTCACGCTGATCATGCAGGGCAATACCCCGGCCGGAGCCACACGCCGCTACCACGTGTACTTCGACGTGACCGGCAAAGGTTTCGCCCCGCCCAACGTCACGCCGCAAATCGTCTTCTCGGATTCCGTGACCGATGAAAGCAAGCCCGCTTTCCGCATGGTGACGCCGGTCGGCACCTACTTCTACCATACCCGGGGCGGCGGCTTTTCCAGTTTCGATGACCTGAGCGGCAACGACTGGATTAGCTGGAACAGCGCCGCCGGTAACGCGGGCGACTTCCGCGGCATCCCCAACCTGGTCACGCCCAACAACGGCGGCACCTTTCACCCCGGCCGCAACTACATGAAGACGACGCTCGTCAGCGCCGGGCCGATCAAAGTCACCTTCATTTCCGAAGAGGCCAAGACCTTTGCCTTCCGCGAAGAGTGGAAAGGCATGTGGGAGATCTACCCCACCTATGCCAAGTTCACCCTGCTGGTCGCCCCCTACGACTACTGGTTCCTCTACGAAGGCACGCCCGGCGGCGCGCTCCAGCCCGCCACCGACTTCGTCGTCCGCAGCGACGGCACGCAGACCAGCGCCGGCACGGCCTGGGAAGCCGACATCGCCAACGAAGAGTGGGCCTACGTCGCCGACCCCGGCGTCGGCCGCGCCCTCTTTCTGGCCAGCCACACCGACGACAACAAGATCGACTCCTACGGCCAGCAGCAGAACATCATGACCAAGTTCGCGTTTGGCCGGTCGGGCGCTTCGCCGCAGATCGACAAGAACATCCTGCCCCGCCAGTTCACCTGGGGCATCATGGATACGACGGTCTATGACGATGCCAAGCCGATCATCTACAATGCCTACCGCGACCTGAACACAACCGTCGGCGCGGCCGCGGCGCGGGCCGGCGCTTCGCTGGGCAGCAACAACCCGGTCGAGTTCACCATCACCGGCCAGCACATCATCACCGCCGTTTTCAAGCCTATTCAGTACACTGTGACCGTGGCCGCCAGCCCGGCCGACAAAGGCACCGTCACCAAGACGCCCAACAAGGCGACCTACGACGCGGGCGAGGAAGTGACGCTGGCCGCCGCCCCCGTGGCCGGCTGGGTGTTCGCCGGGTGGACGGGCGACGTGACCGGGACGACCAACCCGGTGACCGTTCCGGTCAACAAGAATATGACCGTCACGGCCATGTTCGCGCAGTCGTTCACCATCACCACCAGCGTCAACCCTCCCGGCAGCGGCTCGGTGACGCTGAACCCCAACAAGGCTACCTATCAACCGGGCGAGCAGGTCGAGGTGACGGCCGTCGCCAATAGCGGCTTTGGCTTCACCAACTGGAGCGGCGACCTGAGCGGCACGGAGACGAGCAAGACGATCGTCGTCAACGGCAACCTCAATATCGTCGCCAACTTCAGCGCCGCGCAATTCACCTTTGACGCCACTGCCAACGGCAACGGCGCGGTCGATTGGGCGCCCAAAAAGGCGCTCTACGGCAGCGGCGAGGTTGTCGTCGTCACCGCCACCGCCGCCGAGGGATATTACTTCACCGGCTGGACGGGCGACCGCACCGCGACCGACAACCCGCTGGAGGTGACGATCACCAGCAACACCAGCATCGTCGGCAACTTCGCGCCCATCGTCTACTACACGGTGAACACGAGCACGGTGGGCGCGGGCACTGTCATCAAGAACCCTGACCTGCCCGAGTACGCCGCGGGCTCCGTGGTGACCCTGACGGCCGTTCCCGCGGCCCAAAGTCGCTTCGTGGGTTGGAGCGGTACCGTTTCGGGTACCGAGGAAACCATCCAGGTCACTGTTACCGGTAACGTCACCGCCGTGGCGACTTTCGAGTCCGATACCTATCCCCTCAATGTCACCATCGTCGGCGAGGGCGGTGTCTCCAAGCTGCCCGACCAGGCCGAAGGCTACCTGCTGGGCCAGGTCGTTACGCTGACGGCCACGGCCGCGCCCGGGTGGACGTTTAGCGAGTGGTCGGGCGCTGCCTCGGGCACAGCTCCGTCCACGACGGTCACCATCGACGGCCCGACAGAGGTCACCGCGACCTTCAGCCCGCTGGGGCCGTTCACCCTGTCGGTCAGCGCCGCCGGCAACGGCAGCGGAACCGTCGAAATTAGCCCGGAGAAGGCCACGTATGCCTGGGGCGAACAGGTCACCCTGACGGCCGATCCCGGCCCCGACTCCGTCTTCGCCGGCTGGTCGGGCGACGCGACAAGCAACAGCAACCCGCTCGTGCTGACGATGGACAGCGACAAAGCCGTTGTCGCCAACTTCATCGTGCCCACCGGGCCGTTCAGCGACAACTTCAATACTTGTAACCTGGCGACGATGTGGGGCCAGCCGTTCAACCCGACGGGCGACGCAACCTTTACGGCGACGGGCACGCACCTGGAGATTCATGTGCCGGAGGGTGCTGACCACAACATCTGGAAGAACATCAACAACGCCCCGCGCATCTTGCAGTCGGCCGACAATAAGGACTTCGAAGTGATCGCCAAGTTCGACTCAGCCGTAACGCAGCCGGCGCAGATCCAGGGTATCGTCGTCCAGCAGGACGCCAATAATCTGATTCGCTTTGACTTCAACTACCTGAACGGCCAGGTCAACGCCTACGCGGCGACCATCACCGACGGCGCGGCTCGCAAGCGGCTGGAACTGCCCATCCCTGCCTCGGACGCGCGCTACCTGAAGGTGACCCGCGCCGGCGACAACTGGGCCGTGGCCTTCAGCGCCAACGGCACGGTGTGGCAACCGGCGGGCAACTTTAACTATACGATCACTGTCAGGCAGGCCGGCGTTTTCGCGGGCAACGTGCGGCCGGACAAGAACAGCACCGCCCCGGCATTCACCGCCCAAATCGACTACTTCTACAACTCGGCCGAGCCGGCCCTGCCCGAGGACGCCCCCCTGCTGAAGGTCACGATCGTTGGCGGCGGCACGGTCAACGTGAATCCGTCGATCGAGCAACTGACCTGCGGCCAGACGGCCATCCTGACGGCCGCGCCGGGGTTGGGTTATCAGTTCGCCGGCTGGAGCGGCGACGCGACCGGCGCGCAGAATCCGTTGCAGGTGCTGGTGAACCGGCCGCGCGCCGTCACCGCCACCTTCACCGGCAGCGGGGCGCGCTACATCCTGTTGCCGATGATTACGCGGTAGGGGAAGTGGTCAGTGGTCAGTTGACCGCCGACGAACGACCGCCGACCGCCGCCGGAGAGTGTAGAGTCCGCATCCTCAGATGCGGACTCTGCACCGGCCGTGGTCGTCGTTCGGCCCACATCTGAGGATGCGGGCTCTACTGTGGGGTTCGGCCCGCATCTGAGGATGCGGGCTCTACGATGTAGTTGTCTGTGTTCCGGCGGCGGTCGGCGGTCGACCGTCGGCGGTCCTCTTTCTGGCTGGGGTCCGTCGTCCCCGCCGTCGTCCGTCGTCTATCGGTAAATCGCCGCCGCCGCGCTGCGCAAATCCACAAACATCGGGTGCAGGCAGGCCATGATCGCCGCCAGTCGCGCGGCCACCGCCGCCCCGTACTCCGGCGTCAGCGGCTCGTCCGGGTAGACCTCGTAGATCTTCGTCCAGCCGCGGTCCCACATCTCGGCCTCGATGCTCTCGCCCAGCGTGGCCTTGATCTCGAACAGGTGGCGGCTGAAGCCGTCGAGCAGGAAGCGGTTGAGGGTGTGGTCGCGCGCTTCGCAGTGAAAGCCCAGCTCCCAGCCGGCGACACGCTGCCCCGGCCGCTGCCAGACATGGCCGACCTCGTAGTGGAGCGACGGCTCACCGTAATGAATTTGCAGCAGTGTTCGCCAGGGGAAGCGAAACTGGAAGCCCCGCAGTGGCGCGGGCAGCAGCGGCCGCGCCAGTTCCGGCAGCGATTGCAGGAACGCGCTCTGTGATAACGTGCTCATCGTCCCTGTAGTATAATGCGTCCAAGTCCCTTTCCCAACCTTCCCGGCCCGCCCGGCAAGCAGAGGGAACACGGAGCGCGGAGAGAAGACACGGAGACAGAAAGAGCAGCGGAGAGGGCGTTTGTCTTTCCCCGCGCCCTCCACGTCTCCTCCGTGTTCCTTCTTACGAATCGATACAGGATGCGATGACCACCAAGCAGCGCACGTGGGGCCAGTACGCCACGCCGACCGACGTGGCCGATCTTCTGCTCGGCTTCTGCCTGCGCCGTCCCATGGATCGCCTGCTTGACCCCAGTTGCGGCGACGGCGCGCTGCTGCGGCGCGCGGCGCGCTGGCAAGCGTGGCTCTCTTCCTCGGCCGCGCCGGGAGCATCCGGCACCCTCTTTGGTATCGAGCTCGACCCGGAGGCCGCCGCCGTCGCCGCCGCCATCCCCGGCGCGACCATCCGCCGCGCCAACTTCCTGGCCCTCGCCCCGCCCGCGGCCGATATGCTGTTTGATGCCGTTGTCGGCAACCCGCCCTATACCCGCGCCGAGTGGATCGCCCGCCTCGACGCGGCCGAGGCTCAACTGGCCCTCTTTCCCGATAGCGCCGCCGCGCCCGCCGCGCCGCGCGCCGGGCTGTTGCCGGCCGATCTGGGCGCGGCCCTGGGCCGTCGCGCCGGGTTGCACGCCTACTTCTTCCTCCAAAGCCTGCACTTCCTGCGCCCGGGCGGGCGGCTGGGCTTCGTTGTCCCCAATGGCTGGCTCGATGTGGCCTACGGCGAGGCGCTCAAGCGATTCCTGCTCGACCACTTCCGCATTCTGGTCGTCATTGAGTCGGCCGTCGAGCGCTGGTTCGCCGCGGCCGGCGTCAATACCTGCGTCGTCATCCTGGAGCGCGCCAGCGACCCTGCGGCCTGCGCCGCCAACCGCGTCCGCTTCGTTCGCCTGCGCCGGCCCTTGCGCGACTTGCTCGGCTTCCCCGCGGACGATCCGCAGCGTGTCGGCGCGGTGGAGCGTCTTGTCGGCCGCCTGCTGCCCGCCGCCGACCGGCCCGGCGAGGATGTGGCCGTGCGCGTGCGCCCGCAAGGTGACCTGGCCGCCGCCGACCGCTGGGGCAACCTGCTGCGCGCGCCGGCTGTCACCCTGCGCCGGCCGTCATCCGCGCTCGTCCCGCTCGGCCGCTGGGCGGCCGTCCAGCGCGGCTTCACGACCGGGGCCAACGACTTCTTCTATCTCGACCCGGCGCGCGTGGCGCGGTGGGCCATCGAGCCGGAGTTCCGCCGCCCGCTGCTCAAGTCGCTGCGTGGCGTCAGCGCGCTGCGCCTGTCGGCCGCCGACTGCGGCCACGACCTGCTCGCCGTGGCGGCCGCGGCCCGGCTAGATGGAACCGGCGCGGCGGCCTATCTGGCCTGGGGCGAAGCACAGGGTATTGATCGACGCGGCACCTGCGCCGGTCGCCGTCCCTGGTACGCCTTGCCCGACCAGCCGCCAGGTGATCTGCTGCTGCCCAAGGGCATCTGGCAGCGTCACTTCGCCCCCTTGGCCACGCCGCTGGCCGTCGACCAGCAGCTCTACCGGCTGCGGCTGGCTGAGGGCGTCTTGCCCGGCGCGGCCGCCGCCCTGCTCAACAGCGCCTGGTTCGCCCTGCAATGCGAACTGCGCGGCCGGGTCAACCTGGGCGAGGGCGTCCTCTGGCTGGCGACCTACGAACTGGCCGCGCTGCCCCTGCCCGACCCGCGCGCGCTCGACGCCGAACGGGCTCGCGCCCTGGCCGACGCCTTCGACCGGCTGGCGGCCCGCCCTGTCGTCGCCACGGCCGACGACCTCGACCACCCCGACCGCCGCGCCCTCGACGAGCTCGTGTTCGACCTCGTCGGCCTCTCGCTTGCCGAGCGCGACGCCACCCGCGCCGCCCTGCGCGAGGCGCTGGCTGTGCGCCGGCTGCGGGCGAGGCAAGTGACGCATGAAGAGACGACGGACGACAGATCGCCGACCGCCAAACGCCAACCGCTGACGGCTGACGGCTGAAAGCCGGCTAACGACCAACGACTAACGACACGTGACAACTACCGATACTCTCCGCGAAAAGTACGCCGCTGTCTTCGACATTCTCAACGCCGCGTACGGCCGCCCTGTCTGGCATTCCCACGGCCCGCCGCTGGACGAATTGGTGGCGACCATCCTCTCCCAGGCCACGGCCGACGTCAACACCGAGCGCGCCTACCGCGAACTGACCGCCCGCTTTCCCGACTGGCCGAGCGTCATGGACGCGCCGCCGGAGGCGGTCAAGGCCGCCATCCGCTCGGCCGGGCTGTCGAACATGAAGGGGCCGCGCATCCAGGCCGCGCTGCGCCACATCCAGCGCGAGCGGGGCGAGTTGTCGCTCGACTTCCTGGCCGACCTGCCGCTGGACGAGGCGCTGGCCTGGCTAACGCGCATCGACGGCGTGGGGCCGAAGACGGCAGCCATCGTCCTGCTCTTCTCGCTCGGCCGGCCCGCGCTGCCGGTCGACACCCACGTCCACCGCGTCGGGCTGCGCCTGGGCCTCATCCCGCCGCGCATGAACGCGGAAAAGGCCCACGCCCACCTGGCCGCCCTCGGCCCGCCCGACACCTACTACGCCATGCACATCAACCTTATCCGCCACGGCCGCGAGATCTGCGTCGCCCGCGCCCCCCGCTGCCACATCTGCCCGTTGCAGGACTGGTGCGACTATTACCAGGCTTTGGTCGTCCGCGCGGTGGATGCCTGAGGCCCCGGTGCGTTGCACTTTCTGAAGTGCGACGCACCTTCTT
>CAZSOD010000073.1:0-17584 GCA_964608255.1 uncultured Ardenticatenaceae bacterium
CCGCTCATCAACTTCGCCAGCACGTCCTGCCCCGGCCGCACGCGCGCCTCGTCCAGCGCGATCAGCGGCGCGTCCACCATCCCGCTCGTCTCCGCCAGCGACGGCCGCGATTCATCCAGATAGATGAGGCCGGTGATGAACTCGTGTTTCTCCTGCGCCCACATCAGCCGGTGCATCGCCCCCATCCGGTCGGTCGGGTCATAGTCCGATTCCAGCTTGCGCAACTGGATCCACGAGCCGTCGTGCATCTGGACCACGCGCGTGTCGCCCGGGTCGTAGGCCTCGATCTGGATCTCCTCTTCCTTGGGCACGAAGCCGATGCCGTGCAGGGGAATCTCGTTCTCCTTGCCGTAGCTGTAGCTCTTGGTCGAGGTGTCCTCGTTGTTGAAGGCCACGCACGGGCTGATGATATCCAGCACGGCCGTGCCGCGGTGGCTGAGGGCGGCCTTCATCAACTCGCGCACCTGCTGGGCGTCGCCGGAGAAGGAGCGGGCCACGAAGCCGCAGCCGGCCAGGATGGCCTCCATGCAGATGTCGATGGCCGGGAAAGTGTTCGTCCCGGCGTACTTCAGTTCCTGCCCCTCGTCGGCCGTGGCTGAGAACTGGCCCTTGGTCAGCCCATAGACGCCGTTGTTCTCCACGACGTAGACCATGCGCACGTTGCGCCGCAGCAGGTGCTTGAACTGGCCCAGTCCGATGCTGGCCGAGTCGCCGTCGCCGCTGACGGCGATGGCGTTCATGTGGCGGTTGGCGATGAGTGCGCCGGTGGCCAGCGAGGGCATGCGGCCGTGGAGCGTGTTGAAGCCGAAGCTCTGGCCCAGGAAGTAGGCCGGCGACTTGCTGGAGCAGCCGATGCCGCTTAGCTTGAGCATCTCGTGCGGCCGCACGTTGAGTTCGTAGGCCACCTGCACGATCTGGTTGGCGATGGAGTTGTGGCCGCAGCCCTGGCATAGCGTCGAGGGCAGGCCCTTGTAATCCGCCTGGGCCAGGCCGATGGCGTTGACCTTGCCCGCGCGGGGGGTTGTCGTCATTTCGGTCATGATTCTATCTCCCGGTGCGACGCACTTTCCGAAGTGCGTTGCACCTTCTGGTCACTAGCGTCACGGAAACGTGCAACGCACCTCGGAAGGTGCATCGCACGAGGCCGCTTAAGACTGCTCCACAATCACTTCCCGGTTATGCCCATCGTGGCCCATATCCGTCAGGCCGCTGTCGCCGATGGGCATGTCGTTGCCGGGCGAGAGAGAGCCGTCGCCAGGCAGGTCGAGTTCCGTCGCGCCTTCCTGGCGGATCTGGCGCGAACTGCGCGGGCCGCGGCCCGGCCGCTGCTCCTCTTGCGCCGTCAGCGCCTCGGCTACCCAGCGCGCCGTCAGCGGCATGCCGTCGAGGTGGGCCAGCGGCTCCAGCCGCGTGGCCAGCGCCGGCAACTCAGCCGACAGGATGGTGTGCATCTGGCCGTCGCGATTCAGTTCCACCACGTAGGTGCGCTCGTGCCGGGCGATGAAAGCCTTGACCTCGCCGTTGATGGGCAAGGCGCGCAGGCGCAGGAAGCTGGTCGGGATGCCGGCCGCCGTCAGCCGGTCGCGGGCCTCGATGATCGCCGGTTCGGTCGTGCCGTAGGCGATGATGGCGATCTCGGCGTCGGGGTTCTCGTCGATAACCGGGGCCGGGACGAGGCCGCGCGCCGTGTCGAACTTGCGCGCCAGCCGCAGCATATTGCTTTCCCAGTCCTCCGGCCGCTCGCTGTAGACCGCCGCGTCGTTGTGGCCCGTGCCGCGGGCGAAGTAGGCCGCGCGCGGGTGCGGGTTGCCCGGCAGGGTGCGGTATGGAATGCCGTCGCCGTCGATGTCCTTGTAGCGGGCGAACCCCTTCTCGGCCACGTCCTCGGCCGTCAGCACCTTGCCCCGCCGCAGCGGTTCGGCCGGGTACTCGAACGGCTCTGACATCCAGTTGTTCATGCCCAGGTCCAGATCGCTCAGCACGAAGACCGGCGTCTGGAGCGTGTCGGCCAGGTCAAATGCCTTGTAGCCGTACTCGAAGCACTCGCGCAGGGAGGCGGGCAACAAGATGACGTTCTTCGTGTCGCCGTGGCCCAGGTAGTAGGTGAACAGCACGTCACCCTGACTGGTGCGCGTGGGCAGGCCGGTGCTGGGGCCGACGCGCTGGATGTCCCAGATGACGGCCGGCACTTCAGCGAAGTAGGCCAGACCGACGTACTCGGCCATCAGCGAGATGCCCGGCCCGCTGGTGGCGGTCATGGCCCGCGCCCCGGCAAAGCCCGCGCCGACGACCATGCCGATGGCCGCCAGCTCGTCCTCGGCCTGGATGACGGCGTAGGTCGCCTCGCCCGTCTGCGGGTCGCGGCGCATCTGCTCCAGGTAGCCGTTGAGGGCGTCGATGACGCTGGTCGAGGGGGTGATCGGATACCAGGCGGCGAAGGTGACGCCGCCGAAGACCGCGCCGAGCGCCGCCGCCTCGTTGCCGGTCATCATGATCAAGCCGTCGGTCTCGTTCATTGGCTCGATGCGATAGGGGTGGTTGCGCGGCAGGTTGGCCGCGGCCCACTCGTAGGCGGCGCGGACGACGCCCATGTTGGAGTCCACCGTGCGCCGCTTGCCCTTGAACAGGAACGACAGCGCCTCCTCCAGCCGCTCTAGGGGGATGTCGAGCAGATGGGCCAGCGCGCCGACGTAGACCATGTTGCTGATGTAATCCTTCAGCTTGCCCTTCATGCCGGTGTCGCGGATGAACTCGTTGACCGGCACGGCGTAGGTGGTGATGTCGTCGCGCTGCGGCACGCTGCGCCAGTCGCCGTTGGTCAGGCAGATGCCACCCGCGGGCAGCGTCTGGATGTCCTGGACGACCGTAGCCTGGTTGAAGGCGACGAGGATCTCCGAGGTGTGGCGTCGGCCGGTGTAGCCGTCCTTGCTCAGACGGATGTGGTACCACGTGGGCAAGCCCTGGATGTTGGAGGGGAAAATGTTCTTGCCGTTGACGGGAATGCCCATCTTGAACAGCGCGCGAAGGATAGCCAGGTTGGCCGTCTGGCTGCCGGTACCGTTGGCGGTAGCCACGACGAGCGAAAAGTCGTTGATGATCAGGTCCTCTCGCGCGGACGTCTCCGCCGCCGCGGGAGCAATACCAATACCCATGTCAATTTCTCCTTCATGGAACGCGATTCTCCAGAATCGCGTTTCTTGGGTAGTCAGCGCGATTCTGGAGAATCGCGCTACAACTGACGCGATTCTGGCGAACCGGGCTACGAACCGTTATGCAAAAAGTGCACCACGTCGCGAAACGAAATGACGCCGATCGGCCGCTGGGCATCGTCGACTAGCGGCAGGTGACGAAACCCGTGGACGGCCATCAGATGCAGCGCGTGAGCGATGGGCAGATCGGCGCGCACCGCCACCGGTTCAGGCGTCATGTAGCCGCCCACGCTGACCGCCGAGAGGTCATCGACCAGTCCGGCCACGCGCATCAGTACGTCGCGCTCGGTGAAGATGCCCACCAGCCGGTCGGTTTCGTCCGTCACCAGCACGCAGCCGATGTTGTGGCTGTTCATCTGGCGGATCGCCTTAGCCAGGGACGTTTGCACGTCGACTTCCACCGGCGCATGCGCGCCCAGCGCTCCCACCGTGCTGTCCGTCAGCATATCACGCATGGTCGGCTGGAGCGGCAAGGGCGCGGCTTCGGCGCTGAGTTCGTCGATGTATTCCTCGTCGAGCCCCACGGGCATGCGGCCGGAGATGTGGGCTTCAATGGGCTCGGTCGGCTCCTGGGGCACAACTGTCCACAGGTCGGCCGCCCGATAAAGCTCATCCAGGTTGCCCGTGCCCCGCCGCGCCTGCGCCTCCTGAATCTGGGACATCAGACTATCAGTGTATGTCGCTCGCCCCTCGATACGCCGGAAGACACCCATGGGGGTCGGATACTCCATGCTGCTCAGGATGTAGCCCAGCTCATCCGACGACGCGTCGTGGACGACCAGGTCGGCTTCGCCCACGCCGTCGCCAAGCATGACGATCTCCGGCGTGAAACCGTTGAGCCGGATGCCCCGGTCGCGGTTCTTGCCGAAGATCATCGGCTTGCCGTCCTCCAGGTAGAGGATGTTGTCATCGCGGGTGCGCCGGTCGTCCAGCCCTTCCCACTCGGTCGGGTTGAAGATGACGCAGTTCTGGTAGACCTCGACGAACGACGAGCCGTGGTGGCTCGCGGCCTGGTGCAGCACCTCGGTCAGATGGGGTGTGTGGGCGTCGAGGGAGCGGGCGACGAATGACGCCTCGGCCGCCAGGGCCAGGGCGATGGGATTGATCGGGTGCTCGATGGTGCCCATCGGCGACGACTTGGTCTTGGCGCCCAGCCGCGACGTGGGCGAGTACTGCCCCTTGGTCAGGCCATAGATGCGGTTGTTGAACAGGATGATGTTCAGGTTGACGTTGCGGCGCAGGGCGTGGAGCAGGTGGTTGCCGCCGATCGACAGGCCGTCGCCGTCGCCGGTAATGACCCACACCGACAGCTCCGGGTTGGCAATCGCCAGGCCGGTGGCCAGCGTCGGCGCGCGGCCGTGGATGCTGTGAATGCCATAGGTGTTCATGTAGTACGGGAAGCGGCTGGAGCAGCCGATGCCGGAGATGAACACGATATTCTCGCGCGGGATGCCCAGGTCGGGCAGCACCTTTTGCACCGCGGCCAGGATGGCGTAGTCGCCGCAGCCCGGACACCAGCGCACGGTCTGGTCGGAGACGAAGTCCTGGCGGCCGAGAGTGGGTTGTTGGATTGGAATGGTTGCGGTAGTCATGGTAGATCCAGAAGTCAACGCAAAGACGCCAGGGCGCGAAGACGCAAGGCCATCTGTCCCGGCGTCTTCGCGGCTTTGCGTCTTTGCGTTGAACTCTTCGTCATCTCTCTAAAGCTTGATCTATGCGGCGGCTGATCTCGTTGATGGTGAACGGCCGCCCGTGGACTTTGGTGTACGACTGGATATTAAGCGCGTAGCGGCCGCGCAGCAGGAAGGCCAGTTGCCCGCCGTTCAGTTCGGGCACGATCACCTGGCGGTAGCGGCTGAGCACGTCGCGGAGGTTGGCCGGAAACGGGTTCAGGTAGCGCAAATGGGCGTGGGCCACGGACTGACCGCGCCGCTGCGCGGCGACGACGGCCGAGCGCACCGCGCCATATGTGCCGCCCCAACTGACCAGCAGCAGGTCGCCCTGCTCCGGCCCAAACACCGCTTGCGGCGGGATGGCCTCGGCCAGCCGGGCCACCTTCTCGGCCCGGTCGCGCACCATGCGCTCGTGGTGCAGCGGGTTATAGGACACGTTGCCCGTCTCCGGGGCCTTGCTCAGCCCGCCGATGCGGTGCTCCAGGCCGGGCGTGCCGGGGATGGCCCACGGCCGCGCCAGCGTTTCCGCGTCGCGGTGGTAGGGCAGGAACGCGCCGTCGCTGTTGGCCGGCGCAGCGCCCGGGCCGTCGGGGTGGGCGAACTCGATGGGCGGGATGTCGGCCGCGCTGGGGATCATCCACGGCTCCGAGCTATTGGCCAGGAAGCCGTCGGACAGGATCATCACCGGCGACATGGAGCGCACCGCCAGCCGGCACGCTTCGATGGCGATATCGAAGCAGTCGGCCGGGCTATAGGGGGCCAGGACGGCGATGGGGCTTTCACCGTTGCGGCCGAAGAGGGCCTGCAGCAGGTCTGACTGCTCTACCTTCGTCGGCAGGCCGGTGCTGGGGCCGCCGCGCTGGACGTTGATGATCACCATCGGCAACTCCAGCACGATGGCCAGGTTCATGCCCTCGCTCTTCAGGGCGATGCCCGGGCCGCTGGTGCCCGTGACGGCCAGCGCGCCGCCGAAGGCCGCGCCGATGACCGAACCCATCGCGGCGATCTCGTCCTCGGCCTGGAAGGTGCGCACGTCGAAGTTGCGCAGCGGGGCCAGGGCGTGGAGGATGTCGCTGGCCGGGGTGATGGGGTAGCTGCCGTAGAACAGCGGCTTGCCCATCTTCTGCGCTGCCGTGACCAGCCCCAGGGCCATCGCCGTGTTGCCGGTCACCTTGCGATACGTGCCCGGCGGCAGCGAGGCCGGCCGGATGCGGTAGCGGTGCTGGAAGACGCGGCTCGTCTCGCCGAAGTGGTAGCCCGTCTCCAGCGAGCGGATGTTGGCCTCCATCAGCGCGGGGGTCTTGGCGAACTTCTTCTTCACCCAGTCAATGGTCACGTCCAGCGGCCGGTCGAACATCCAGAAGGCCAGCCCCAGGGCGAAGAAGTTCTGCGAGCGGTCCTTGTCCTTCGTGGAGAGGCCCTCGATGTCCTTCAGCGCCTCGCGGTTGAGCGTGGTCAGGGGCACTTCGATGACCTGGTACTCGCCCAGCGAGCCGTCCTGGAGCGGGCTGGCGGCGTAGCCGGCCTTGCGCAGGTTCGCCTGGCTGAAGGCGTCGGTGTTAGCGATGATCGTGCCGTGGACTTCCAGGTCGCTCAGGCTGGCTTTCAGCGCCGCCGGGTTCATGGCGACGAGGATTTGCGCCGCGTCGCCGGGAGTCAGGATGTCGCGGTTGGAGAAGTTGACCTGGAAGCCGCTGACGCCGGCCAGCGTGCCCGCGGGGGCGCGGATCTCAGCCGGGAAGTCGGGCATCGTGCTGACGTCGTTGCCGAACACGGCCGACGTGTTGGTGAACTGGGTGCCGGTCAGCTGCATTCCGTCGCCGGAGTCGCCGGCAAAGCGGATCACGACCGAGTCGCGTTCTTCGATGATGTAGTCGTTCATAGTGCTCAGTGTTCAGTGTTCAGCGTCCAGTGTTCAGTGAGTGACCACTGAATACTGGAAACTGAACACTAATCCCCGCCCTCCGCCTCATCCGCGTACTGCTCCGGCCGCAAGGGGCGGTTCAGCACTTCGACGGGGTAGCGGGCGGCAAGGTAACGGATGATGGCGGCATAGGTCATGTCGCCGACGATGCGCCCCTGGTCGTCGACCACGGGCAGGTTCCGGAAATGATGGTCGTCCATCAGCCACAGCGCCGCCGCGGCCGATCTGTCGGGCGCAACGGCGATTGGCGCGTCGGTCATCACCGCGTCAATAGGGCCGTTCATCGCCTCCGCGACTAGGGCCACACGCCGCAGCACGTCCCGCTCGGTGAAGATGCCGACCAGTTTCCCGTCGCGCACAATCAGCGCCGCGCGCCCCTGCTCGGCCCGCATCCGGGCGATCGTCTCGCGCACGGGCGTGCCGCTCTCAACCACGCAGTAGCGGCTCAAGTCCAGGTGCCGCACCTGTTCCTTTTCCAGTTCCTCTTTCAGGCTCATCGTTCGCTTCCATGTAGCGCGATTCTCCAGAATCGCGTCTAGCTCGCGCGCCGGCACGCGATTCTGGAGAATCGCGCTACAGCCCGCTATAGATCAACCACCGCCTCCGGCTCCGTCTGGAGCAGGGCGAAATGCTCGTTCAACAACTGCCGGCCGCGCTCGAAGTCGTCCGCACACAGGGCGTCAACGATCTGCTCGTGGTAGCTCCACACGTCTAGCCAGTACTCGTAGCGCACAAAGCGGGTGAGTTCGCTGGCATCGTAGGCGTCCCAATAGGCCACGAGCAAGCCCTGAACCAGCGGGTTATCGAGGCGGCCGAAGATGGTCAGGTGCAGTTGTCGGTGTTCGCTGTTGGGAATGTGAATCGGCTCTCCGCGCAGCTTATCCCACGCGCGCTCAACCAGTTGGCGCAGCACGAGGCGATCTTCAACCGTCAGGCGCACAACAGCCTCATCCCAAAAGCTGCTCTCGATCATCCGCCGCAGCCGGCTCAACTGGGCGAAGTTGGTTTCGCCCGTTGCCAGGCTGAAGAGGATGGCTGGTAGGATCGCTTTGGCAAAGTCGAATGGCTCGCGCTGGATGCCCAGCCGCGGCCTGACCGACACCACGCCTAGCTGGCGGGCCACGGCCACTTCCTCCCTAAGTTTACCCACGCTCACGCCCATGTCATCCCCAATCTCATTCAGCGACGGCAGCTTGTCGCCGGGGTCAACGTGGCGCTGGACGAGGTAGTGGAGAAAATCGGAATCGAGCTTGTCGAGGCGCACGGCTATTGATCCAATGAATCCAATAAATACAATCAATTGCATTATAGCCGCTTCTGGCGGCGCGGCAAGGGCAGGTAGGGGCGCACCTGCGTATGCGCCCTCGTGGGGAAGCAATGATTGGCTCTATAGAGATATAATCTACGCGCCTGTCGATAGGGCCAATCGTCTTGAAAAGGGCTGGGCGGGAAACTAAAATGGGCCGTATGTCCAAGACGGGAGACAGAATCAGCAGGGGTCGAGAACGCAAGAGCGCCTCGACCCGGAGGAACGCACATGAACGAGAACGGACACAATAGCAACGGCCGCGGTGAGGTAGGCAGCGTCACCGTCAAGCGCGGCCTGGCCCAGATGCTCAAGGGCGGCGTGATCATGGACGTCGTCACGCCGGAGCACGCGCGCATCGCCGAAGAGGCGGGCGCGGTGGCGGTCATGGCCCTGGAGCGCGTCCCGGCCGACATCCGCGTCAGCGGCGGCGTGGCCCGCATGTCCGACCCCGGCCTGATCCGCGAGATCATGGCCACGGTCAGCATCCCGGTCATGGCCAAGGTGCGCATCGGCCACTTCGTCGAGGCGCAAATCCTGGAGGCCATCGGCGTGGACTTCATCGACGAGAGCGAAGTGCTGACGCCGGCCGACGAAGCCTTCCACATCAACAAGCACGACTTCAAGATCCCCTTCGTCTGCGGCTGCCGCAACCTGGGTGAGGCGCTGCGGCGTGTCGGCGAGGGCGCGGCGATGATCCGCACCAAGGGTGAGGCGGGCACGGGCGATGTAGTCGAGGCGGTGCGCCACGCGCGCTCCGTCCTGGGCGAAATTCGCCGCTTGCAGAACATGCCCGAAGAGGAACTGATGACCTTCGCCAAGGAGATCGGCGCGCCCTATGAGCTGGTGAAGGAGACGAAGGCGCTCGGCCGCCTGCCCGTGGTCAACTTCGCCGCCGGCGGCGTGGCCACCCCGGCCGACGCGGCGCTGATGATGCAACTCGGCGTCGACGGCGTGTTCGTCGGTTCCGGCATCTTCAAGAGCGGCGACCCGGCGCGACGGGCCAAGGCCATCGTCGAGGCCACGACCCACTTCCGCAACGCCGAAATCCTGGCCCGCGTCAGCGAGAACCTGGGCGAGCCGATGGTCGGCATCGGCGTCAGCACGCTGGCTCCGGAGCAGCAGTTGGCGACGCGGGGCTGGTAGTGACATGAGGTTCCAGGGGCCAGGGGCCAGGTTCGAGGGAAGAGCGTTCTTCGCTGGAACCTGGCCCCTGGAACCTGGAACCTTTCTGCGCTGAGGCGAATCCCAGATGAGAATCGGCGTACTGGCCCTGCAAGGGGCATTCATCGAACACATCAACATCTTGCGCTCGCTGGGCGTAGAGGCGGTGGAGGTGCGGCTGCCGGAGGATTTAGAGGGGCTTGACGGCCTGATCATCCCCGGCGGGGAGAGCACGACCATCGGCAAGCTGGCCGATACCTACGAGTTGACCGCGCCATTGCGGGCGTTTGCCGAGGACAAGCCGGTGTGGGGCACGTGCGCGGGGATGATCTTCATGGCCCGCGACCTGCGGCGTAACGGCGAGCAACGCGACCAATCGCTGCTGGGCGTCATGGACATCGTCGTCGAGCGCAACGCCTTCGGCCGCCAGGTCGATAGCTTCATCACCCCCATCGACGTGGACGGGCTGGACGGCGGCGAGCCCTTCCCGGCCGTCTTCATCCGCGGCCCGCGACTGGTGGCCGCTCACGGCGACGCCCGCGTCATCGCCCGCCTGGCCGACGGCACGCCCGTCGCCGCCGAGGAAGGCCATTGGCTGGCAACGTCATTTCACCCGGAACTCACGGGCGACACACGGTTCCACGAGTACTTCGTGAGGATGATCGAAGAGGGGAAGAGAGTTGGCAGTTAATAGTTTTCAGTTTTCAGGGGTCAGTTACAAGCTCTTCAACTGACCGCTGAAAACTGAAAACTGACAACTGACTACTGCTTCCGCGGCAGCAACGCCGTAAACGTCGCCCCGCCCCTGGCGTTGTTCTCCGCCCACAGGCAGCCGCCGTGCTCGCGCACGATGCCTTCGGCGATGTAGAGCCCTAGCCCCGTCCCCTGCCCGTTGGGCTTGGTCGTGAAAAACGGTTCGAAGAGACGATCCATCACGTCCGGAGCAATGCCCATACCGGTGTCGGACACTGAAAGAGCAAAGAGGTCGGCCGCACCCTGCCCGTTGCCGTTGGCGCGCGCCATCTGGCGGATGCGCTCCGCCAGTGCTGGTTCAGCCGCCAGGTCGGGCAGCCAGAAGCGGACCTGAATCGCGCCGCCGTCGGGCTGCATGGCGTCGCGGGCATTGATGAGCAGGTTGATGAGCACCTGCGTCAGCCGGTGGTGGTCGCAAAAGATCGTCCGCGGCGCGCCGGCAAGGTCCGTCTCGACCGTCACCCGCGCCTGTTTGCGGAACTGCTGCTCGACCATCATCAACGCGTCCTGCACCACCGCCTCGGGGCTTGTAATGGCGACCGCCGCCAGGGCGTCCTCGCGGCCGGGGCCGGGGGCGTAGTTGCGCAACACCTCGACGATGCGGGCACAGCGAAAGGCGCTTTGCTCGATGAGTTCGATATAGCGGGCCAGGTCCTCGCGGGTGATGGTGTCGTCGTTCAACTCGTCCAGCGCGTTGGCGCAGGTGGCGGTGATGACGCTGATCGGGTTGGTCAACTCATGGGCGACGCTGGCCGTAAGCGTGCCGATGCCCGCCAGTCGTTGGGCGTGCAGCAGCGCCTCGTTGAGCCGCTCGTCGTCGGCGCGACTGACGAAAGACACCAGCCGGTCGCCTCGAGCCGCCGGCTCGACCGTTACCGACACAGGTAAGGCCTCGCCGTTGCGCCGCGTCAACTCGCCCTCTTGGGACCGCGCCCCATCCGGTCGCGAGCGGTCCGGGAGCAAACGCCGCAACGGATAGCTCCCGGCCCAGAAATCAGAGAATTGCATATTCGTCAATTGCCCAGCCCCATACCCAAGCAGCGACTCGGCCGCCCGATTCGCCGACAGTACTTTCCCCTTTTTGTCCAGCACCAGAACACCCGCCGCCGCGCTTCCCAAGCCACGGGCACGCAGGATGTCCTGGAACCGATCCTCGTATTCAGTTTCCACCTTGTCCCTCTTCCCTTCCATTCCGGAGGCTGAGGGTAGAATACGCCAGCCTCGTGGGGAAGGGTGTATGGCCGCCGTAAATAAGGCGTGAACGGAGCGTGAACGCCGGACCAATTGCGTCATTCGGCTCAGGCGCATCGGCACAAATACGCCATGTAGCGCGATTCTCCAGAATCGCGTCTTGGCCGAAGGGGACGCGATTCGGGAGAATCGCGGTACTAGAGAACGAGGAGGAAGCTGGCCGCCTGCTCGCGCTCTTCCCAGCCGCGCTTGCGATAGTAATCGCGGCGGTACGACTCGCGCCGACGGTGGTTAATGAGGTGCAGCCGGTAACAGCCGCGCGCGCGAGCCTCGACGGCGACTGTCTCCAGTAGTTGCGTCCCGATGCCCTGCCCGCGCGCGTCCGGGGCCAGGAACAGCTCCGAGACGTACCCTTCCGGCCCGCGCAGGATCAGGTACGGCAACCAGTGGACGGACACATAGCCGGCCAGCCGCTCGTCCACCTCGGCCACGTACAGGGAGTGGCTATCGTCGGCCAGGCACAGGGCCAGATGGCGGGCGACGCGGTCGGCTGTGTCTTCGCCCGGCTCGTCCCGCAGCCAGTCGAACCCCTCCAGCCGGCGCAGCAATTCGGCCAGCGTCGGGGCGTCGCTGGCCGTCGCCCGGCGGATTATCAGGGCCGGCTCGCTCACCACCGGCCCTCGTCGTGGGCCGCTCGCGGCCGGACGGCGAGCGTCTGGCCCAGCCGATCCGGCGCACCGATCCTTGCCTTGACCAGTTTACTCTTGACCACCGTTGCGCGACCTTTTAGCAATTGATAATGGTATCTGAAGCCGAGTTTAATAGAATCGGATTATAGTAATCACACAAATGCGGACAATGAAGCCGTGCGTAATAGAAGGATAGTGGAAGCTTCGCCGGCCACGTTGCGGCGCAGCGCCAGGGCTCGACTCGATCGCATGTTGAGCCTGCCGAGCGTTCCGCCATGGAGATGAGAATGCTAATCAAAAAGCGAACCGCAAGCGATATTCCCTCGTCGGAGATCACCCCGGAAAGCCTGTATCTATCGCGACGCCAGTTTATCACCGGCGCGGCGCTGGTGGCTGGCGCGGCCGTCCTCTCGGCTTGCGCCCCAAAGACCGACCTGACCGGCGCCGGCAGCGTCGCCCGCGCCACCGCCGCCACCGGCCCCACGCCCGCCGGGGCGACACCCGCGCCGACGGCCGTTCCCGGCACAACCGACGAACTGGGCGACCCGCTGACGCCTTTCGAGACAGTCACCAATTACAACAACTACTACGAGTTTTCAACCAACAAGGAAGCCGTCGCGTCCAAGGCCGAAGGCTTTCCCACTTCCCCGTGGCAGGTGCAGGTCGGCGGCATGGTCGCCAAGCCAGGGACCTACGACATCGAGGACCTCCGAACGCGCTTTACGCCGGAAGACCGCGTCTACCGCCTGCGCTGCGTCGAAGGCTGGTCGATGGTCATCCCCTGGCAGGGCTTTCCGCTGGCGGCGCTGCTGAAGGAGGTGGAGCCCACGAGCAGCGCCCGCTTTGTGCGGTTCGAGACGCTATACAACCCTCAGACTATGCCCGGCCAGCGAAGCCCCTTCTTTAACTGGCCCTACGTGGAAGGATTGCGGCTGGACGAGGCCCAGAACGACCTGACGCTGCTGGCCACCGGGCTTTACGGCCAGGAGCTGCGGCCGCAGAATGGCGCGCCCCTCCGGCTGGTGGTGCCCTGGAAGTACGGCTTCAAGAGCATTAAGTCCATTGTCAAGATCGACCTGGTGGACGAGATGCCGGAGTCGCTATGGATGGCCGCCGCGCCGAACGAGTACGGCTTCTACGCCAACGTGAACCCCGACGTGGATCACCCGCGCTGGTCGCAGGCGACCGAGCGGCGTATAGGCCAGGGCAGCCGGCGGCCGACGCTGTTGTTCAACGGCTATGGCGAGCAGGTGGCTTCGCTCTACAGCGGCATGGACCTGGCGGCTAACTACTGATAACCCTTCCGGGGCCATTATGACCAAAGAGATACAGGCGGGCGTGGGGCGGCGCGGGCTATCGCGGGAAGGAAGGCGACGGCTGCTGGGCATCACCGTCCATGCGGCGGCGCTCTTCCCGCTGGCGTGGCTTGTCTTCGACTTTTGGCTCGGCTATCTTGGCCCGGAGCCGGTGCGCGCCATGATCCTGCGGCTGGGCAAGGCGGCCATTATCATGCTGACCGCCTCGCTGGCCTGCACCCCGGCCAGCATCCTCTTTGGCTGGAAATGGGCGCTGCCCTTCCGCCGCACCCTGGGCCTCTACGCCTTCCTCTACGTCTGCCTTCATCTGCTGGTTTTCGTCTGGCTCGACTACGCCTTTCTCTGGTCGCTCATCGTCGAAGAGATCGTCAAGCGGCGCTATGCGCTGGTCGGTTTTGCCGCTTTTCTGCTGCTTATTCCCCTGGCTCTGACGAGCACCCGGGGCTGGCAGCGGCGGCTGGGGCGGCGCTGGAAGACGCTTCATAAGCTGGTCTACCTGATAGGTGTGCTGGCGGTCGTCCACTACATCTGGCTAGTCAAGAACGCCTACGCCCAGCCGCTTCTCTTCGCGGCTCTGGTCAGTCTGCTGCTCTTAATCCGCCTGGAGCCGATCAAGAAAGCCATCCTTCGCCGGCGCGGGTTGGGAAGGAGGTAAGCGCCACTTCTGCTAACATTGGGATCGTGGACGTTCTAGTTGTCGCGATCATCGTGGCGGCGCTGCTGGCGGCGCTCGCGTGGCTGGCCCACTGGCTGCTCATCACCACCGAAGGCGTATTCCTGGGGCGGCGGGTGGTGGTCTGGCTCTATGACCTGGCCGCCGGCCGCTATGACGACATCAAGCAGTACGACGCCGACAGCGAGAGCGCGTTCGTCGCCTACCCCCTGCGCCGCCGGCTGAAGGCGTGGCCCGCGCCGCTGGTGCTTGACGTCGCCACCGGCACAGGCCGCCTACCCTACTACCTGCTGGCCGAGCCGGAGTTCCACGGCCGCGTCATCGGTCTGGACGCGTCGCGTCAGATGCTGGCCCGCGCTGCGACCAAGCTGACCCCCTACGGCGGCCGCGCGGCCCTGCTGCGCGCCTCGGCGCAGTCCCTGCCCTACGGCGACGAGACGTTTGCCGCCGTCACCTGCCTGGAAGCGTTGGAATTCCTGCCGGACGACGCCGCGGCGCTGGCCGAGATGGCCCGCGTGCTGCGGCCGGGCGGCATCCTGCTCGTGACGCGCCGTCAGGGCAGCGACGCGGCGTATTTCCTCGGGCGGGCACGGGCGCGCGAGGAACTGGAAGCCCTGCTGGCCGGCCTGGGACTGGTGGATGTCCGCAGCCAGCCATGGCAGGTGGAGTATGAGCTGGTGTGGGCGGCGAAAGAGGAGCGGGCGAGCGAGGGAGCTGGCCCGCCGGGGTAGGGCTGTTCGTGCGCTGCGTTTTATGAGGTGTAAGCGCGCCTTTCTTCACTCGTCGCTCGTCGCTGGTCCCTCGTCACTTTCCCAAACGGCGCTGATAAGTTGCATCTGAGCGTCGCTGGCTACCGGCGCGGAGCGTGCTAGAATTCGGCAGCATTTCCGCCGACGGCAACGAAGACACATATTATGCAGGCCATCTCGCCCCGTCCACAGCCCACGCGCAGCTTCGCCCACAACCTGGGTTACTTCCTGATCCCGCCGATTATCGGTCTGACACTCCTGGTGCTGGTTCTTGCTCTGGCAATGAGCGCCTACCGCGCCCAGCACAGCGGCCGCATCTACACCGGTGTCACCGTTCAGGGCATCGACGTCAGCGAGATGACCGTTCAGGAGGCCACGGCGGCGCTGGCCGGCGCGCTGCCCTACACGGCCGCCCGTATCACCCTGGTTGATCCGGCCACGGGCCAGGAATGGGGCTTCACGCCGCAGCAGTTGGGTATCCTGGTTGACGCGGAAGCCACCGCCTCGGCGGCCTTCGCCATCGGCCGCTCCGGCGGCCCGCTCCGCCGGCTGCAAGACACCTTCCAGAGCTGGTACTATGGCCGCACCGTCGCGCCCATCATCGTTTACAACGAGACGCAACTCGACAACGCCTTGGAAACGCCCGGCGCGGCGATTGAGCGCCACGCCGTCAGCGCTGCCTGGGAGACGACCGGCGACGGCAGCGCGCCCCGCTATACCCCGTCGCAAATCGGCCGGCAGATCGACCGCGCCTGGCTGCGCGCCCAACTGATGGAGCCGATCCGCAGCCAGGCCGACGCCCGCGTGGAGCTCCTGGTCCACGACATCTATCCGCCGGTCTACGACGATCCGCAAACCGGCGCGCGGTTGACCCGGCTGCTCAGCACGCCCATTCACTTCTACTTCCCCGAGCCGCTGGACGATCTCGACCTCTCCGGCGTGACGCTGCCCAACGAGGAACTGGCCAAGTGGGTGCGGGTTGAACTGGTGGAGCAGCCCGGCGGCGGCGTGTCGCATCAGGTTCGCGTCGACGAAAACGCCGCCCGCAACTGGCTGACGCAATTTGGCGCCCAGTTCTACCGCGATCCGGTCAACGCGCGCTATTACTTCAACGACGACACGCGCGAACTGGTATTGGTCGCCCCGCACCTCAACGGCCGCGAGCTGGATGTCGAGGCTACGTTGCAGCGCTTCGTGGCCCAGATCAACACCGACAACCACGCCGTGCCGCTTATCCTGAAGGAGATCGTCCCTGCGGCCCATTCCGGGGCCACGGCCGCCGAGCTGGGCATAACCGAGCTGATCACCGAAACGACGACGTGGTTCTACGGGTCATCGGACGCTCGCAAGCACAACATCGCCCGCGCCGCGGCCAACTTCTACGGCATCGTCGTCGCGCCGGGCGAAGAGTTCTCCTTCAACCGCTATCTGGGTTCGGTCAGCGAGACCGACGGCTATGAAGTCGGACTCATCATCATTGGCGGCCGGACGCTGCGCGGCGTCGGCGGCGGCGTCTGCCAGGTCAGCACCACCCTCTACCAGACCGCCTTCTGGGCCGGCTTCCCCATTGTTGAGCGCTGGGAACACGGCTACATGGTCGGCTACTACAACGACGGCGAAGGGCCGGGGATGGACGCCACCGTCTTCTCACCCCTGGTCGACTTTCGCTTCATCAACAACACTCCCTACTACCTGCTGATTGAGAACTATTACAACGAGGAGAACGAGTCGCTGACCTTCAAGTTCTACAGCACGAGCATGGGCCGGCGCGTCGTTAAGAGCGAGCCGGAGTTCAGCAACGTGGTGCCGCCGCCCGCGGACGACGTGTGGGAGTTCGACGACCAGATTCCGGAAGGCACGGTGGAGCAATACGACTACGCGGCCGAAGGCGCGACCGTCACCGTTCAGCGCCAGGTTTTCAACGCGGACGGCCAGCTTATCGACGACAAGACTTTCGTCAGCAACTACATTCCCTGGCCAAACGTCTTCCGCTATGGCGCCGGCGTGGAACCGGGCGATTACTCCCTGGTGCCGCGGAGCAATTAGGCGTTACGAACGCGGCGAAGCGTCGCCGGGTATCGCTCTTTCTTCCCCCCATTCCCCCCTCTTCCCTGGCCCTCGGGCCCCTCTCTCACATATCCCCCACTTATCGCCAGTTTATCGCAACGGGCTTGATCAATAGAACATCCGTGCTAAACTAATTGTTAGGACAGACACATCCTCTTCCCTCCCACCACTACCCCTTTGATTGGGGCCTGCAAGGGCGGGTTTCGACCTGAACTTGCAGGCTCCCCTTCCCCTTTGGCGGGGGTAGCGGGAGCGAGAGGCCATTTCGCACCTGCGAGCGAAACACCAATAGGAGATAGGGTGATGCAACAAGAACGGTTATTCGGCCGGTTCGCCACGGGGCGACCGGCGGAACAGCAATTCAAGAGTGCGTCGCGCAAGACAGTCATTGGCCTACTTCTTGTCGTCGCCCTCATTGCTTTTGAGATCTTCAACTTCGATACGACGCGGTTCGCGCTAGATAGCCTGTTAGGCGAGATCGCCTTTTTCGGCGTCGGCTGGGCGACTATTCTAGCCATTGCGTTCTGCGCGATTGACTTCGCCGGCCTGGCGCGCCTCTTCACCCCGGAGCGGGGCGCGGATGAGCCCAAGGCGGTATGGTATTTGATGGGCGCCTGGCTGCTGGGCGCGACGATGAACGCCATCATGACCTGGTGGGCGGTGTCGCTGACGCTGCTGAGCCACGACTTCGGCAACGAAGTCCTCGGCCGCGAGACGCTGCTCAAGTTCGTGCCGGTCTTCGTTGCCGCCCTGGTGCTGTTGACGCGCATTCTGTTCATCGGGGCGTTCTCCGTCGCCGGTGAGCACCTGTTCGACGTGGCCGGCGAGGCGCGCAAGGAACAGCCCGCCCGCCCGCAGCCCGTCCGCGAG
>CAZSOD010000074.1:0-7358 GCA_964608255.1 uncultured Ardenticatenaceae bacterium
TCAGCACCCACGGCCGCTCGACCAGCGGCGGGTTGTGGCGCACGTGCTGGCGGTGGCCGCAGGCGAGGATAGCCCGCCAGTCGCCAAATTCGTCCTGGTCGAAGCCGACGATCGGTTGTTCCATCGCGCTGGGCGACTCAGTCAACCTTTGTGGCAATCCACCATGTCGTCCCGCCGGCGTCCATCACGCCAGCGCGCCGGTCGGGATCGTCCTTCTTTATTGGTTCCTGGATGGCCGTCGCTCCCGCCGTCAGGGCTCGGCGATAGGTATCGTCTACGTCAGGTACATAGATGTGCACGTAGGCGGGCATGGGAGTCCAGTCGGATTGGCGGTCGCCGAGCATGATGACCGAATCGCCGACGCGCACTTCGGCATGCATGATCGTCCCGTCCGCGTTCGTGAAGCGGCGCAGCTCCTCCGCGTCGAAAACAAGACGCAGGAAGTCAAGCGTGCCGGCCGCGCCGCTTACCACCAAATAGGGTGAAACGGTGCTGTAGTCGTCGGGCTTGTAAGATGCGTTCATCCTACCTCCGAAAGAAAGCAACCACAGATTACGCAGATTTCACAGATTGGCGCTCCAAATCTGTGAAATCTGCGTAATCTGTGGTTGCAGATTCTTATCCCCCCGCAATCGCCCCGATAATACGAAAAGGCTCCTGGCCGGCGGCCACGGGATCGGGCAGGAGGGCGTCGGGCGATTCATGCGAGAGGTCCTCCATGCAGGCGAAGAAGCGCAGGAACGGCCGCCGCTCATGGGTTGTGTGGTCGCGGATCGTGCCGCGTAGCACCGGATAGCGGGCCTCCAGCGCGTCGAGCACCGCGCGCTGCGTGACTGGCCCGGCGACCTCGACCGTCACTTCCGCGCCCGTCCCGGCCAGGTTGCGCAGGTGATGGGGGATGACGACGCGGATCACGGCAGCGTCTGCACTTCGACCGACAGCACCGCCGGCAGATCATGGACGATAGTCTGCCAGTGGTCGCCGCCGTCGGCCGAGACGTAGACCTGGCCGCCGGTGGTGCCAAAGTAGACGCCGCACTCGGCCAGCTGGTCGACGGCCATCGCATCGCGCAGGACGTTAACATAGCAATCCTGCTGCGGCAGACCGTTGGTCAGCGCCTCCCATTCGTCGCCGCCCGCCCGGCTCCGGTAGACGCGCAGCTTACCCTCGGGCGGGTAGTGCTCCGAGTCGCTCTTGATCGGCACGACGTAGATCGTCTCCGGCTCGTGGGCGTGAACGTCGACCACGAAGCCGAAATCGCTCGGCAGGTTGCCGCTGACCTCGTGCCAGTTATCGCCGGCATCGTCGGAGCGCAACACGTCCCAGTGCTTCTGCATGAAGAGCGTGTCCGGCCGCGAGGGGTGCAGGGCGATGCGGTGGACGCAGTGACCGACCTGCGCCTCGGCGTCGGGGATGTACTCAGAGTGCAGGCCGCGGTTGATGGGCTTCCAGGTCTCCCCGCCGTCGTCGCTGCGGAACGCGCCGGCGGCCGAGATGGCGACAAAGATGCGCTCCGGGTTGGCAGGGTCGAGCACGATGGTGTGGAGGCAAAAGCCGCCGCCGCCCGTCTGCCAGATGCCGGCTGTGTCGTGCTGGCGCAGACCGGGCAACTCCTGCCACGTTCCTCCACCGTCGCGGGAACGGAAGATGGCCGCGTCCTCTACCCCGGCGTATACGGTGTTCGGGTCAGTTGGCGACGGCTCCAGATGCCAGACGCGCTTGAACTCCCACGGGTGGGCCGTGCCGTCATACCACTGGTGCGTGCCTGTCTCGCCCGAATAGGTGAACTCGTTGCCCACCGTCGTCCACGTCATGCCGCCGTCGTCGGAGCGGTGGATGATCTGGCCGAACCAGTCGCTGCTCTGTGAGGCGTAGATGCGGTTGGGGTCGGCGGGGGAGCCCTTCAGGTGGTAAATCTCCCAGCCGCCGAAGTGGGGCCCGTCCACTTGCCACTGCTCGCGCTTCTCGTCCGAGGTCAAGATAAAAGCGCCTTTGCGCGTGCCGACCAGTACTCTTACGCCGCTCATGGATTCCTCCTACGGGGGGATAGGGTGGTGCCTGCTCTCTTCGTTGTCAACTTAGCGCCGCGGCAACGGCATTGTGGCAGACATAATAGAACATATATTCTACCTTGTCAACGGGCAAGCCGGGGAGGATTCTATCCGAAATGCGACGGGGACACAGGGCTGCTCAGGAACGACCAAGGCAAGCGAGACCAGCCAGGGCAGCAGGGAGATGACACCGATTTGGCCGATGCACGCTGATAAGGTTGCGGTTTCTTACAGCGTGCATCAGCCACGTCCACGTCGTCAGCGTGCCATTCTTCGCCCCGCCCCATTCACGCGCTGGAAGCCCAGGCGGCGCGGCTGATCAGGCCGACTTCATGGAACCAGTCGTCGCTGTCGTCGCCTGGCGATCGTACTTGTACCAGGCGTAGGCGAAGCCGCCGGCGAGGATAACGTAGATGACCAGCAGGATGATCAACCCTGTGGAAACGACGCCGACGAAGAAGATGTAGTACACCGCGCCGATCAGGCTCATCAGGTTGGCCGTCAGCCCCGCGGCGACGAAGACGCGCACCTGCTGCCACGTCGTCGCCCGCAGCGCCAGCAGCGCGGCGACGGCGTAGCCGACCGACAGCCCGCCCGTCTGCTGCATGACGGGAATGGATTCAATGGCCACGCCCGACAGGCGAATAACGAAGCTGGGGTAGATCATGGCCAGCAGGCCGATGATGCCTGTACTGAGCATCTGGATAACGAACAGCCCCTTCAGATCCGTTCCGATTTGTCGATTCATGAGTTGCCTCCCTGCAAGGTATGGTTGACCGCTGCCCGTCCGGTTTTTCTCCGGCGGCATGGTCATTGTAGGGGCGGCAACCCGTCCAACTCCAGACCGAAGGGTGCCCAATGACTGTTCAACTCACGGCAGACCTAGCCGACGAAGAGCCGGTAGCCCCACCGCTCCATCTCCAGCCGCGTCTCGCCGTCGAACGTCACGCGCTCGCCGCTGAAGAAGTCAGTCCACGTTCCGTGGTGGAGGCTCTCGCTAAAGCCGATGACCTGCGGCTGGGCGGAGAAGTTGAAGACGGCGAAAACCCGGTCGCGCTCGTTCTGGCGGACGAAGCTCAGGACGTGGGTCAGGTTGTCGTTAACCACGCGCACCATGCGCGCGCCCCAGGCGGCGTTCCACAGCGCCGTGTTGTCGCGCTTCAGGGCAAAAAGCTTGCGGTAGAGGTCGCCCAGGGGGTGCGGCCGCCAGTCGATGGGGTCCTTTTCGAAGAAGGCCAACCGCCGTTCGTTGCCCGCCTCCTGGCCGTTGTAGATGAGCGGCATCCCCTCGCTGACGACCGACAGGACGATGGCCGCCTCTAGCGCCTCGCCGAACTGCTCGAATTCCGTGCCCTCCCAGGCGTTCTTGTCGTGGTTGCTGACAAACAGCATGCGCAGGATGTCGCGCGGGTAAGCCTTTTCGTTCCACGAGTAGTAGACGTAGAGGGCATTGACGTCGGCCTGCCCGGTGGCGATCTTGTGGACGACGTCGTTCCAGTGCCAGGCATAGGTCATATCGAACGACGCCGCGTGCAGGTCGCGCGCCTCCCATTCGGCCAGTAGGAAAACCGGCTTGATGGCCTCCAGTTCGCGGCGGGCGGTCTCCCAGAAGTCGGTGGGCACGAAGCCGGCCACGTCGCAGCGGAAGCCGTCTACGTCCGCCTCGCGCACCCACCAGGCCAGCGCCTCGGTCATGTAGCGGCGCATCTCCGGCTGGTCGTAGTCGAAGTCGATCACGTCGGGCCAGTCCCACCAGGGTGTGGGACGGAAGTCGCCCTTCCAGTCGCGGGCGTACCACTCCGGGTGCTCGTCCACGAGGTTGCAGTCCCAGGCGGAGTGGTTGGCGACCCAGTCGAGGATGACGCGCATCCCCAGCGCGTGGGCGGCGTCCACAAAATGGCGCAGGTCGTCGAACGTGCCAAACTCGGGGTTGACGCCGTAGTAATCGCGCACGGAGTAGGGGCTGCCGAGCGTGCCCTTGCGGTTCTTCTCGCCGATGGGATGGACGGGCATGAGCCACAGGATAACCGCGCCGAGTTCCTTCAGCCGCGGCAAGTGCGCCTCGGCCGCTCGAAACGTGCCCTCCGGCGTGAACTGGCGGGTGTTGATCTGGTAGATGGTGGCGTTCTTGCTCCAGTCGGGGTGCTGGATGCGGACTTGGGGGGTTGGTTGGTAGGGGTGATGAGGCTGCATCGGGTCGTGTTTCCTAATACTTCCCTTGATCGCGCGTAGCCATGAAGTCGTCAGCGAACTCGCTCAGGCTATCGAGCAGCGGCTGCCAAGCCCTGCACGCTGTCGTGGCGCTCATACCGCGCCTCGACCGCCAGCATCTCCGGCTCGCCGGGCATGATGTTGTACATGACCAGCCGCCAGGCGTCCGGCCCGTCGACGTGGAGGGCGATGCGCCAGCCCCAGTCCGGCCCCTCCGGCGCGGGGTACGAGCCCAGCACCGAGACGAGCGCCGATGGGTCGGGCGCGCGCTTGAAGGCCATGAAACCGCCGCCGGTGTGGAACGAGTCAAGCCAGAAGGCGTCTACCGGCGCGTCGCCTTCGCCCAGGCGCAGCGCCAGCAGGCCGTCCTGCGCCTGATTCTCAAAGCGCCACGAATAGCGGATCTCCAGGAACTGGTCGCGGCCGATGAAGCCGACGGTCGCCGTCGTTGGCGACTCGATGGCCGGGTCGTCGGGCGAGAACCACAGCCGGTTGTCGCCCGACCACTGCCCGACAAGCTGAGCGGTGGTTTCGTTCATCTTGCTCTAGAGTTCCCCCGCTTCATTCTTCCGCGAACGCATAGACCATCTCGTAGCTGTGCGCCCCATCCGCGATGCGAATCTCCATCTGGCCGTACAGCCCGGCCAGTTCGTCCGTGCCGGAGTCGGGCACGACGGTGATGCTCAGGCTGGGCGCGCCGCGAGCCATCAGGCCGTGGTGCTGCAGAACGAACGAGCCGCCCCGGCCGCCCAGCGTCCCGCTGACGCGCTCGATGGCGACGTAGCCGGCCGAGCCTTCGACGCCGGTTAGCGCCGAGAGCATCTGCCCGGCGGCCGTTGCCTCCAGGTCGCCGCGGTAGCGCTTGGCGATCAGCAGCCGCGCGGGCATGGGGCCGGCATCGTCGGCCGGCTGCGGGGTCAGGTGAACCTCAAAGGTGCCTCCAGCGTGCAGGGTCATTTCGTCCTCACCGGTGATTTGGCGTTCAGCCCGGCCGCACCGGGCTAGCCGCCCTTTCCCCCACCACCGTCTCCCACCGCCGCACGCGCCAGGCCGTCACCAGGCCGTTGCGCACGTAGGGGTCGGCGGCCACGAAGCGCTCGACGGCTTCGGGTGAATCGCCCTGAAAGAAGAAAACGGCGCTGTCCACCGGCTCGGCCAGCACGCCGGCCAGGATGAGCTCGCCGCGCTCGACGGCCGCCCAGGCCAGCGCCAGGTGGTCGCCGCGAAACTGGGGCCGGCGCTCCAGGTAGTCGGGGGCGTAGTCGTAGAAAAGCAGGTAGTGCATGGGGCCTCTAGGGGACGGCGGAATAAGAGAACGCCACTATACCAAAAAGAAACCCCGCGCCAAGCGCTGCGGGCGCTTGGCGCGGGGCGATCCGTCGGTATGGGGCCGCGGGCGTGGGCTCGGTTAGTTGCGCGTGTAAAGCGCGACCGTATTGCCGACCTTGCCCGCCCCCAGCAGGTCAAGGCGGCCGTCGCCGTTCATATCAACCGGCGCGGTCCAGTATGCGCCATTCAGCGACCGGTCGAGCACGACCTTGGTGAAGACCCCGCGGCCGTCGTTGCGGTGCCAGGCTACGGTGTCGTCGTCCACGCTGGACGCGATCGCGTCCATGTCGCCGTCGCGGTCGATGTCGACGCCGATGACGGTGCGGACGCCCATTGCGTTGCCGTCGATCTTGACGAAGGTGAAGTTGCCGCGGCCGTCGTTGCGATACCAGGCGACGGTGTTGTTGCGCCGGCTGGCGGCGAAGAGGTCGATATCGCCGTCCCCGTCGACGTCAGCCGGGGAAACGAAGTACGCGCCCCTGGCCGTTGTCGTGATAACTTTGCGGGTGAAGTTCTGGCGGCCGTCGTTCTGGTACCAGGCCAGCCGGTGGTTGCCGAAGCTGGCCGAGACGATGTCCATGTCGCCATCGCCGTCGAGGTCGGCCATCTCCGCTCGCTTGGCCTTGAGCGCGGTCGTGTCGATGATGCGGCGAGTGAAGTTCTGGCGGCCGTCGTTCTGGTACCAGGCGATCGTCCCGGCGTCCTGACTGGAGGTCACGAAGTCATTGTCGCCATCCTTGTCCACGTCGCCCAGGACGATGGAGTGGGCGCCGTTGGTGTTGGCGTCGATGACCCGCCGGGTGAAGTTGCCGCCGCCGTTGTTCTGATACCAGACAAAGTCGTCGGCCAGATAGCCGCCGGCCATCACGTCAGTGTCGCCGTCCTTATCCACGTCGCCCACCGACGCCGGGTAAGCGCCGGGGAGGTTAGCGTCAAGCATTTTCTTGGTGTAGTTGCCTCGCCCGTCGTTCTGGAACCAGACGACGTCACCCTGGCGATAGTCGGTGGCGACGATATCCATGTCGCCGTCCTTATCCAGGTCAGCGCCGAGGGCGGTGTGAATCTGCTTGACAGTGGCATCGACGACCTTGCGGGTGAAGGTTACTGCTTCAGCGGCTGAGGGATCTTCCTGAGCGGCATGCACCTCGAACACGACGAAAATCATGAGCAGGGAGATGGCAAGAATCAGAGGCCGAACCATTAGCACCCGGACACCGCCGGGCGCGGAGCGGCCGGTCTTGCGGCCGGCAAAAAAGGGCATTGATGAACTCCTTTCGAATCGGGCACGAGCGCGCCCGTCCGAGGCAGCCGGAACCAGCGCCGGGCAGGGCGCGGTTCACGAAACGGATAGGGTTGTCAGCAATGCGGGACGAACCGGATCAAAGCGGGCGGCAGCTGGGGTGGAGAGTGTGGCCCAATAATAAGGGAAAAATACCCAATTTGGGCATGAAAATTGCGTGAAGGAATTCATGGCGTGGCGGAGGGGCCCCATTACTGGGGTGTCCCTCCGCCACGCTTCGGCTTTCTCTCTGGAGATCGCGTGGGTCGTGGGAAAGCGCCGGCCTGTCTTAGATAAGCGCCAGATGAGAGAGAAGGGTCAATTACCCGTCGAACCGGCCAATGGGCGGTCGGCCCAGGTCAATTCGGCGCCGCATGCTGCCCGGCACGGCGTAGAGGACGCCCTGCCCGCCGTCGAAGAGGAACTTCATCGCCTGCCAGCCGCCGAGGCCGATGACCGAGGGCGTGTTGACGTCGCCCGTGCCGTCG
>CAZSOD010000074.1:7458-8823 GCA_964608255.1 uncultured Ardenticatenaceae bacterium
GCCGCCGAGGCCGATGACCGAGGGCGTGTTGACGTCGCCCGTGCCGTCGCGGGTGTGGTCGCGGTAGAACAGCAGGCGGCCGTCCGGGTCCACGGCGTAGAGGATGCCGTCGCCGCCGGAGAACAGATGGCGGAACTGCTGCCAGCCGCCGAGGCCGATGACCGAGGGCGTGTTGACGTCGCCCGTGCCGTCGCGGGTGCGGTCGCGGTAGAACAGCAGGCGGCCGTCCGGGTCCACGGCGTAGAGAATGCCATCGCCGCCGTGAAAGAGGTGGCTGAACTGCTGCCAGCCGCCCAGGCCGATGACCGACGGATTGGCCACGTCGCCGGTGCCGTTGCGCGTCTGGTCGCGGTAGAACAGCAAGCGGCCGTCCCCGTCCACGGCATAGAGGATACCGTCGCCGCCGGAGAACAAGTGGCGCATGAATTGCCAGCCGCCCTGACCGATGACCGACGGGCTGGAAACGTCGCCCGTGCCGTCGCGCCGCCAGTCGCGGTAGAACAGCAGTTGCCCGGCGGTGTTGACGGCGTAGATGATGCCGTCGCCGCCGGAGAACAGGTGCAGGAACTGATCCCAGCCGCCGAGGCCGATGACGCCCGGCGTGTTGACGTCGCCCGTGCCGTCGCGCGTCGTGTCGCGGTAGAACAGCAATTGGCCGGACTGGAAGGGCGCACTGCGGTCGTCCACCACGACGGTGAATCCGCCAGGCACGACGCCGGTCACGCTGATGGCGACGTTGTTGTCCGTGACATACGACTGGCCGACCGTCAGCGCCGCCGTCGTCAGCAATTGGACGGGCGCCATGCCGTTCTGCGCGTGGCCCAGTGGGTCGGCCGTCTGCACGCGGTAGACGATGACGCCTTCGCTGGGGATGCCGCGCTCGAACTGGTCGACGCGCCGCCGGGCCTCGACCATGAGATAGGGCACGCCCCCGCCAACGCGCACGGCCGCCACCCGGCCCGAAGGCGGCGGCTGGACGAGACCGATGGCGTGCAGGTCATAGGGCACGGCGCGGCCGCTGTGGACGGCAAGCGCCGCCGCGTCGAGCCACTCGACGGCCGACTTCGTATAGGCCGAGGGGTGGGTAGCGCAACTGCACGCCATCTGATCGAACGCGCCCATGTTACCGCCAAATGGGTACAGGTCGCCGAAGCCGGTCAGGGAGTGCATGAACTCCATCGCCCAGACCCCGACGCCCTCCAGCATGACGAAGCGCGACCAGAAGCCGGCCGACGTGCCCGCGCCGGTGCCGCCGAGCATGACGATGGCCGCGGCGTCGAAGCCCTGGTCGCGCAGTTGCCCGCCGAGCTGGTCGTCGAGGATGTTGGCTGGCACGTCCTGCTGGTCGACGACCTGCATGGGCAG
>CAZSOD010000074.1:8923-13261 GCA_964608255.1 uncultured Ardenticatenaceae bacterium
GCCAGTTTCTTGCGTCCAATCCAGGTCATGATTGCCTCCATATTGCCCGGCCGCGCCGGACTTCTGCCCCAAGCAGCGTGATGGAACGGCGGCGGTGTGCTCCGGCAATGGCCGGCGGCGGTGGCCTGGTCAGCGGTGATGGCGGTAATGGATCGCGGGCAAAAAGGCCCTGTTCAGGCCGGGCGCGCCGGGGGAAGTGGGCGACGATGACCGTGGCGCGGCGAAGCGATTGACCCTGAAAGACGACTGGCGGCGGGCCGGTTCTGTTCCAGGCGCGGCCGCTATCCCAAGGGCGTTGCGGATCGTCGGCGCGGTCTCTAGCGCCGGCGGTTTTTGGCCGCCGCCCTGGCCGTATTCTCCCGGACGCGGAACTCGACGATGCGGCGGATCAGGTCATAGGGCATCGGCCGGTTGAGCGGGAACTGCACCGAACCCTTGCCCTGTTTGTAGGCGGCCAGTTCCTCCTGGAACGCTTCGATGCCCGACGGGACCGGGTAGAAACCGATGTGGTTCTTGAAAGCGGCGAAGTGGACCAGATTGCCGTGCAGCTTGAAGGTCGGCATCCCGTAGGCGATGGCCTCCGTCGCTTCCGGCGCAACCTCGTGGACGGCGCGGCGTATCTGCTGCAGGATGGCCTGCACGTCATCGGGAAAGGCGGCGATGTAGGCGTCGATGGTGGCGGGGGCGGTCTCGTTCATGATGGTTGGGCCAGCCTGTCCAGCATCTCGGCCAGTTCGCCCGGCCGCGAAAACATCGGCCAGTGGCCGGTGGGCAACTCGACGAACTCCCAGCCCGGCTTGGTCAGCTCGCTGCCAACCTGCGGATAGGCGGCGATCATCCCGCGCACTTCTTCGATAGTCATGCTGCACCAGATGCCCGTCTTCGGCAGCGCCTCGCGCGCCGGGTTGCCGGGGCCGACGGGCTGCGTCGTCGTCCCGTAGGGCTGGCCGGTGGCGCGCTCGCGCATGCGCCGCCGCTCAGCCTCGCCCAGGTCGCGCAACTCGTTGCCCTCGTCCAGTTCCTCCCACGACGGCAGCGGCAGCCGCCAGCCGTCGCCGCGCTCCGCCACGACCCGCTCTTGCGCCTGCTTCGCCGCCTCCGGCATCATGTCGCTCATCGCGACACCCGGCGGCAGCGGCCACGTATCGACGTAGATGAGCCGGGCGATCCGCTCGGGGGTCTGGTCGGCCGCGCCGGTGATGACGTTGGCTGCGTAGCTGTGGCCGACGAGCATGACGTCGCGCAGGTCTTCATAGCGGAGCAGGTTGACGACGTCGGCGATGTGGGTGTCGAGGTTGACCTGCGGCCCGCCGACGTGCTCGCGGTCGGCCAGTCCGGTGAGGGTCATGGGGTAGACGGCGTGACCTTTGGCGCGCAGCGCCTCCGCCACGTCGTGCCAGGCCCACGCGCCCAGCCAGTAGCCGGGGACCAGAACAAAGGTTGCCATATCAACTCCTTTATGGAAGAGGCATCGCCAGCGGCCGGATAAGGTCAATCTCGTGCTCAATCGCTTGCGCGGCGTCCCACCGATCGACGGCCCGCTGTGCGTTCAGCCACAACTCCGGCGAATCGCCGAACAGACGCGCCAGACGCAGCGCCATCTCGGGGCTAACGCCACGGCGCTCGCGCAACAATTCGTTCACAGATTGCCGCGAGACGCCAATTGCCTCAGCTAACCCGGACACATTAAGCCCATAGTCGGGTAGGAAGTCCTCACGCAACATCTCGTCGGGGTGCGCCGGCCGTCGCTTCATGGGAATTGTGCTGTCAATGCTCATTCGTCGTCCCGCCGGTCAGGACAATTGCAGACCGCGACTCATTCGCTCTCATCATTAACGTGATCATAGGGGAGGGTAAAGGTTGCCGTTGCCCTTGTCAAGCCTCACGTTTTCGAGGAAGGCTACGTGCACCTGGAAGAATGGTACGCTGATGGCGCTGATTTTGCAGATGAACGCAGATTAGGAATCCGGCTTCCCGCGCTACGCCTCATCCACCGTGATCGGCCGCGGCTGCTTGCCGTCCACGTCGGTCACGCCGTACTCCAGGGCCACGGCCGCGGCCACCAGCACTTGCCCCGACTTGTCCATGCGCCGCGGGTCGGCAGCCAGCGCGGCGATGACCCGGCCCAGAAACTGCGGCGACTCCGAGTTGGACAGGTCGAAGAAGTCGCCCGCCTTCAACACACCCTCCGTCCGCACGAGGCCCGGGTAGAGGCTGACGGCGGCGACGTTGTGGGGGCGCAACTCGTGGGCCATGGCGCTGGCCATGCGGTCGTCGGCCGCCTTGGCCGCGGCGTAGGCCACGCCCCGGTCGTCGCGCTGGGCAGCGAAGAAGGAGATGTTGACGATGAGACCGCCGCCCTGGGCGATCATCAGCGGCGCGGCGAGGACGCCGGCGACGTAGTGGGCGCGGACGCCGGCCTGGAACGACTTGTCCCAGCGCGAGAGCGGAGCGGTCCAAAACCCCTTTTCGTTCCAAAACTCCGTGCCGTCGTTGAAGTGTTCGTAGCCGCCCCAGACGTTGTTGACGAGGATATCGAGCCGGCCCTGCTCGCGCTGGATGCGGTCGAAGAGGGCGCGCACCTGTTTGTCGTCGGTGTGGTCGCAACGCACGGCCATGCCCCGCCCGCCCAGCCGGGTCACTTCCGCGGCCGTCTCGTGGATGGTTCCGGGCAGGGCGACGGCCGCCTGGCCCGCCTGCTCGGTGCGGCCGGTCACGTAGACCGTCGCCCCGGCCTCGCCCAGGCCGAGCGCGATGCCTTTGCCCACACCGCGGCTGGCGCCGGTGACGAGGGCGACTTGTCCTGACAGTGGTGGCATAGAAGTTACCTCAGACTAATCGCGCCCGTAACGGGGACAGCATCCGCCATTATAGGAGCGGGCCGCCGCCCGTCAATATTGGGAAATGCGGCACAAGCGGCGGCTAGCGGGGCGGCACGAAGTCGCGGTTGGGCGGCACAGGGCGGACGTCGAGCGCTGTGTCCGGCGCGGACTGGCCGGTCAGGCGGCGGACGCCGTCGCGCAGCAACCCCATCATGGCCTGCGTCGGGCTGAGAAGGCGCACGCTCAGGCCGGTCTTGCCGTCCGTGGCGGCCGAGGCGAGCCAGAGCGCCTTTTGAGCCGGCCGGTCGGGCTGATTGCCCCACAGCCGGATAACCGTCTCCAGCGGCTTGACCTTCGCTTCGTAGCCCGCCACCACGTCCACGCGGCGCAGCATGTCGGTGTCGACGAGACCGGGGTTGAAGGCGAAGATGCCCACCCCGCTGCCGGCGTATTCGGCCGCCAGGGCCAGGGTGAAGCTGGAAACCCAGGCCTTGCTGGCGCTGTAGGCGTTCTGGTACTTGACGCCCTTCTTGGCGCTACGGCCCAGCAAGTTGATTACCTTGCCGCGCCGGTTGGGCAGCATGTGGCGCAGGGCGACCATCGAGCCGTTGTATGTGCCGACGATGTTGGTGTCGACGACGCGCTGGAAGGCCTCGGTCGCCACCTCGGCCGTCGGCCCGTAGGGCGCGGAGAGGCCGGCATTGTTGACCCAGACGTCGATGTGGCCGAACCGCTCCGCGGCGAACGCACCGAGGGCCGCTACCTGCTCCAGGTCGCCCACGTCACAGGCGAGGCCGGCCGCCGTCGCCCCACTGGCGGCCAGTTTCGCCACCACAGCATCTACGGTTGATTGCGCGCGTCCGGTGATGACCACAGCTGCGCCTTCGGCCGCGTAAGCCTGAGCAATGGCCAGGCCCAGGCCGCGGGTACTGCCGGTAATGACTGCGACTTTGTTTGCGAGTGTTTTCATGGTGAATTGGTGGGGTTGATGCTCGACAGGTGTTCCATCGCTAGACCTCTACATGACCGCGCCGCGGGCAAACTGTGCGGGCTGCTCACTGGCCAGATCATCGGCCGCTGCGCTCGCCTCATCCAGACCGTAGCCGCTCTCGATCAATTCGACCAATCGCCGCGTGAAGCGGGTGGCCGGCGCGCCGTCAATGACATCATGATTGAAGGCCACTGTCAAGTTGAGCATCTCGCGCGGCTCGACGCGCCCGGCAACGAGAACGGGCTTTGTCGAAGCGCCGCCGACGACCAGGCTGAGAGACAGGGTGCTGGGCGTCAGCCCCCAGCCACTGTGGCCGCCGCCGAACATCCCGACGGAGGTGATGCCGACCGTGCCGGCCATCGCCACGCCGATGCTTGGGTCGCGCCGGATGACGCCGCCGAGCGCGGCTTTCGCCAGGCTCGATAGCGGCCAGGGCAGCAGCATGATCGAACGATACCAGGCGGGCATGCCATGATCGGCCGGCACGGGCGCGCTTTGCACGGCGCGAATCTCGTCGTGAATCTC
>CAZSOD010000074.1:13361-17247 GCA_964608255.1 uncultured Ardenticatenaceae bacterium
TCTTTCCGCCGCAGCGCTCTCAGGAGCAACGCCATGTGCAAGAAGCTCCCCGCCGCCGCCAGGCCGCCGCTGATCAGGGCGATCCAGTAGTAGTCGGGCATGTAGAGGCGTAAATAGCCGCGCCGTCGGCTCAGCAGCGGCTTCAGCGATAGGGCCGGCGCGAGGGTCATCATCAAGGGCAGCGCAACGCCCGATGCCCGCTTGTCCCCACTCGGCGGCCGGCCACGCCACAGCCGCCAACCGGCGACCAGGCCGATCACCTGGAGCAGCGGGATGAGCAGCAGCCCACGCAGCAGCCAGGGAATCAGGCCCACAACCGGCAGCGAAGGCGGCTCCACGCCGGCCAGTAGCGCGGCCGCGCCCGTCCCCAGCTCCATGAGTACCGGGCTCATCCAATGGCTGTCGGCGTTGCCCAGCAACACCACGCCCCGGTTCCGTTCCGGCAGCAGCGCCATGTAGGCGAAGAAGTGGGGCAGGATGCCGCTGTGCCACAGCAGCCGCGTCCCGCCGATTTCGGTGTCGTACCAGCCCATTGCGTAGCGGCCGAGCTTAAGGCCATAGGCCGCGACCTCGGCCGCGCCGCGGTGCGCTTCGGCCACCCCGGCGGGCGACAGGAGTTGCCCGTCCCCAACCCGCCCGCCGTTCAGCATGGCGATCAGGTAGCGGGCCATGTCGTCGGCGCTGGCGAGGAGCATCCCGCCGGCCAGCGAGCCGTGGGCGACAGGGATGTCGAGCCCGGCCACGGGCGCGGCGAACCAGTAGCGGTGGCCCACGGCCAGGCCGTTTTGCCCGGCCACGGCCGGGTCGGTGGTGGCGTGGCTCATGCCCAGCGGGGCGAAGACGTGGCGCTCGACATAGCGGGCGTAGGATTCGCCAGCGGTGGCCTCGATGATCAGCCCCAGCAAGTTGTAGTTGGCGTTGCTGTACTCGAACGCCGCGCCGGGCGGGCGGCGCAGTTGCAGCGTGGCCAGCGCCCGCATCTGGCGCTCGGCGGCGTCCGGGCCGGCGTCGAAATCGGCCAGCGGGATTTCCCCGGCCGAGGTGGGCAGGCCGCTGGTCTGGTTCAACAGGTGGCGCACGGTGATGGCGGCCGACGCCCGCGCGTCGGCCACGCGGAACCACGGCAGATAGCGCCGGACGGGGGCATCCAGTTCGATCCGCCCCGCCTCCGCCAGTTGCATCACGGCCAGGGCGGTGAACGACTTGGTCAGCGAGCCGATGTAGAAGGGGGTCTGCGGGGTGGGTGGCGCGCCGTCCGGGCCGGCGCGGCCGAAGCCGCGCTGGTGGACGATGCGCCCATCCTCCACCACGGCCAGGGCCACGCCGGGCAGGCGCAGGCGGCGCATCTGTCGTTCAATGTAGGCGTCGATGGCGTCGAAGGGGGCGCTACCGGGCTGCTCGACGGGATGTTCCATGTTGCCCCCACCAAGGAGTGTCTCCCAGTCCACAATACGCACCGAAGACCTGGCAGTCAATAGACGATCATTCGCCGTCAGCGGTCTATCACTCGTCACAGGTGGCTAGGAAGTCCAGCGCATCGCCCGCAACCGCAACTACCCGCCCGGTCTCGTCGAACGTCACTGTCCATTGGCCGCCGTCGCCCGCCGTCGGCCCGGCCTGGTAGCCCAAGGATGAAGTTGGTCAACCGGTCGCGGCCGATGACGGCCAGGCTCCGCTGAATCCGTTGCTGTCGTGTGTTCATCTTGCGCCGCGTACCTGGGTCGGCTCCAGGCTATCATTCACAACCGAAGCCATTATAATACTCCCCGTAGCGCATCGCCTCTTCCTTTCGGTAGTGAAAAAACTGTACGGCAGCCTGAATGACTGCCCCGGAGGTAGACTCATGCGATTCTCCCGACTCATCCTCGCCCTCGCGGTCGCCATCAGTTGTATCAGTCTGGGTTGGGCTTTGGCTCAGGGCGGCGCGGAGCCGGCGGGCAGCGGGGAAGGCCCGGCGCTGCTCGACGCCTCCGTCGGCCGCGGCTTCACCTATCAGGGCTACCTGACCCAGAACGGCGCGCCCCAGGACGGCGTCTGTGACTTCCGGTTCAAGTTATGGGACGCGCCGACCGGCGGCAACCAGATCGGCGCCACCCAGACGGTGACCCAGGTCGCGCTGGCGGACGGCCGCTTCACCGCCCTGGTCAACGACGCCGACTCGTTCGGCCCGACGGCTTTCGACGGCAGCGCCCGCTGGCTGGAGGTGGCGGCCCGCTGTTCCATCGCCAGCGACTTCACCACCCTTGCCCCGCGCCAGGCGTTGCGCGGCGTGCCCTATGCTCTGGGGCTGCGGCCGGGGGCGGTCATCAACGGCGATATCGCCGATGGCGGCGTGCTGACGCTCAGCAATAGCGCAGATAACGGATGGGCGCTGAAGTCCACCAGCGGCGGCATCACCGTGCAGACGGCGCGCGATGGCGTCTGGGTAGAGTCCGCGCTACAGGAGGGGTTCCGCGTCGAAACGGCGGCCATTAACGGCTACGCTGTCGGCACCGCCGGCCTCACCGGCCTGTACGTCGGGACCTCCGGCAATGACGGCGTGGCCGTGGACGTCAGCGGCGATGATGGCGTGGCGGTCGGCCAAGCCGGCAGCACGGGGTTCAACGTCGGCGCGGCCGGGGAAGATGGCTTTCACGTCGGCCTGGCCGGGGGTGACGGGTTATCGGTCGGGAACGCGCAAGATGCGGGGGTCAGGGTGCAGAACGCCGCGACGGGGCTGGCCGTTTATGGCGACCAGACGAGCATCGGCGTCCTGATCCAGCCGGATAACCCCGATTGGGCGGCCGTGTTTCATGGCGACGTCCAGATCACTGGCTCATGCACCGGCTGTCGCCTGGCGACGATCGGCGTCAACGTGGGTACCCGGCCGCTCCGGCCGGGCGACATCGTCGCCATTCAAGGCGTGAGCTCGAGCGCCGGTGGGCAGACCGAGATCGTGTGGCAGGTTGCGCCCTTCGAGCCAGGGCTAACGCCCGTCGGCGTCGTGGCCGGCCGGATGGAGCCGGTCACCTATGACCGTCTGAGCGCGGACGGACAACCGGCCGAGTACCTGGCGCCGCGGCCGGGCGACGTCGCTCCTGGCGGGATGGTCGACATCATTACCTATGGCAGCGCTCAGGTGCGCGTTCAGCCGGGCGCGGCCATCGCCGCCGGCGACCGCGTCGTGGCCGCTGCCGGGGGGCAGGGCCGGTCAATGAACGTGACCACCGCCGGCGCGGCCGATATGCTGTCGTCCATCGGCGTCGCCCTGGGCGCGCCGGATGCCGACGGCCTGGTATGGGTGCTGGTCAATGGACACTAAGCGAAGACCAATCGCCCGCCGCCGTTCAAGGCGGCGGGCCGCCCTAATCCTGGGCCTGCTGGCTGTGATTTTCATGACCATCGGCTCGTTGGCCGCCTTCAGCGAGGCCTTTGTGCTAGACTGGTGGACGGTAACGAGCGGCGGGACGATGACCGGCGGCGCGTTGAGCCTGTCGGGCAACGCGGGCCAGCCCGACGCCGGCAGCATGAGCGGCGGGCCCTTTCGTCTCAGCGGCGGCTACTGGAGCCTGCCGGTCGCCGGCAGTACCCCCGGCCCGCAGCAGTATCGGGTCGTCCTGCCGACTATCCTGGGCGGGCCGTAGAACACGAACCCGCCCACCAGGAGGTGCAGCCTTGACACCGGATCAAATTGAACAAGCCCTCGAACGCATCCTCCCCCGCGTCGCCAAGCCCGGCCGCTACACCGGCGGCGAGCTCAACCAGGTCGTCAAGGACTGGGACGAAATCGGTTACAAGGTCGCCCTGGCCTTCCCCGACCTGTATGACATCGGCATGTCCAACCTCGGCCTGATGATCCACTACGACATCATCAACAAGCACCGCAACCTGCTGGCCGAGCGCGTCT
>CAZSOD010000075.1:0-16813 GCA_964608255.1 uncultured Ardenticatenaceae bacterium
TGATGCCGTCTAGCCCGGCCATGAGGCAGGCGGCGAAGGCGAGGTAGGGGTTGGCTGCCGGGTCGGGGCAGCGGAACTCGATGCGCTTGGCCTTGGGCGATTTGGAATACATCGGGATGCGGACGGCCGCCGAGCGGTTGCGGGCCGAGTAGGCGACGACGACCGGAGCCTCGTAGCCCGGCACGAGCCGGCGGTAGGAGTTGGTCGTCGGCGCGCAGATCGCCAGCAGGGCGTTGATGTGCTTCAGGATGCCGCCAATGTACCAGCAAGCGATGTCACTCAGCCCGGCATAGCCGTTCTCGTCGTAGAACAACGGCTGGCCGTCCTTCCACAGGCTCTGGTGGGTGTGCATGCCGGAGCCGTTGTCGGCGTAGATCGGCTTGGGCATGAAAGTCACCGTCTTGCCGTGGCGCTGGGCCACGTTCTTGACGATGTACTTGTAGAGCTGGACGTTGTCGGCCATCTTCAGCAGGTTGTCGAACCGCATGTCGATCTCGCACTGGCCGGCCGTGCCGACTTCGTGGTGGTGCAGTTCGATGGGCACGCCCGCGTTGATCAACTCCCGCACCATCTCCGAGCGCAGGTCCTGGAGCGTGTCGAACGGGGCGACGGGGAAGTAGCCGCGCTTGTGGGGCACGGAGTGGCCGAAGCCGAAGATACCGGAGTTCCAGGGCCCCTCGACGCTATCGACCTGATAGGCCGAGGAGTACTCGCCAGCCGAGTACATCACCTTATCGAAGACGAAGAACTCCGCCTCCGGGCCGAAGTAGGCCGTGTCGGCGACGCCGGTGCTTTTCATGTACTCGACCGCCTTGCGGGCCACGTAGCGCGGGTCGCGGGAGTAGGGCTGGCGGCTGATCGGGTCGTAGACGTCGCCGACCAGGCTGAGCGTCGGCGCGGCGCAGATCGGGTCGACGATGGCCGTGTTGGGGTCGCAAAGCAGGATCATATCGCTCGACTCGATGCTCTGGAAACCGCGAATCGACGAGCCGTCGAAGCCCAGCCCTTCCTCGAAAGCTGCTTCAGCCGAGTAGTCCTCGATGGGCAGCGAGAAATGCTGCCATTGGCCGAACAGGTCCGTAAACTTTACGTCGACGACCTCGATCTTGCGGTCCTCGATCAACTTCTGCACGTCGCTAGGTGTCATGGTTCTTTACCTCCAAAACTGTTTCTTGTATCTGCCAGCGGGCCCGGCGTCCCTCAGTGGGTTGGAATTAGCCGGGCCGGATTTGTCGTCATCTGGATTCGCAACGCCCTCCGCCGGGCATGTACGCGCGTCTGATCTTTCAATCTGCCTCATAGCGGCCTTCCGGCGCTCATAGCGCAAACGGGACGAGCCGGCTGCCTCCTCTGGCCTCCACGTATTCAGCGTAGGCCGTCTCCTCAATGCCGCCGACGGACACGTAGGTCGGCACGGTGATCTTGCCGATTTCGGTCAGCTCTTCGCCGACCTTGAATTGCAGGTTGGGAATGTCGGCGGCGAAGTGCAGCGACACCCGCCCCATCCGATTTGTGCGCGCGGCGATGAGTGTGCCGCGTGCCTCGTCAACGTATATCGGTATCTCGCGGCGCTCGCGGCCGCCGTTCGAACGGTCGGTATAGGAGAAATGACGGCTATAGGGATGCAGGTTGCGCCGCGCGGTGTGCCAGGCGGCCGCGGAGAGCTTGCGAACGCTAACCTGATCAGGCCCACTCACACGCCCCTGCGCCGCCAGATAGTCGCCCACCAGAGCCGGTAGCGTCAGCAGCCCGTCGCCCCCGGCCAATTCGGCGGTGACTGTCCGCCCGTTGATGGGCGCGACCAAATGCGCCACCGCAGCCATGTCCCGGAAGACGGGCGTCTCGGCCATGCCCGGCGCGCGCAACGTGCAGACCGGTGCGTCCGGCTGCAAGTCGTAGCGCGACAGGTAGAGAACGGTCATCTCCTTGCGATAGTCGATGATGCCCACCTGCTTGAAGTGGTCGGCCAGCTCGTTGCGCAATTCGCCGATGGTCGGGCCGCTGAAGGAGCGGCTGCCGGGAAAGCGCGCCGTCAGGCGGTCTTCCAGCCGGTAGATGGGCCAGGCCCGGTCGCCAAGCTGGAAGAAGTACTCCGGCAGACGACCATAGTGGACGAGCAGGCCCAGGTAGTGGTCGATTGACGTTTCCAGCTCCGTCAGGGTGTTGCGTTCCAGCGGGATACCCGCCACCAGTGTCGCATAGACGTGGGCCTCTCGGCCGTCGGTCAGCAGCGTCGTCCGCCGGTAGATGGGCAGGGCCTCGATGCGCTCCGTGGTCCCGTGACCCGCCAGGTCGACGAAGGCCAGCAGGCGCGGCTCGCCATCCGTCTCAACGCTGACCGGATTTTCGCGATAGGTGAAGGTTGCGCGCGTCATGGCTAGTCCCCCGTGCCCGCCATCAGTCTACCCCGGTCGACCGGCGACGGCGATAGATCAAGGCCCCAGTCGCGCGCCTGGATGCCGCGCAACTCGACGCCGTCGAACTCTGGGTAGGATTCCAGACCGTGCTGCGGGAAGTCCAGGCCCACGGCCTCGACCTCGGCCGACACGCGCAAGCCGATGGTGCGTTTCAGGACAAAGAAGATGCCCGCCGCCATGGGGAAGGCCCAGGCGACGCAGGCCGCAATGCCCAGGGCCTGAATCCCCAACTGGGTTACGCCACCCCCGCTGAGCAAGCCGACGCCATCCGTGCCCCAGATGCCGACGGCCAGGATACCGAAAGCGCCGTTCATGCCGTGGACCGGGAAAGCGCCCACCGGGTCGTCAATGCGCAGTCTTTCCATTAACTGCACGCCAAAGTAGGCGATGGCCCCGGCAATCGCGCCGATGATCAGCGCCGCCACAGGAGTGACAAACAGCGCCCCGGCGGTGATGGCGACCAGCCCGCCCAGCGCGCCGTTGAAAGCCATGCTGACGTCCCACTTCCGGGTGGAGTAGTACGCCAGGAAAATGGCGCTGATGGCCCCGGCCGTTGCGGCAAAGTCGGTGGTGACGACGACGTGGGCGATCTTGAATGGCTCGGCCGACAGGACGCTGCCGGGGTTGAACCCGAACCAGCCGAACCACAGGATGAACGTGCCCAGCGCCGCCAGCGGGATGCTATGACCGCGGATGCTGGGGCCGAAAACCTTGTCGCGCCGCTTGCCGAGCGCCAGCGTACCGGCCAGCCCGATGCAGGCCCCGGCGAGGTGGACGACCGACGACCCGGCGAAGTCGATGAAGCCCAACTGCGCCAGCCAGCCACCGCCCCAGACCCAGTGGCCGAAAACGGGATAGATGAGACCGGCGGTCGCCAGGCTATAGATCAGGTCGGCCTTGAAGTTGGTGCGCTCGGCCATCATGCCCGAAGCAATGGCTCCGGCGGCGGCGCAAAAGGCGAACTGAAAGAAGAAGAAGGCCAGTGTGGGAATGGTTGTGCCCGGAAACACCTCGGGGATGCCGCGCAGAAAGAACCATTCGGTGCCGAAGAAGGCGTTGCCGCTGCCGAACATCAGCCCGAAGCCCACTAACACGAACGCCACCGTGGCGAAGGTCGTGTCCATGAAGTTCTCGGCCATGATGTTGACGACGTTCTTGGAGCGGACAAAGCCCGCCTCCAGAAAGCCGAAGCCGGCTTGCATGAAGAAGACCAGGAAGGCCGATACCAGCACCCAGACGGTGTCGAGCGCGTTGACTTCGGGTTGTTCACCCTGGGCCGCGGCCGAGCGCGTGAATACGAACAGCAGAGCGAACATCAGGACGATGTTCGCCAGTCGCCGCCATTGTCTAAGGTCCCGCTTCATGACTGCCTCCTCTCTCCTGGAATGAACTCGACCGAGCCACCACGGATCAGGCGGACAGGCGTCGCAAGAATCGCGTCTTTCGCGGCCCCCATCCGTAGCAATCTGTGGAATCCGTATCGAATCCATTCCCGCTCCAAAACAAAAAAGACGCCTCGCTCCCCCGCGATTGGCGGGATTGAGAGGCGTCCTGGCCTACTTGACTCTTCTTTTGTCGCCCGACGAGACGGGCAACCCAACAAGCATTAATCATATCCGCGGCTAGAACGGTGTCAACCCGCCAAAAATGATGAAGCAGGGAACGCGATTTCGTACAAAGTGCCTGAACGCACCGCACTCGCAAAACAGTAGACTATAGGCCACGCTTTCTCTAGAGAGAGCGTCAGCCCGCACGTTAATAGCACCCGCGGCCGCCCGCGGTGAACGCCTGAGTGGTCGTGTTGCATGACAGGTGCATCGCTTCAGGTTAGGCAAGAGGAGAGGAGAGAGATGGGGCGTTCCACACGGCGCAAGAGCCGACAGCGCGCGCAAGCGCAGCCGGGAGAACCCGGCGAGCAGCCCGGCCAGCAAGGCCTCTACGATCCACGCTTTGAGCATGATGCCTGCGGCACCGGATTCGTGGCCCACATCAAGGGGCAGCGATCGCACCAGATTGTGAGCGACGCCCTGACCGTGCTGGAGAACATGAGCCACCGCGGGGCCAAGGGGGCCGAGCCGAACACTGGCGACGGCGCAGGCATCCTTACCCAACTCCCCCATGTCTTTTTCGCCGCCGAAGCCGCCAGACTGGGCTTTGCCCTGCCGCCGCCCGGTGATTACGGCGTTGGCATGATCTTTTTGCCGCGCGATGCCGCCCGCCGCGCCGACTGCGAAGCGGAGTTTACTGCCCTTGTCGCCGGCGAAGGGCAGACGTTCCTTGGCTGGCGCGATGTGCCCACCGACAACCGCGACCTGGGCGCGACGTCACGCCAGAGTGAACCCGTGATACGCCAGGCGTTCATCGGACGCGGCGCGCCGTTGGTGGATGCCGCCGACCCCCTCGACTTCGAGCGGCGGCTGTTCGTCATCCGGCGGCTGGCTGAAAAGTACATCCGGTGCGCGGCCGACGGCGCGCAGGTGTTCTACATCGCCAGTCTCTCATGTCGCACCCTCGTCTACAAGGGCATGCTGCTGGCTGAGCAGACGCGCGCCTACTTTCCTGATCTGTCCGACCCACGGTTCGAATCGGCCATCGCTCTCGTCCATTCGCGCTTTTCCACCAACACCTTCCCCGCGTGGAAGCGCGCCCACCCCAATCGCTATCTCGCCCATAACGGGGAAATCAACACCATCAAAGGTAACGTCAATGCCTTCAAGGCGCGCCAGGCGCTATTCCACTCGCCGGCCTTCGGCCCTGACCTGGCCCGAATCCTGCCCGTCATCGACGAGGACGGCACTGACTCGGCCATGTTCGACAACGCGCTGGAGTTCCTGACGCTGGCCGGGCGCGACTTGCCCGAGGTGATCATGATGCTCATCCCGGAGCCGTGGGAGAAGCAGCCCGACATGAGCCCGGAGAAGCGCGCCTTTTACGCCTATCATAGCGCCCTGATGGAGCCGTGGGACGGCCCGGCGGCGATGGCTTTCAGCGACGGCGCCCTCGTCGGCGCGGCGCTTGACCGGAACGGGCTGCGGCCGGCGCGCTACTACGTTACCGCCGACGACCGGGTGATCCTGGCTTCAGAAGCCGGCGTACTCGATGTGCCGCCGGAGCAGATCGTCCGCAAGGGGCGCTTGCAGCCGGGACGGATACTGTTGATCGACACTGTCGCCGGGCGCATTGTGGCCGACGACGAGCTGAAGCGGCGCGCGGCCGCGCGCCCCTATGCCGAGTGGCTGGCCGGCAATGCCCTGCGGTTGGAAGACCTGCCCCGCGGTTACGAGTACTTTCCCGACCATGCCACCGTCACCGAGCGCCAGCACGCCTTTGGCTATACCTTCGAGGATTTGCGGCTGATCCTGGCCCCGATGGCGCGCGACGGCGTGGAGCCGCTCGGATCGATGGGCGACGACACCCCCGTGGCGGCGCTCTCGGAGCGGCCGCAACTGCTCTACAACTACTTCCGCCAGCTCTTTGCTCAGGTCACGAACCCGCCCATCGACGCCATCCGCGAAGAACTCGTCACCAGCAGCGCCATGTTGCTGGGCTCGGAGGGCGATCTGCTCAACCCTAGTCCTGAGGATTGCCGGCGCATTCGCATTGCGTCGCCGCTGCTGACCAACGCCGAGCTGGCGAAGCTGCGGGCGATTCAGGAGCCCGGCTTTCGCGCCGCGACCCTGCCCATACTATACGCGGCGGGCGGTGACGGCGCGGCGCTCGCGGCCGCTCTCGAGGCGTTATGCTTCGCCGTCGGCGACGTCATCGCCCACGGCGCCAACCTGATCATCCTCTCCGACCGCGGCGTTTGCCGCGAGATGGCCCCCATCCCGGCGCTGCTCGCCGTCTCCGCGCTGCACCAGCACCTGATCGACGCCGGAACCCGCACGCGGGTCAGCTTGATCGTCGAGTCGGGCGAGCCGCGCGAGGTTCACCATTACGCCTGTCTCGTGGGCTACGGGGCCGACGCCGTTAATCCCTATCTCGCGTTCGAGACCATTCACGACCTGATCGGCAGCCGGCTATTGCCCGCCATTGAGTATGAGCCGGCTGTCAATAAGTATCTGAAAGCCTCGGCCAAGGGCGTGGTCAAGGTCATCTCGAAAATGGGCATCAGCACCGTGCAGAGCTACCACGGCGCGCAGATCTTCGAGGCGCTCGGCCTTAGTCGCAGCCTGGTTGATAGCTACTTTACCGGCACCCCAACGCGCATCGAGGGGGCCGACTTGAACGTCATCGCTCGCGAGGCGGCGCAGCGCCACGCCGCCGCCTATCCGGCGCGTCCGGCCAACGGCCGCACCCTCGATGTCGGCGGACGCTACCAGTACCGCACCGGCGGCGAGTATCACCTGTTCAACCCATCGACGATTCACAAGTTGCAGCACGCGGTTCGCAGCGGCGACTATGCGGCCTACCAGCAGTACGCCGCCGAAGTCCACGACCGCGAAACCCACCTGGCGACGCTGCGGGCGCTGCTCGATTTCCGGCTGGCCGCGGAACCCATCCCGCTGGACGAAGTCGAACCGGCCGAGGCCATCCTGCGCCGTTTCAAGACTGGGGCCATGTCCTACGGTTCCATCAGCCGCGAGGCGCACGAGACGCTGGCTGTCGCCATGAACCGTGTCGGTGGGAAGAGCAACACCGGGGAGGGCGGCGAAGATTCCAGCCGCTACCGGCCCGACGCCAACGGCGACAGCCGCAACAGCGCCATCAAGCAGGTCGCCAGCGGCCGCTTTGGCGTCACCATCGAGTACCTGAACCAGGCGCGGGAAATTCAGATCAAGATGGCCCAGGGGGCCAAGCCGGGTGAGGGCGGACAGCTCCCCGGCCACAAGGTCTATCCCTGGATCGCCAACGTGCGGCACTCGACGCCCGGCGTCGGCCTGATCTCGCCGCCGCCCCACCACGATATTTACTCCATTGAAGACCTGGCGCAGCTTATTTATGACTTGAAGTGCGCCAACCCCGAGGCGCGCATCAACGTCAAGCTTGTCTCCGAAGTAGGCGTGGGCACAGTGGCCGCGGGCGTGGCCAAGGGCCACGCCGACGTCATCCTCATCAGCGGTCACGATGGCGGCACGGGCGCGTCGCCTGTGTCGAGCATCAAGCATGCCGGGTTGCCCTGGGAGTTGGGCCTGGCCGAGACGCACCAGACGCTCGTGCTAAACGGCTTGCGCTCGCGCGTCCGGCTGGAGACGGATGGCCAGCTCAAGACCGGGCGCGACGTAATCATCGCCGCGCTGCTGGGCGCGGAGGAGTTCGGCTTCGCCACCGGGCCGCTCGTGGCGATGGGTTGCATCATGATGCGCGTCTGCCATCTGGACACCTGCCCGGTCGGCGTGGCGACTCAGAACCCGGAACTGCGCCAGCGCTTCACCGGGCAGCCCGAGCACGTGGTTAACTTCATGCGCTTTATCGCCGAAGATGTGCGCGAGCATCTGGCGGCGCTGGGGGCGCGAACGATGGACGAACTCATCGGCCGCGCCGATTTGCTGGCCGTGCGCGGGGAACTGGCCCACGCCAAAGCCGACGCGCTCGATCTGGCCGCGCTGCTGATGATGCCCCCGGCGGAACCCGATGCGCGCCGCTGCACGCGGGCACAGGATCATGGGCTCGACGCCAGTCTCGATCGCGCCGTCCTGCTTGATCTCTGCGCTCCGGCGTTGGAACACGGCTGGCCGGTTGAGGCCACGCTGCCCATTCGCAATGTCAACCGGACGGTCGGAACGATCCTCAGCAGCGCCGTCGTCCGCCGCTTTGGTCAGGCCGGACTCCCCGAGGACACCGTCCGGCTGACCTTCAGGGGCTCGGCCGGGCAGAGCTTCGCCGCCTTCCTGTCGCCGGGGTTGACCTTCACGCTGGAAGGGGACGCTAACGACTACGTGGCCAAGGGGCTGTCGGGCGGCAAGCTCATTATCAAGCCACCGGACGGCGCGGCGTTTACGCCGGAAGAGAACGTCATTATTGGCAACGTCGCCTTCTACGGCGCGACGGGCGGCGAAGCTTATATTCGCGGCGCGGCCGGCGAACGCTTTGCCGTCCGCAATAGTGGGGCGACAGCCGTTGTCGAGGCCGTGGGCGACCACGGCTGCGAGTACATGACGGGCGGCCGGGTGGCCGTGCTGGGGCCGGCCGGCCGCAACTTCGCCGCCGGGATGTCGGGCGGGATCGCCTACGTCTATGACGCCGAGGCGACGTTCGCGGCGCGCTGTAACCGCGATATGGTTGACCTGCTGCCGCTGGATGAGGCCGACGCGCGTGAACTGGGTGACATGGTCTGGAAGCACGCCGTCTACACCGGCAGCGCCGTCGCCTGGCGCATGTTGGCCGACTGGGACGCGGCGCGCGACCGTTTCGTGAAGGTGCTGCCGAAAGACTATGGTCGCGTCCTGCGCGCCCTGGCCGAGGCCGAGGCGCAAGGGCTCCAGGGCGACGACGCAGTCATGGCCGCGTTCGAGGCCAACCGGCGCGATCTGGCGCGGGTGGGAGGAAATTAGGAATTAGGAATGAGGAATGAAGAGCTTCGCATCCTGAGCGCTCTTTTCTGAATTCGTCGTTCGTAGTTCGTAATTCGTAGTTGCATATGAGCAAGATCACGGGATTCATGACCTATGGCCGGGAGGCGCCGGGTGAACGGCCGATCGCCGAGCGCCTGCGTGACTGGCAGCCGCTGCACCTGCACCTGCCGGATGAGCGGCTTCAGACGCAGGCCGCCCGCTGCATGGACTGCGGCATCCCCTTCTGCCATAAGGGGCAAGTGCTAAACGGCGCGACGTCCGGCTGCCCCATCAACAACCTCATCCCCGAATGGAACGACCTCATTTATCGCGGCCTCTGGCGCCAGGCCTACGAGCGGCTGCACCGAACCAACAACTTCCCCGAGTTCACCGGCCTGGTCTGCCCCGCGCCATGTGAAGCGGCCTGTACGCTGGGCATCTCGGCCCCGCCCGTGACGATCAAGAGCATCGAGTACGCCATCATCGAGCGGGCCTTCGACGAGGGCTGGGTGGGGCCCACCAGTCCGGCGCGGCGCACGGGCAAGCGCGTGGCCGTCATCGGCTCAGGCCCCGCGGGTCTGGCCTGCGCCGACCAGCTCAACACCGTCGGCCATGCCGTCACCGTCTTCGAGCGCGCCGACCGCATCGGCGGGCTGCTCATGTATGGCATTCCCAATATGAAGCTCGACAAGGCACTGGTTGAGCGGCGAATCGACGTGCTGCGGTCGGGCGGCATCGCGTTCGTCACCGGCGTCGAGGTAGGCGCGGATGTTGGCGCCGACGAGCTGCAGCGCGACTTCGACGCCATCGTCCTTTGCACCGGCGCGACGCGCCCGCGCGACCTGGCCGTGCCCGGGCGCGAACTAGGGGGGGTGCACTTTGCCATGGACTTCCTGCGCGGCAACACGCAGAGCCTGCTTGACTCCGGCCACGGTGACGGCCGCTACCTCTCGGCCGCGGGCCGCGACGTCATCGTTATCGGCGGCGGCGATACCGGCACCGACTGTGTGGCCACCGCGCTGCGCCACGGCTGCCACAGCCTCGTGCAATTCGAGATCATGCCCCAACCGCCGGCGGAGCGCGCCGCCGACAATCCGTGGCCCCAGTGGCCGCGCGTCTACAAGCTGGACTATGGGCAGGCGGAGGCCGCGGCCGTCTTCGGGGCCGACCCGCGCGCCTACAGCGTGCAAACAGTCGAGTTGTTGGGCGACGAAAACGGCTGCCTGCGCGGCTTGCGGACAGTGGATGTAGCCTGGGTCAACAATGGCGACGGCCGCGCTGCGCCGCGCCCTGTGCCCGGTAGTGAGCGCGAGTGGCCGGCGCAAATGGTCATTCTGGCGTTGGGCTTCCTGGGGCCGGAGGGCGAGTTGCTGCAGGGGTTGGGGGTAGCGCAAGACAGCCGCTCGAACGTGGCCGCGCCCTACGGCCGCTTCCAGACCAACGTCCCGAGCATCTTCGCCGCTGGCGACGCCCGTCGTGGCCAGAGCCTCGTCGTGTGGGCTATCCACGAGGGCCGCGCCGCGGCGCGTGAGGTAGACCGCTGGCTGATGGGGGAGACGAATCTACCTTGATCCAAGACCTGACAGGTTTCAGAAAACCTGTCAAGTCTCTCTGGCCTACCAGCCGGCGACGTCGTCCTGGCCGGTGATAGAGCGGATCGTCACCCGGACGAGCAGCTCCCCCGGCACGGCATTGCGGTCGCCGTAGGTATCGGCCAGCGCCGCGCCCATGTAGCGCCCGGCGATGCGCGTCGCCCAGTGGCGTAATTGCTCCAGGTTGTCGATGAGGTCGGCCGTGCCGTCGACCTTGACAAAGGCGAAGGGTGGTGCTTCGTCGTCGACACACAACGAAACCCACGGGTTGTGGCGCAGGTTAGCCGCCTTGGCCGTTGCGTGCCAGGTTGTGAAAACGAGCTGCTCGCCGTCGACGTCGAACCAGATGGGCGCCACGTGGGGCCGGCCGTCCGGCCGCACGGTCGCCAGCTTGCCCGTCCGCGTCTTCGCCGTCAGAAACGCCAAACACTGCTCTCGCGTCATCTTCTTCATGGGCGTGCCCCGAAGAGAAGAATCCACAGATTACCCCTTCAATCTGTGAAATCGTCGTCTATGGACTCTTCTTATAGCAGCAACGACATCACGAAATCGTCCACGTACACTCCGTCACGGCGGGCGGCGCGGCGGCGGCGGCCCTCGTGCTCGAAGCCGCACGATTCGTAGAGCCGAATGGCGTGGGTATTGTGGACGAAAACGTGAAGCTCAATACGGGTCAGGACGCCGCCGGTCCTGGCCCATTCGATCGCGTGCTCCATCAGCCGGCGACCAATGCCCTGCCCGCGCCACTCCCGAGCGACGGTGATACCCAGCGTCGCCGCATGGCGCACATTGCGGCGCTTGCCGCCATCCAGCGTCAACTGGCCGATGATCTGTCCGCTACTCTCCGCCACCAGGAAGAGGCTGTTGTCGCTGCGGGCCATGTCGCTGATGATCCGCGCCTCACTCTCCGTCGTCGGGTTGAACTCACCCGGCGCCGTGATCAGGTTGATGCCCGGTTCGGCAAAGATCTGTCGCAGATAGGCGACGATGTGCGCCGCGTCCTCGGGGCGCGCCTGGCGGATAATTGCTGTCACGTCCCCGCCTCCGGTTCTGATCGGGGCCGGCCGATGAGGTCCAGGTGGAGCCACCCGTCCGCGCCCGCCTCGCGGTTCACTCGCTCCCACTCGGCCATAATGGCGGGCGGCGGCAACGCCTCCGTCTCACGGCCGTCGGGGTGGAGGACAGCCAGCGCATATCCCAGCCCATCGAGCGCCGCCAGAAAGCCGGTTGGTTCCGTACCGCTATTGGCGCTGATCAGGCGCGGGTGAAATTCGCACAGCAACACCGGGCGGCAGCGGGTCAGCGTCGTCGCCATGCCGCGCAGCGCCACCGGTTCATGCCCCTCAATGTCCATCTTGAGCACGTCTATCCGCGGGATATCCTTCAGCAACACATCCAGCGGCTGGGCATCGACGATAGTCGCTTCGTCGGCCGCGTCGCCGACCGGCGCGACGTAGCCGTTGGAGCGGACGAAGTTGAGCCGCAGCTTGGCCGGCCGATCGCTGGCGGCGTAGAGCAGGACGCGCACGTTATCGAACCCATTAGCCACCAGGCTATAGTAGAGCAATTGGACGTTATGGTAGTTCGGCTCGATGGCGATGACCTGTCCCTGCTGGACGATAGCCGCTGCCTGAAGCGCGAACCAGCCCATGTTGGCGCCCACGTCGACGAAGACGCTGTCGGCACGAAGTTCGCGTTGCAGCGCGGTCGTCACGTGCGGCTCGTAGCCTCGCCCTTTGAGGATGCCGGGCGCGATATGGGGGTCGTCGGCATCAACGGCCATCAGGAAGCGGCCGGTATCGACCGTCCGCAAATTCGCGCGGCCGCGGTGTTGTCGAAATTCGTCGCTCTGCAGAAAGCCATCGACGAGCGCGTTCCGGGGGCGGCCGGGACGAATGTATTGCATGTAGAGCGCCCAGCCTTCGGCGTCAACGGGGCGGCCAAGCAGCAGCCGGTAACAGAAGGTCAGGTCAGCCGGATCGGCCTTGTCGTTGGCCAGCAGGTCCAGGAGCCAGACGAGAAAGCGGATCAGCGCGAAGCGGAAGGAGTTGCTCATAGTCGGAGGGTTTCGATAAACGCTTGGCCTCGCGCCAGCAGGTCAACGTGGTCGGGCGGGGCCGGGGCGTCGCGGAGCAGCTCGACCGTCCGCTCGCGCAGGCGGCGGTCGGCCGCGGGCTGCCCTTCCAGTTGCCAGGTTTCCATGCTCCAGTGAGGATAGAGCGGGCTGGTGTAGTAGCCGGTCTTGTACCGTTCGAGCGTCGAGGGCACGGTCAGGAAATGGCCGCCGGAGCCGATTTCGTCGATCTCGTCCAGCACGGCATGGGCGTCGTCGAGCTGGAAGCCGGCGGCGAAGCGGCGCGCCTGGTCGATGATCTCGTGGACGTGGACGATGGTCAGCGGCGAGATGGCCTTGGAGCCGAGCGTGTCCCCGATGAAGGGCGCCAGGCCGCCCTTCGTCAGGCTGTAGCTGAGCGTGTTGAGCCAGTAGGTGTCGGCGGCGATCAGGTCCATGCCCCAGCCGGTGCCGCTGCCCGACGTGCCGGTGTGAGGCAGGCCGTAGTGGGCCATCATCTCGGCGCAGGCCAGGTTGATGAGGATGCTCTGCGGGTCATAGAAGTTCATCATCGTCTTCATGTCGAAGTAGACCGGCAGCATCCCCAGGCTGATCGGCGCGCCGGGGCGGATGAGCTGGCTGATGGTCAGCCCGGCCAGCAGTTCGGCCAGCAGGAGGGCCAAGGTCCCGGCCGGTGTCAGCGGCGTAGACGCGCCGGCCATGCTGTAGTTGGAGTAGATGACCGGCAGGCCGCGCTCGACGGCGACCTTCAGCTTGTCGGCCGTGCCTTCGTTGACCACCAGCGGCGAGACGGGGTTGAAGTAGGGCAGGACGAACGGCCGCGCGGCCAGGTCGCCGTGGAGCGTCTCGAACATATCGAGCACGGCCGGGAAGCGTGCTTCGTCGGAGACGAGCAGCACCAGCGCCTTCGTCGTGTTGGCGATCATCTCCAGACTGGCGTAGAGGTCGGTCAGCGCCACCGGGACGTCCTGGACGATGCCGACGGTGGAGATGACGTCGTAGTGGGGCAGCGCGCTGCCGAGCCGCACCATGTCCTGCATGTGGCGGCGGGTGAAGGGGGTGACGTCATCGGTCAGCGGGTCCTGGTAGAAGAGCGCCGTCACGCCGACGCCAAAGCGCAGCCGGTCGTCACCCAGGCGAAAGACGAGATTGCCCAGCCGGTCGTAGACGGGAATGACCTTGGGCGCGCTGCGGATGGCGTCCTCGACCACCTCCGGCGGCAGGCGCAGTACGTCCGCCCGAGCCGCCGCGCCCAGCTTCCCTTCCAGAAAGCGAAGCACGCCCGGCGAATCGACGCGCACGCCGGTGCGGGCGAGAATGTGTAGCGCGTATTGGTGAACCTGGGCTTTCTGCTCGTCGGAGAGAAGCGCCAGGCGGGGAAGGGCATTGTTCGTGATTGCGCCGGGCGGCCGGTCGCGCCGGGGCGATGCTCTGCGGCTCATATGCCGCAGATGATACCCCAAGATTGGCGAAGCAGAGCATGCAGATGCCGCTGGCGCTGATCCGATCGCAACCTTCGCCGTGGATTTAACCGCCGGGCGGCCTCCATCGGCTTGCTGCGGTCTAGGGCAGTGGGGCGGACATATACAGCCCATCGGGGGCGAAACCGAGAGCGCGATAATATTCGCGCGTGCCAACGGCGCTGATCACCGCCAGACGACCGAAGCCCGCCTGACGCGCGATTTCCGCGGCGCGCTCGATCAACCGCATACCCAGTCCGGTGTGTTGCGCCTCGCCCTGGCTGGCGTCGCCGGGATCGAGCGCGGGGCCGTAAACGTGAACTTCGCGGATCATGGCGCAACCGGCCAGTTCGGGGAAGAGGGGCGAGGGGGTGGGAATGGGCAGTGACAGGCGCAGGAACGCCGCCAGGCGATCGTCGGGGGTTTCAAAACTGAGGAAATGCTCCACCGTGGCGTCGGTTTTGTAGACCAAGTCGCGCAGTTGTATCGCGCCCGGCGGCACGGAGTCGCGGCGGATCTCGCGGCAGCGAATGCAGCGGCAGGGTCGGCCCTCTTCGCGTAGTCGAGCCTGCGCCAGTTCGCGCAAATTGGCCTTTTTGTTTCCGGCGACAACGTGGGTCGTCGGGAAGTCGCGCACGACCCGTGTCAGCCGGACGTAGGGCGGCGTGGCGGCCTTGCAATTCGCCAACAGGGTGACGAGTTCTTCCTCGGTATAGGGCTGATATTCACCCCGCCGCCAGTAGTCGTATAGCTCGGCGTTGGGCAGCAGCATGCAAGGGTATATCTTGAGTTCGTCGGGCCGGATGGCCGGGTCGTCCCACAGCCGGGCGTAGTCGGCCGCGTCGCTCGCCGGGGTCGCGCCGAGCAGGTTCGCCATCCAGTGGCCGTGGATCTTGAAGCCGGCCAGCCGCAGCAGCCGGAAAGCATCGCGCGTGGCCTGAACGTCATGGCCGCGCTGGTTTAGCGCCAGCACGCGTTCGTCGAGGCTCTGGATGCCAACTTGCACCTTGGTCACGCCCAGGCGGCGAAACCAGCGCAACTCGTCGGCGTCGATGTGGTCCTGGCGCGTCTCGACCACCAGCCCCACGTTGCGGCGACGGCCGGTGGCGTTGGCTGCCTGCGCCTCGTCCAGGCTTCCGGCCTCAAAACCGTTCAGCGCGTCGAAGCAGCGTTTGATAAACCACTCCTGGTAGTCGCGGCGATAGCTCGACCACGTGCCGCCCAGTACCAGCAACTCGATCTTGCCGGTTGGATGGCCGGTGGCCTCCAGCGCCCGCAGGCGCGACGCCGTCTGGGCGTAGGGGTCGAAGGCATGGCGCTCGGCCCGCTGCGCGCCCGGCTCGTCGTGGAGGTAGCTTTTAGGCATGCGCGCGTCGGTGGGGCAAAAGACGCAGCGGCCGGGGCAGGGGTAGGGCTTGGTCAGCACCGTGACGACGGCCACGCCCGCCTGAGAGCGCACCGGCTTCATTTGCAGGTGGGTGCGCAAGTTGGGGTCGAAATTCAGCCGCCCGGCGGCGCAGAGGCGCTCATAGGCGTCCAGCGCCTGTGTTTTGGAGAGCCAGGGCAGCCCGCGGCGCGAGAAGCGGCGAACCACGCGATTATAGCGCGCGCCAGTCAGCGGCCGCTCGCCAGCGAGAGCGTCGATGAACTCGACCAGCAACTCCTCGCGGCCGTCCAGTTCAACCGGCTCGTTGCGAGCCAGCCATTCGGCTTCGCGGGCCGTGGTGGGTTCTTTCATAGCCGGAAATGACCCGTCGAATCAGGTAGCCAACTCTATCATAGCCCGCAAGGTCTCGACGTCGAACACGGTCATGTTCAGCGTCGTCACCGGGCTGTTGCGCCAGAGCGACAGTCGCTGGCGCACCCGCTCGCGCGGGCCGACGAGGGCCACCGCGTCGATGAGTTCGGCCGGCACGCGGGCCATCGCCGCGCCCTTGTCGCCGCTCAGATAGAGGTCTTGTATCTCCGTCGCGGCGGTCTCGAAGCCATAGCGCACGGCCAGGTCATAATAGAAGTTCCGACCCCGCGCGCCCATGCCGCCGACGTAGAGGGCCAGCATCGGCCGCAGCATGTTGTAGCACACATCGAGGTTGTCATTGATGACGACCGAAACGGTCGGCGCGATGTCGAACTGGTCGAGGGTCTTGCCGGCCCGCGCCAGGCCCGCCTCAACGGGGGCCTTGAAGACCGCATCGTACCGCTCCGGGGCGAAGAAAATAGGCAGCCAGCCGTCGGCGATCTCGGCCGCCAGCTCGACGTTCTTCGGTCCGATGGCCGCCAGGTAGATGGGGATGCCCGGCGCGGCTTTCAGCGTGCTCTTCAGCGGCTTGCCCAGCCCGGTCGCGTCCGCGCCGCGGTAGGGGATCTGGTAGTGCCGGCCCTCGAAGGTCAGGGGGCTTTCGCGGCGGAAAATGGCGCGCGTGATGGCGACGTATTCGCGCGTGCGCGCCAGCGGTTGGGCGTAGCTGACGCCGTGCCAGCCCTCGACGACCTGCGGCCCGGAGAGGCCCAGGCCCATCAGGAAGCGGCCGCCGGAGAGTTGATTGAGCGTCATGGCCGTCATGGCCGCGTTGGCCGGGGTGCGGCCGGGCATCTGCATGATCGCCGTGCCCAGCTTGATGCGCTCCGTCAGCGCCCCCAGCCAGGCCAGCGGCGAGACAGCGTCGGAGCCGTAGGCCTCGGCCGTCCAGACGGCGTAGACGCCGAGCCGGTCGGCCTCGCGCACGAGTTCAATGGGCAGTTCGATCTGGCCGGCGGCGTAGCCGAGCATGAGTCC
>CAZSOD010000076.1:0-10812 GCA_964608255.1 uncultured Ardenticatenaceae bacterium
TGGCTCCACGGCGATTTGCTGCCCGGCAACCTGCTCTTCCGCGACGGCCACCTGGGTGGCGTCATTGATTGGGGCGGCACCCTTGCTGTTGGCGACCCAGCGGCCGACTTGATCCCGGCGTGGGCGCTCTTCAGCGGCGAGAGCCGGCGCGCCTTCCGCGCGACCGTCGGGGCCGACGACGCGACGTGGGCCCGCGGCCGCGGCTGGGCGCTGTCGATCGCCCTGATTGCCCTGCCATACTACCTCCATACCTTCCCCGCCTTTGTGTCGCTTGCCCGGCGCATGGTGCGCGAAGTGCTGGCCGACCACGCGGTTAGTTAGCGCCTCTGTCTCCTTTGGTGTCCTCTTCCCGGCTCCCCGCGCTGGTTAACCCCCCAGCGCTACACTCGCTATCCCTTCATCCCCGATAGCGTCAGGCCGCGGACGATCCAGCGCTGGGCCAGCAAAAAGACGAGCAGGATGGGGATGACGACCAGCACCGAAGCGGCCATGGTCAGCTGGATTTGATTCGAATGTTGGGTTGAGTACCAGGTCAGGATGATGGGCAGGGTGCGCTTGTTCTGCTCGGTCAAGACGATCAGCGGCCAGAGGTAGGCGTTCCAGTTCCACATGAACGTCAACATCCCCAGCGTTGCCAGGGCCGGGCCGAGCTGCGGCACGGCGATCGACCAGAAGATACGCCATTCCGACGCGCCATCGACGCGGCCGGCGTCCAGCATTTCGCCGGGGATAGACAGGGCGAACTGGCGCACGAGAAAGATGCCGAAGGCGCTGAAGCCGGAACCAACGATGAGGCCGGCCAGCTTGTTGATGAGGCCAAGGCGCGCCAGGATGAGGTAGCCGGGGATCATCGTCACCTGGAAGGGGATCATCATGGTCGCCAGAACGAACCAGAAGAGGGCGCGCTTGAATGGGAAGTCGAACTTGGCAAAGATGTAGCCGAACAGGGCGCTCGTGCTGACGGCCAGGACGACGTTGCTCAGGGCGATGATGGCCGAATTGCGATAGAAGAGCGACAGGGGCAGGGCAGGGTCGCTGAGCAGCGTCCGGTAGTTGTCCAGCGTCGGCGCCTGGGGCCAAAATGTTGGCGGCACGTGACGCACCTCGGCCCCGGTCTTGAACGACGCCAGGATCATCCAGATGAATGGTAGGACGGCAACGACGCTGGCGACGACGAGGAAGGCATAGACGGCGGCGCGGCCGATGGTGAACCGGCGGCCGCGGCGAGCGTCACGCGCGGGACGAAAAGTTGTGGCAGCCATGCGCTAGTACTCCCACTCGCTGCGCAGCATCCGGTTTTGGATGAGCGAGACGGCCAGGACGATCACGAACAGGACGACCGACGCCGCGGCGGCCCAGCCCATGTTCTGGAAGCGAAAGGCGTTGTCGTAGATATCGAACGTCATCACCCGCGTCTGGTTGTCCGGCCCACCGCGCGTCATCACCTGGAAGATGTCGAAGACCTGGAAGGCGGAGATCATGGTCAGGATGGCCGTCAGCAGGATGGTCGGCCGCAGCAGCGGCAGCGTGATGTGGCGAAAGAGGGTGAAGCCGGTTGCGCCATCCATGATCGCCGCGTCGCGGATGCTTTCCGGGATGGCCTGGAGCGCGGCAATGAAGATGATCAGATTATAGCCAATGTCTTGCCACAGGTAGGCGATAATGACCGCGACTAACGCCACCGGGATGGGACCAATGGCCAGCGCGGCATCGCCCGTCCAGTTAATGGCGATCATGCGCCCCGCGGCCGCGCCGATGGCCGCGTTGAGCAGGCCCCGCTGCGGGTGCAGGATGTAGCCCCACATGATCGCTACGCCCACCGACGACGTGACGATGGGCAGAAAGAAGATCGTGCGAAAGGCGATCCGCAGCCGGTTGTGGACGGATTCGATCATCGCCGCCATCGGCAAGGTAATCAGCAAGTTGAGGGGCACTACCAGGAAGGCAAAGAACAGTGTGGTCTTGACGCTCGTGTGGAACAGGCGCACTTCGAGAGGGGCGTCGGGGCTGAAGTTGAGCATGTCGCGGAAGTGCTGGAGGCCAACGAAGGGGTTGTTACCGCCCAGGCCCAGCAACGCGCCCCCCTGCCGCCGGGCGCTGTAGTCAAAGAAGGCGAGCGCCCCCGCCCATAGAACAGGCAGCAACGACCAGAAAGCGACGTACAAGATCATCGGCGCGAGCGCCGAGATGATAAAGAGCTTCTGCGCGCCCGTGCGACCCTGCCAGAAGCGTGTCTTGCCGGGCGGCGCAGCGGGCGGAGCGGTAGGCAGATTGGCGGCTTGATTCATAGGCGCACCTTCGGTCAGAAAGTAGAGGAGGTTATTCGCGGATTGGGCAGATTGGGCAGATTTCAAAAGAGAGCGCCAGAGAGCGCCGTCAACGTAGCCGTCCGGCTCAAATATCTCTTCAGCGGGTTTCAGAAATCTGCCCTATCTGCTCAGTCTGTGGATGACTCTCTCATTGAAGTGTGTCGTTGACCTCGCGGTCGATGGTCGCCAGCGTGTCTTCCAGCGTGGCGTTGCCCTGCAAGAAGCTCAGGATACGCGGGTAGGTAATCTCGTACCAGACCAGGTCGCGGTCGGGGAACGCGCCTTCGTATTGAGCGTAGGACAGCACGCCGAGGAACGGGCCGAAATAGGGGAACTGGGCCACCAGCTCATCGGCCGCCGCGCCCTCACCGTTGGCCCGCAACGCCGGCAGCGTGCCGCTGCTCAGGTTGAACTGAACGGCATTGGCCGGCTCCAGCGTGGCGAACCGCACGAAGTCCCAGGCGGCATCCTGCGCCGGGCTGTTCTGGCTGACGGTCAGCCCCCAGCCAGAGGCCGCGACGAGCGCTTGCGTGCCGCTGGCGGTTGGCAAGGGCACATACTGCGTCACAGCGGCCACGTCCGGGTAGTCGCCGCTGTATTCAGCCACCGCCCACGGCCCGACGAGGCCCATGGCGCTGCTGCCGTCGAAGAAGGAGTCGCCCACCCAGTTTGACTCGTCATTGAACAAGACGGGGTCGGTAATGCCCTCATCCACGAAGCGCTTCATCAGTTGCAGCGCGGCCGCGCCTTCCGGCGTGTTAACCGAAAACGCGCCGTCGTCCCTCAAGTACTGGCCGCCGTTTTGCAGGATAAGGGAATAAAACATGGCCGGGATGCCGTCGGAGCCGGTGAAGTTGTAGCCGGCGCGGGTGATGACGCCGTCCTGCGTGACCGTCATGGCTTTGGCGTCGGCGATGAACTCGTCGAAATTGGCCCAGCCGGCGGTGACATCGGTGATGCCCGCTTCTTCAGCCGCGGCGGTGTTGACCAGCGTCGCGCCGTACTCGATGTTGAACTCCTGCGGGACGCCGTAGAGCTTGCCGTCGCAGGTGTAGCCGCCGATCTGCGCCGGAAAGACCTGCGCTTCCGCGTCGGCCAGGCTAATGACGCTGGCAGGAAGCTCGGCCAGGCTGCCGCCGCGAGCGTAGCTGCATACCCACGAGCCGAACATCTGGAGAATGTCGGCCTCTGTGCCGGCCGGCAGCGCCGTCTGGAGCGTCTGGATGTAAGTGTCGTAGTCGAACGTCTCGAGCTGAATAGTGACGTCGGGATGGCTGGCGGTGTAGGCATCGATGAGCGCCTGGTAGCCGCCGTTGAACGCGTCGTTCTGGTGCGTCCAGAGGCGGAGCGTGACGGGCTGGCCGACGCCGCCGCCTTCCTCGGCCGAACCGCCGCCCGCGGCCCCCGCGTCGCTGATGGGTGTTGGCCGCACTTCGGCCGCGCCCTCCCCACCACCGCAACCGACCAGGACAAGGGCCAACAACAGGGCAAAGATGAATAGAACTCTTCTTCTCATGGCTTTCTCCTTGCTACGAAGATGACCGCCGCCCGCCGGCTGCCGACCGCGGCCGGAGGCAGACCACGGACGACAGACAACAACCCACGGCCACCGCCCAACGACCCCTGACCACTGATCACGGCAACTTTGCTGGGTCAAGCAAGATCACCTGCGACAGCCCGCGGGGGTTGTCGGGGTCAAGCCCTTTGGCCCGGGCGCGGTAGGTGCCCAGCAGTTGCAGCGGCGGCAGGTAGAGAACCACCTGCGCCCACGGCGGCAGGTCGTCAGGCAAGTCGATCGCCCGCGTGTCGCCCAGGTTGGAGCCGGTCGGGTTGAGCGCGACGATAAACGCTTCACGAGCCTCCATTTCGTGTAGCACTTCCAGTTCGAAGCGGGTCGCTTCGCGCGATAGCAGCCCGCATATCAGGGTGCTGGAATCGACCATCGACATCGGGCCGTGGCGAAACTCCATGAAGTGGAACGCCTGGGCCTGGGTCAGCGACATCTCGGTCATCTTGAGCATTGCCTCGGCCGCCAGCCCGTACTGCGGCCCAGAGCCGAGGAAGTAGACGCGCTCGTCCTCCAGCCGCCGCCCGAACGTTCGCGCCCACGGCTCCGTCGCGGCGATGAGGGCGCGGCCGAGGTCGGGCAGCCGCTCCAGCACGCGCCACTCCGCGCCGCCCAGTGCCGCGGCGAGCGCCTGGCACAGCAGGAGCATGCTTGTGAAGGATCGCGTTTGGGCGACGCTCTGCTCCTGCGCGGCGACGCACGGCAACACGAGGTCAGACTTGGCCGCCAGCGGGCTGTCGGGATAGCAGGTGACGGTCCACACGGCGCGGCCGCCGCGCCGGCGGAAGTGGTCGACGGCCACCAGCGTCTCGGTTGTCGTGCCGGAGCGCGAGACGCAGACGAGCAGCGTGTCCTCGGGATCGGTTACGGCTTCGTCGAAGAAGAATAGCAACTCCGATGACGGGCGGCCCTCCGCCGGCACGCCGGTCAGGCCGCGGAAGAGGGCCGCGGCGGTGAGTGACAGGTAGTGGGTGGAGCCGCAGCCGATAAAGACGACGCGCCGCGCTTTGACCTCGGCCCACGCCTGGCGCACGTCCGCCTCCCGTGCCGCAAACGCGCGCAGCGCGTCGGCCCAAGCGTCCGGCTGAGATAGGATCTCCTGATAGGTCAAATCACCGTTCATGGCTGTCCTTGAAGAAGTCAACACGGGTGAACATGGCAAGAACCAGTGCCTTAGCCGTGTTCGGCCGTGTGATCCGCGTCCATCCGCGTTGTATCCATTCCCAATATGCGCCGGGCGTTCTCGTGATAAACCTTGCGCAGCACGTCATCCGGCAGGTGGAGGCCATAGGCGTACCAGCGCCCCTGCGGCGGCGGGTCAAGCGGGACGTAGCTAAAGTACTCGTCGTCGGTTTCGAGCAACCGGTAGTAGCTGCGATAGCCGTCGAGCCAGGGGCCGAAGTCGCTGCCGAAGAGGATGCGGTCGGCGAACTCGATGAAGAAGCGGCGAGCGGTGTAGGGCTGGCGGCCGAGTTCGCCGGCGCGGGCGCTGATATCGACGTAGAAATTAGGGCAGCGCCGCAGTACGTTGCCCACCCAGTCCAGGTTCTCGGCGTAACAACCCACATGCGCCCCGATGAAGGTCGTCGCCGGGTGGCGGCCGACGACGACGGCAAAAGCCTCGACGATGCTCAGGAACGGCGGGTAGGGCGGGCTGGGGAAGTGCCAGTCAGAGTGGCGGCTCAGCTCCTCGTAGCGCTCGTTGTGGTTGTCGATCGGGTCGAAGAACGCCACCGGGTCGGCGACGTGGACGAGGACCGGGAGCCCCAACTCGCCGGCCGTGGCCCACAGCGGGTCGAGGCGCGGGTCATCCACGGCGACGAGCTTGTCGTTTTGGTCGCGAACGTGAAGGCCGAACGGTTTCCAGATTTTGAGACCCTGCGCCCCCCAACGCGCCTGCTCGCGCAACCGGCCGGCGGCCCACTCCCCGAAGCGGTCGCCCTGCGCCGGCCACTGCGCCCAGTCGACGCCGCCGAAGACCTGGAAGCGGTCGGGCGCGGGGGCTTTGAAGTAGTCGAGGTGGCGCTGCAGGATGTCCTCGCCCCAGCCGCCATCGAGATCGACGTAGGCGACGACGCCGGCCCTGTCGAGCGCGTCGAGCAACTCCGGCAGCGGCCGCTTGTCCCAGCCGCCGCCGAACGGCTCCATCAGGTGATTATGGGCGTCGATGACCGGGAAGCGCGGCCGCTCCACCACCGTCTGCCTCGTCACCAGTTTCGCCTTCGGTCGATAATCCTGAAGGTTCATTTGTCGTTACGGCGAGCTCATCTACTCCCAAGGATACGAACGGCACCGGGGTACACGAAAAGCGACTTGTCCATGTCTTTCCGCGGGATCGACGTCCATCCGTGCGAAATCAATCTAGGCCAGAAGCACTTCAAGCCCCTTCTGGCGCAGGGCGTCGACCGTGGCGGGGTCGAGCGCGCTGTCGGCAATGATGACCTCCGCCGCAGTCACCGGAGCGAGATAGACGGCGCTGACACGGCCAAACTTGCTGTGGTCGGCGAGAATGACGCGGCGCGGCGCAATTTGAAGGATAGCCCGGTCAGTCATGGCCTCGGGCAAGTAGTCGCTGGTGAAGCCGTGGACCGGGTCGATGCCGCGCATGCCCATGAACACCAGGTCGGCGCGCAACTCGCGGACGGCCGCCTCGGCGATGTGGCCGACCAGCGACAGTTCGCGGCTGCGAAACAGACCCCCGACGACGATCAGTTCTACCGCCCGCCCGGCCAGCGCATTGACGACCGGCAACGAGTTGGTGATGACGGTCAACTCGTGGCGCTCCAACAGGTGGGGGAGCATGGCCTGAACGGTTGTGCCGCTGCCGAGAAAGAGCGTCTGGCCGTCGGCGACGAGGGCGGCGGCGCGGCGGCTGATGCGCTCCTTCTCGGCGCGCTGCTCGGCCTCGCGTTGGTGCAGGGGCGGTTCCTGTTCGTCGTCGCCGGCGCGGACGGCGCCGCCGTGGGTGCGCCGCAGCAGGCCGCGCCGGTCGAGTTCGTCCAGGTCGCGCCGGATGGTGGCTTCGCTGACATTCAGCCGGGCGTTGAGTTCGGCTACCGTGGCCATACCGGCCTGGTCAACGATATCACGAATCTGTGAGTGACGAGCCAGCTTGAGCATGAGCGATCCTGCTCATTTGCGCGTTTACTCTGTTGAATCGCGCAATTACAAGCATAATAGATCAACCGACCGCTCGTGTCAATCGAGGAGGAAATTTCAACGCAAGGACGCAGAGGCGCAAAGACGCGACGGGAAGGGGTTCATTCCCTCTTTGCGTTGAGCACTTCGCTTACACAGCCGGCTGAAACGTCTCCAGGCGCAACCCGACGAGCAGGTAGTAGAGGGCGAAGCCAGTGATGACCAGCAGATAGATCGTGGCGGCGACCAGGAATAGCCAGCCAGAGCGCCGCCGGACAATGGCCGGGTCGGATGAGCGGACGACAACGGTCCGTGCCGCCTTGTCACCGAGGCGTTGCCGCAGGTCGCTGGACGACATCGAAGCATAGGCCGGGATCGCGAAGAAGAGGCCGTCGATGAGGCGCAGGGCGGCGCGCACGGCCGCCGCAAGCAGCCCGCAGGGCTGGCCGACGGCCGTCACCACGCGCATTCCCAGCAACAGCTTCCCGGGCGTCGCGCCGAACAGCCACTCGAACAGGATGGTGTAGATGAAGAACAACACGACCGACCAAATCTCGATGTATTGATCGGCGGCGTTGGATTGGGGCACGGGCGTGTGATTCGGGTAGGCGATCGTCAAGACCAGCGACGAAGCAATGGCGAAGAAGGCGACGACGAGGAACAGACTGCCCAGGTAGATCACGTTGTCGAGGACATAGGCCACGGCGCGGCGGCCGAACGACTGCCCGCGCAGCCCCGCCTTGGGCAATTCAAACGGGGTATCCCAAATGGTAGCCACGGTCTCCTCCTGGTTGACCGGCGACGATTGCCTGTAAGTGTAGAGGAGATGGGGCGCGCGCTCAAGTGACGAATGTCACCTGTTGCCACGGGGCCTGTGAAGCGTGAAGCTGGCCTCCACAGACGGCAAAGCCGCCACGGATTTGCGTCCGCGCAATTTGCGTTATCAGCGGAGAAGTATTCTTATGTCAAGTGACGGCCGGAAGCGGCCGGCCGAACGTCGTCTCGGCGACGCCCGGCAGCAAGGCGTAGACCGAGCCGCCGACCGCGGCGTCGAAATGGGCCAGCAGGTCGAACAGCGCCCGCCAGCGGGGGAGCGTCGTGTCATTCAGGCCATGACGCAGGGCGACGTCCACGAGGCGCTTCTCCAGCAAGCAAAAGCCCTGCGGCAGCGCCAGCGCGTCGCAGAGCTGGAGCAGCCTGTCGTACTCGTCGTACTCGGCCGCCGCCAGATAGTCGCGCAGGAAGGCGTATTCGGCGGCGGTCACGTCCCAGCGGCCGACGCAATAGGCTACGTCGCGCACCGGGAAGGAGTGGGTCAGGCAGATGCGGGCCGCACGGTCATAGCCCAGGCCGAGGAGGTAGACGTAGCCGTCGATCATGTGCCGGTTATGGGTGTAGCCGGCGCGGCGGCCGACGTCGTGGAGCAATCCATAGACATAGGCAGTCGGAGCGTCGAGATCAGGGTGGACGGCGGCGATACGGCGGGCGGCCTCGGCCACGTGGCGCGAGTGCTCCACCCAGCCGAAGCCGGGATTGAGGGCGGCAGCTTCGGCGAAGAGGGCCTCGGCCGCGGCGTGGGAAGGGATGCCGGTGGTCATCGGAGTGGCGCGCAGCGACAATCGCCGCGCCAGCCCCGGATTGTACCACCGCCCGCGCCGCCGCGCGTATTCCGGGAGCGGCGGCAACTGCGCCCAAGACTCCGGGGCCGGCGCACGACCGGTGTGTCGGTCGTCTCTGGCCTCTCTCGCCCGCTCTGCTACAATACGCCCCCATTCGCAGCGAACGGGAGAACAGCGCATGAAACTGTCGGAATTTCTCGAGGACTATGGCGGCTGGCTGGCATTTGTGATCGCCCTGATGGCGACGTTGGGCAGCCTCTATTACAGCGAAATAGCCGGGTTCATCCCCTGTCGCCTCTGCTGGTATCAGCGCATCCTCATGTACCCGCTGGTCGTGGTCACGTTGGTCGGCGCGCTGAAGCGCGACGAGTACCTGCCGAACTACATCCTGCCCCTCTCGCTCATCGGTATGCTGGTGTCGGGCTACCATTACCTGCTGGAAAAGGGCGTTTTCCCACCTTCGGCCACCTGCGCCATCGACGTGCCGTGCAACATCAGCTACGTCAACTACCTCGGGTTCATCACCATCGCCCTGATGGCTTTCACCGCCTTCACGCTGATCACGCTCATTATGATCGGCATGCGGCTGGCCTATCGGCGCGACGAATCGGGGCAACTGCCGCTGCCGACGAGCGAAGGGTTTCAGGGCCGATGAGGTTGCGAACCGGCTGGAATCGGGCGAGATTTACCCTGCTGGCGCTCGCGGCGGCCGCCCTGACCGGCTGCGGTGGAGCGGGCCAAGCGGCCGACACGGGCGATCCAGCCACGCTTGGACAGCGGACTTTCATGCAATGGTGCGCGCCTTGCCACGGCGCTGAGGGCGAGGGCAACATCAACGCCCTGGCGGCGCCGCCGCTGAACGCCGCCGGAGACACCTTCCGGCTGACTGACGCGGAAATCCTCGACGGCATCGTGAAGGGCGGGACGCAGGAGGGCAGCAACATGCAGCCCCTGGGCGAGTTTCTAACGGCCGAGCAGCAGATGGCCGTCATGTACTACGTCCACACGCTGTGGAGCGACCAGCAGCGGGCCGACCACGAAGCGGCCGCCGGCCACACCCCGCCGACGCCCACGCCCTAGGGCCGCGAAGCGATTCGATGCAACGACGCGAAGACGCCGGGACGCAACGGATGAGCGTCCGTCGCATCCTGGCGTCCTGGCGTTGAGTTCTTACTCCCCACGCAGGCGGGCCATCGTATAGGTGTCGACGTATTGCCCGTCGCGGAAACCGAACTGGCGCAGCGTGCCCTCGATCTCGAAGCCGAACTTTGTGTACAGGCGAATGGCCGGCGCGTTGTCGGTGTAGACGTCAAGCTCCAGCCGGCGCAGGTTGAGCCAGTTGTCGGCCAGATCGACGCACGCGGCCATGAGCGCGGTGCCGACGCCCTTCCCCTGCCAGTCGTCGCGCACCGCCATGCCCAGCGAACCGGCGTGGCGCCGGCGCGGCGAATTGGGGTTGGTATGCAGTGTGAGCTGGCCCACCACCTCCCCGTCGACCTCGGCCACCAGCGGGTACGTTCCTTCCGGCGCGTCGGCTATGCGTTTGCGGCGCGCGTCCTCGCTCATGTAGGGGACTTGCAGCGTGCCGAGCAGGGCGCGCCGGCCGCTAAAGATGCGAACAAGCGCCGGGGCGTCGTCGCCGGTGGCGCGGCGAATGATGATCTCAGGCATAAGCGTTTCGTCCATCAATCTTCGCCACCGGCAATGGTGGGCAGCCACGCGCGATAGACCCCGACGACCACGACGGCTGGCGACTGGGCCGACTCGTAATGCCAGTTCCAGAAGTCGTTGCAGTAGCGCTCGCCATAGGATAGGGCCGTGAACTCGGCCGTGCCGGGCCGCAGCGCCCGGAAGGTCCAGACCGATGGCAGATCGATCGGCGCGCCAAGCGTGTCCTCCGGCGGCTCGACGTGGGCGAATAACGGTTCGACAGCGTCCTCTTTCACAGTGAGTTCCAGTAGCGGATACTGGCACCCTTCGGCGACGGTCAGGCTGGCCGTCAGCGTCAGCGTATCGCCGACGCTCAGTTCCAGCGGGGCGGCATCCAGCCGCAGCGTGGCCGAGAATTCGGGCGTGGCCGCCAGCGTGGCCGTCGCCGTCGACGTGCTGGTTGCCGTGGCGGTCGCTAAGGTCGTCGGCGTGCCGGTTGGGGTGTCGGTCGGCGTGTTGGTGGGAGTGC
>CAZSOD010000076.1:10912-16664 GCA_964608255.1 uncultured Ardenticatenaceae bacterium
GTCGGCGTGCCGGTTGGGGTGTCGGTCGGCGTGTTGGTGGGAGTGCCGGTTGGCGTGCCCGTGGGCGTGTCCGTAGGCGTGTTGGTTGGCGTGCCAGTCGGCGTATCGGTTGGTGTGTTGGTTGGCGTATTCGTGGGGGTGTTGGTGGGCGTGGCGGCCGGTGTATTTGTCGGTGTATTGGTGGGTGTGGCGGTCAGTGTACTCGTCGGTGTATTTGTCGGCGTCAGCGCGGCGGCGCGAAGCGGCGCGGCCACCGCCGGGCGGGACAGGAAGCTTAGCAAGAGGGGGGCGGCCCCGGCGGCGACAGCCATCACAAGTAGCGCGACAACGAGGCGGAGGGGCTGTTTCATAGGGATGTTCTCTCTATTGGGCACCGCGGCCGCGTGATGCAGGGCGGCAGTCCCACGCTCAGAAACGGAACGCAGCGCGCCGGCAACAATGAAAGAGGCTGCTAGAGGGCGCGCCAACAGTATAGCCCGTTAGAGCGCGAGCACGAAAAATGAGATGGCGCTCGGGTGGTTGGCCAGCGCGGATGAGCGCCGGCGAAGTTGTGGGCGCGTGATATTGAATCGTTCGTTCCAGATTTGCTATAGTAGGTGCATGGCACGAACGAGAGCGTTTGACGAGAGCGAAGCCCTGGCGCGTGCGATGGGCCTGTTTTGGGAGCAGGGCTATGAGGCGACGTCAGTGCGCGACCTGACGGCTGGCACCGGCCTGAGCAGCAGCAGCCTGTATGCCGCCTTTGGCGATAAGCACGAGGTGTACCTGGCCGCGCTCGACCGCTATCGAGCGGCCGAACTGGAAGAGGTGCGCCGCTCCCTTAGCGTCACGCGCCCGGTGCGCGATACGCTACAGTCGATGGCCGCCGATCTGATCGACGGCCTGATGGCCGGCGGGCAGCGCGGCTCGTTTACGCTGAACGCGGCTATCGAGGTCGGCGCGCGCGATCGCGCGGTCGCCGAACGGCTGCGGGCCCATTTCGATGACGTCCGCGACCTGCTGAGCGCGCGGCTGGCCGCCGCTCAGGCGGGCGGCGAAGTCGGCGCGCGGCGCACACCCGACGAGCTGGCTCACTATTTGTTGTTCGGGCTTTACAGCCTGGCGACCGTTGTGAAGGTCTACCCCGATCGGTTGCGCCTGGAGCAGATGGCGGCGCTGACCTTGAGCGTATTGGACTGCTAGTCGCCTGAGCGCCAAATAGGCCGGGCGACCCGCGAGGGTGGCGGTCTGGGAGCCGGCGGGAGCCGAACACCACGACCGTTCGTGATAACAATGGGTGACAAATGACCGCCGCCGCGGCAGCCGGCCTGCCGTCGCTGGCCCGCGGCTACGGCAAGGAGACAAGATGGAAAGAGAGGCAATTAAGCTGGCGACGCCGCCGGTGGTGTCGGGGGCGAAGCCCGGATTGGGTCACTTGCTTGACTTCCGCAAGGATCGCACCGGCCTGATACAGCGCGGCTACAGGGAGCATGGCAACATCTTCACGATCAAGCTGGGGCCGCAGAACGTGGCCGTGCTGATCGGCCCGGAGTACCACCGCACCTTCTTCATGGAGACGGACAAGGCGCTGAACATCGCCACGCCCTACAAGTTTCTGCGGGCGACGTTTGGCGACGTGTTGTTCATTGCCAGCCACGAGGAGTACGTGCGGCAGCGGCCGTTCGTCGCCCAAGCCTTCCGCCGCGAGAAGATGGTCCACTACATCGCCGTCATGAACCGCGAGACGCAGAAGTGGCTCGATTCCCTCGGCGACGAAGGGGAGTTCGAGGTCGCGGCGATCATGGCCCGGCTGGCGCAGAACGTGGCCGGCAGCGCGCTGATGGGCGACCGGTTCCAGGAGGAAGCCGGCCCGGAGTTCTGGGCGCTCTACGACGACCTGAGCCGCGCGCTCGACCCCATCCTGCCGCCGAACCTGCCGTTGCCCAAGTTCTGGCGGCGCGACTGGGCCAAGGCGCGGATGGCCGAAATCCTGGAGCCAATCCTGGAAGAGCGGCGGCTCAATCCGGAACGGTACAACGACTTTCTACAGGACTTCGTGAACTCGGAATACACCGACACCGGCGAACCCATCGAAGACCGGGTCCTTCTGAACCTGATGGTGGCGTTGATGTTCGCCGGGCATGAGACCACGGCTGGCCAGGCCGCCTGGAACGTCATCCTCCTCTTGCAGCATCCCGACTATCTGGCTCTCGTCCAGGAGGAGATCGATCGGCTCGTCCAGGTGGGGCAGCCCATCGACGGCAAGACGTTGCACGCCCTCTCGCACCTGAACTACGCGGTGACGGAGACGGAGCGGCTGCGGCCGTCGGTCGACATGTTGCTGCGCGATGTGGACGCGGACGTCGAAGTCGGCGGCTACCGCATTCCGGCCGGCTGGAAGGTGCAGGTAGCCCAGGAAGTGGCCCACCAGTTGCCCGACTACTTCGCCGACCCGGACAAGTACGACCCGCTGCGCTACGCGCCCGGCCGCGAAGAGGACAAGGCCGACCGCTTTACGCTGATCGGGTTTGGCGGCGGCACGCACAAATGCACGGGGATGAACTTCGCCAACAATGAGATCGCGGTCATTACCGCTCTGTTGCTGCGGCAGTTCGAACTGGAACTGGTGACGAAGAACCCGCTCGTGTCCCACGGCGTGGGCGCGGCCAAGCCGACGCCCGCCGTCATTCGCTACCGGCGCAAGGGGAAATAATCTAACCCGGCTTTCACGAATGAGACGGGTGGACGCGGCGGTTCCCCTTCGCTGTCCACCCGTCCTCTTTGTGCCGTTCCGGGGTCAATTGCCCTATACTGGCCGAAAAGCGGAGGTTAAGGATGAACGGTTATCGGATGGGCGCGGGACTGGCCGCGCTGGGGTTGTTGCTGGCGGCCTGCGGCGGGGCGGCCCAAACGGCCGCGCCCGCCAACCCTGCGGCCCCATCGCCGCAGCCGCTGAAAGCCGAAGGCGAGGAAGAGTGCCCCAAGCGCCGTTTCCCGCTGGCCGAGCCGGTTTACAGCGCCAAACGGCCGCGTGACTTGACGCCGTTTGCGGCGGCACTGGCTCACCTGACCGACGACCGGCGCGCCGAACTGGACGCGCTGCTGTTGGAGGCTTCGCTGCCGGCCATCCAGTCGTCGCTGGACGATAGGCGGTTGACCTCGGTCGAACTGGTCGCCTACTACGTCGATCGCATGGCGCGTTACGACGTCGGCCGCCTGAACGCGGTCATGGAACTGAACCCGGATGCGCTTGCGGTCGCCGCCGCGCTGGACGCGGAGCGGAGCGCCGCCGGGCCGCGCGGCCCGCTCCACGGCATTCCCGTGTTGCTGAAGGACAACATCGCCACGGCCGACGGGCTGCGGACGACCGCCGGCGCTTGGGCGCTGCGCGAATGGCGTCCGGACCGCGACGCCTTTCTCGCCGCCCGGCTGCGCGAGGCCGGAGCGATTATTCTGGGCAAAACCAACCTGTCGGAGTGGGCCAACTACACCGATCCCTGTTTGCCCAACGGCTTCAGCGCCCTCGGCGGGCAGACGCAAAGCCCTTACGGTCCGTTTGACCCGTCCGGCTCAAGCACCGGCTCGGCCGTGGCCGTGGCGGCCAATCTGGCGCCGGTCAGCGTCGGCAGCGAGACGCAGGGCTCGATCATCTGGCCCGCCCGCGACCACAGCCTGGTGGGACTCAAGACGAGCCTGGGTCTGGTCAGCCGCGGCGGCGTCGTGCCGCTTGTCGATTGGATGGACGTGCCAGGCCCGTTTGGCCGCCGGGTTGAGGACGTAGCGATTCTCCTGTCGGTCCTGGCCGCGCTGGGGCCCCAGGGAGCTGACCCGGACGACCCGGCCACGGCCGACGCCGCGCCGCTGGCGGGGCGCGACTTCACCCGCTACCTGACGCCCGAAGCGGCGCGCAAGGTGCGGGTGGGCGTGATTGTCGTATCGGACGCCGGTGTGGCCGGGGCCCTGGCCGCGCGCGAGCGGGAGCTGGGCCGCCCGCTGGCCGCGGCGGAGGCCAGCGAAATCCGCGAGGCGATCACCGAGGTAGGCGAGGGCGAGGCGTTGATGGCCGCGCTGCAGTCGCAGGGCGTCACCACGGTGGCGATTCCCTTCGCCGCGGCGACACGCATCAGCGCGCCGGACGTCATGCCCGTGCTTGAATACGGCTTTCGCGACAGTCTCGATCGCTTTCTGGGCGGCTGGGCGGCCGGCGCGCCGGTGCGCTCGCTGGCCGAAGTGGTCGCGCTCAATGCCGCCGACCCGGCCAACCGCGCCCCTTACGGCTACCGCTACGTGGCCGGTTCGGCGGCGACGACCCTGACGGCGGCGGAGTACGCCGCGCTGCGCGAAGCCAACGTCACGGCCGCGCGCGAGGCGATTCGCTCGCTGTTGCGCGAGTACAAGGTAGATGTGCTGGCCGGCCACGTCGATCAGTCGTACGCCGCGGCCGGCTTTCCGGCGCTGGCCGTGCCCAACGGGCTGAACGACGCCGGACACCCGATTGGTATTGTCTTCACCGGCGACTATCTGAGCGAGCCGCAACTGCTGGCCGTCGGCGCGGCCTTCGAGCGCGCCCGCCACGGCCGTGTGGCGCCCGATCTCGACGTCGTGGCGCTGGCCCTGCCGCCGCGCTAACTCATCGCCGGTCTGTAGCGGCGCGCGTTCGTCATCCGCCGAATGCCCTGTCGCTTCACCATCGACAACAGGAGTACAACATGCTGGACTTTTCACGGGTGAAGAGCCGGGAGCTCACCCTGGCCAAACTGGTCGAAGGGCTGACCAAGGACGACCTCGTTGACCTGACGAACGAGATGATCGACCGCCAGTTGGCGCTCATCGCCGGGTGCGATGACGCCGCCGTTGTCTTTGTCCCCAGCGACCCGGACGCCAAGGACCCCTACGCGGCCAACCCCGACGACGTCGGCCTGGCCTGGACGCTCGGCCACATCGTCGTCCACGTCACGGCTTCGGCCGAGGAAGCCGCCTTCATCGCCGCCGAGATGGCGCGCGGTGTCTCGCGTCCCGGCCGCTCGCGCTATGAGACGCCGTGGCAGACGGTAACGACCCTCGAGGCGTGCCGGGCGCGCCTGGAGGAGAGTCGCCGCATGCGCCTGGCTTCGCTGGCGATGTGGCCTGATGCGCCGCACCTGGACGTGACCGAGACGACGACCTGGCTGCGCGACCCGATTGACGCCGTCGGCCGCTTTGCCCGCGGCCTCTACCACGACGCCGATCACCTGGATCAGATCGCAGAGATTGTGAGGCAGGCGGCGGGGCGCTAGTCGACAGACCGCGAACGGCTGTCATGGCGTCAATTGATGGGGGCGACCCGCTTGGAGTGAATGCTGGTCATGGCCTGTGGTCACGCGTCTATCCTAGACGTTACCGCGCCACAAACCGCCCGCGCCCCGCTTCGCCCAGCCACTGCCCATCGACGCAGAGCACTTCGCCCCGACTCATGGTGACGCGCGGCCAGCCGCGGACAGTCAGGCCGTCGTAGGGCGTCCAGCCGGCCGTTTCGTGCAGCGTGGCCGGGCTAATGGTCTGCTCGCGCTGCGGGTCGAACACGACCACGTCGGCGTCGTAGCCGGGCAGGAGCCGGCCCTTGCGGCTGAAACCGAAGAGGCGGGCCGGGGTGGTGCAGCACACGTCAACCCAGCGCGACAGGGCCGAGGGTTCGGGGGACGATGCCGCGCCGACCAGACCGGCGTAGACCAGCGCCAGCCGGCTCTCAATCGAGGGCACGCCCCCGGGAATCTGGCTGTAGTCATCCAGGCCG
>CAZSOD010000077.1:0-3755 GCA_964608255.1 uncultured Ardenticatenaceae bacterium
GCGCATCGGCGTCCACTACTACAGCGCCGCGCCCCTGCTGGAGGCGTCGCTGGCCGGCACCCACTTCGAGGTCGAGGGCATCTTCTCCCACTTTGCCAACGCCGACGCGGCCGACCCGGCCTACACCCACCTCCAGCTCGAACGCTTCCACACCGTGCTCGATTTCTACGCCCGGCGCGGGCTGCCCGCGCCGCCGCTGCGCCATATCGCCAACTCGGCCGCGCTGGCCCGCTTCCCGGCAAGCCACTTCGACATGGTGCGGGCGGGCATCTTGCTCTACGGCGTTTATCCCTCGGCCGACGTGCCACGCGCGGTTGCCGTGCGCCCGGCGCTCAGTTGGAAGTCGCGCGTCGTCTACTTCAAGGTCGTCCAGCCCGGCCACCCGGTCAGCTACGGCTCGACGTGGCAGAGCGACCACCCGGTGCGGCTCGTCACCGTGCCCGTCGGCTACGGCGACGGCTACTTCCGCGCCCTGTCGAACCGGGCCGAGGTGGTCATTCGCGGCCGGCGCTACCCGGTCGTCGGCCGTGTGTGCATGGACCAGCTCATGGTCAACATCGAGTGGGAGACGGCCTACAACGGCGACGAGGTCATCCTGCTGGGTGAAGCGGAGAGCGGCGCGGCGATCACGGTCGAGGAACTGGCCGAGTGGGCGGGCACGGTGCCGTGGGAGATTCTAACGAACGTCAATACGCGCGTGCCGCGGGTGTACCGGACAACCGCCGACCGCTGACCGCCGATCGCTGCCGGACGCGGCAAGACGACGGACGACAGACGACGGACCACGGCGGGAATTGACCCGCTGTCTGCTTCACTTCTGGCCGCGGTCGGCTGTCGTTCGTCGTCTTGACGCTGCGCGCTGAATATGGGTAAATTCATCCTAAACCAAGCGCGAGCCTTCGAAGATTATGGACGCAATTCTGACCCTGCAAGACGAGATGCACTTCACCGCCGTGCCCGACAGCGGCTACGTAGTTCACCTGGACGCCAAGCCCGCCGTTGGCGGCTCGGGCCAGGGTGCGAGTCCCATGGAGTACCTGATGATCGCGCTGGCCGGCTGCACGGCCATGGACGTTGTCTCCATCCTGCGCAAGAAGCGGCAGAACGTGTCCGGCTTTGAGATTCGCATCCACGGCGACCGGGTGACGGACCACCCTAAGGTGTTTACCGACTTCGAACTGGAGTACGTCGTGCGCGGCGTCAATATCGACCCGGCGGCCGTGGCGCGCGCCATCGAACTTTCCACCGAGACGTATTGTTCCGCCCATGCCATGCTCAGCAAGGCGGCGGCGATTCGGACGCGATACACAATTATTCAGGAGTAGACCGCCGACCATCGCGAAACCTCTGGCGGCGGTCCGCGGTCAGCCGTCGGCGGTCACCATTGGAAAGACCCATGGAACTACTAGACCTTCTCCACCGCGACGGCGAGCGCATCGTCGCCGAGGCCAGCGAGGCACTGGCGCGCTCGCAGCTGGCCCATTACGCTGAAGCGGGCCAGTCCGCCGGCCAGGAGCGGCTCGACCACCTCTTTCAGTTGACCATGACCAGCATTGCCGACCACAACCTGGTGCCGGTGATGGACTACATGGCTGCGGTCGCCAACGACCGCTTCCATGCCGGCTACAGCATCCGTGAGGTACAGATCGCCATCAACGTGCTGGAAGAAGCTATCTGGAACGACATTGTTGCCAACACGCCCCCGGACGTACTGGCCCGGTCGTTGGGATTGGTCAGCACTGTGCTGGGCGCGGCCAAGGACGCGCTGGCCCGGGCCTACGTCTCGCTTGCCAGCCAGAAGAAAGCGCCGTCGCTCGACCTCTCGGCCCTCTTCGCGGGCGAGACGGGCGGGTAAGGAAGAAACCCCTCATTGCGCCGAGTTCACAGACTCCCGAAAAATCTGTGAAGTCTGCGTAATCCGTGGTTTCCTCTTTTTGAGGCCTGATGCTACGGTTCCTCCGTAACACGCTGCACCCGGCGCGCTACCATGGTCGCCTGCGCAACCAGCGGCCGCCCTTTTTTGAGGGGTGGTACTTCAAGGTGGTCGACGCAACAGAGCGCCACCGCTTCGCCTTTATCCCTGGGGTCTCGTGGGGTGAGCGGTCGCACGCCTTCGTGCAGGTTCTCGACGGCGTGAACGCCAGCGCCCGCTACCACGAATACCCGCTGGAGACGTTCTGGGCCGCCGCCGACCGCTTCGAGGCCCACGTGGGGCCTAACCGATTCAACCACAACGAGATGACCCTGCTCATAGAGCGGCCCGAGCAGCGGGTCAGCGGCACGTTGCGCTTCGGCGGCCTGTCTCCGTGGCCGGTCACGCTCGCCGCGCCGGGCATTATGGGCTGGTACGCCTGGGTGCCGTTCATGCAGTGCTACCACGGCATCGTCAGCCTCGACCACGCCATCTACGGGGCGCTGACCGTCGATGGCCAGGAAATCGACTTCACCGGCGGCCGCGGCTACATCGAGAAAGACTGGGGACGCTCCTTTCCCGAGGCGTGGATCTGGTTCCAGTCGAACCACTTTGCCGCGCCGGGCACGTCCGTTACCGGCTCCATTGCCATCATCCCCTGGGTGCGAACCGCTTTTCCCGGGTTCATCATCGGTCTGTGGCATGGCGGACACCTCTACCGCTTTGCTACTTACACGGGAGCGAAGACGGAGCGGTTGGTCGTGACCGATCAGACGGTCGATTGGGTTGTGGGCGACAGGCGCCGCCGGCTGGAGATGTTCGTCACGCAGGGTGCGGGACGGGGCTTCGGCCTATTGAAGGGGCCGGACGGGGCCGAGATGGGCAAGCGCATCAATGAGACGCTGTCGGCCACAGTGCGCGTACGGCTGACCGAGCGACGCGAGAACCGCGTCCTCTTCGAAGGGACGGGCCGTAATGCCGGGCTCGAAGTCCACGAAGTGGAGGCGCGGCTGTTAAAGATGATCGAATGAATTCGACACGAATCGACACGGATTCCCCGGATGCCCTGGATGGGCGCAACGCTCCGAACACCGCTCCGAATTTGAGGATTACCCTGCTTCGGTCGGGGCTGAGCCGGCCCGTGCTGGCGCTGCTGGGGTTGTGGGCGCTGGTGATGATCGCCTTGCCCATTGTCCGCGCCTTCGCCAGCGCGGCCGTGTTTAACGCGCTGGTGGTCGCCAGCGTCGCCGTCCAGGCGGCGGCCGTACTGCTGGCGTTGAGCGAAGCGTGGGGCTGGCGGCGCACGCTGCTCATGGCGGCCTCTACCGGCGTCCTCGCGTGGGGGATCGAGGCGGCCGGCTCCTCTACCGGCTTCCCTTTCGGCCACTACGATTATACGACCAGCCTCCGACCTCAATTGCTGGGTGTGCCGCTGGTCATCCCGCTGGCCTGGCTGATGATGTTGCCCGTGGCCTGGGCCGTGGCGCAACTGCTGTCGCGCGGCCGCGCGCGCTGGACGTTCGTCGCTCTCAGTGCGGCGGCGTTCACGGCCTGGGACCTTTTCCTCGACCCGCAGATGGTGTCGTGGGGTTACTGGGTGTGGGCGAGCCCGCGCGGCTACTTTGGCATCCCGTGGAGCAACTACGCCGGCTGGCTGCTATCGGCGGCCCTGCTGACCGCTGTGCTGCGGCCGCTGCCCGTCCCCGTGCGCCCGTTGCTCATCATCTATACGATCACCTGGGCGCTGGAGTCGATCGGCCTGATGGTCTTCTTCGGCCTGCCCGGTCCCGGCGTCATTGGCTTTCTCGTCATGGGCGCGTTCGTGGCGGCCGCGTGGCGCGCG
>CAZSOD010000077.1:3855-16434 GCA_964608255.1 uncultured Ardenticatenaceae bacterium
TTCTTACTCCCCATGCTCCCCCTCCTCTGGTCCGCCTTCTCCTTCTTCCTCGGCTCTCTGCCGTTCTCGGTCTGGGTTGGCCGCCTCGGCGCGCGGCGCGACATCCGCGAAGTGGGCGATCGCAACCCGGGGGCGACGAACGTGCTCCGCGCCGGTGGGTTTTTATGGTTCACGCTGGCTCTGGCGCTCGACATCTCCAAGGCGGCCGCGCCCGTCGGGCTGGCGGTCTACGTGTTCGGCTGGCAGGGCTGGCCGTTGTGGCTCATTGCCATGGCCCCGCCGCTCGGCCATGCCTTCTCGCCCTTCCTCGGCGGCCAAGGAGGTAAGGCTGTGGCCGCGGCGTTCGGCGTGTGGATCGGGCTGACACTGTGGGAACTGCCGGCGGTGGCTCTGCTAGCGCTCGTCATCTGGTTCGCGCTGCTGACCATCTCGGGCTGGGCGGTCATCCTGACCCTGGTGACGATGCTGGTCTACCTGGTCGCCTTCCACCCCGATCCGCTGCTCATCGCCGTGGCCGCCGGCCAACTGGCGCTTATGACTTACACCCACCGCGTCGACCTCGCCCGCCGTCCGGGCTTGCGGTTCCTACGGCGTGGCAAGAAAACCGCAGATTACACCGATTCCACGGATTCCCATCCATAATCTGTGAAATCTGAGTAATCTGTGGTTCATTTGCTTCGTGATCCTCACTGCCCTGCTCGCCGCCGTCGCCTTTGCCCTGTTCATCATCGGCCTGACGACGCTCGCTAACGTGCTGCTCTTCCCCCGGCTCGGCCGCGCTCCGGCATCCTCTTCCCTTGCGCGACGGCCGGAGAGAGGGTCTTCGCCCCGGCTATCGTTCCTTGTCCCGGCGCGAGACGAAGCGCCGGTTATTGGTCGCACGGTCGCCGCCTTGCTGGCCCAGGACTATCCCGACTTCGAGGTGCTGGTGCTCGACGACGGTTCCAGCGACGGCACGGCCGAGCGGGCCAGCGCCGCGGCCGCAGGCAACCCGCGCCTGCGGGTGTTGCCGGGCGCGACGCTGCCGCATGGCTGGCTGGGCAAGAACTGGGCCTGCGCCCAACTGGCCGAAGCGGCTCGCGGTGACGTGCTGGTGTTCACCGACGCCGACGTGCGCTGGGAGCCCGGCGCGGCGGCGGCGCTGCTGGCCGAACTGGAGGGCGGCCCGGCCGACCTGCTGACCGTCTGGCCGACGCAGGAGACAGTGACGTGGGCTGAGCGGCTGGTCGTGCCGCTCATGGCTCTGGCGATTCTCGGCTATCTGCCAATCCTGCCTGTCCACGTTTTGCCTTGGCCGGCCTTCGCGGCGGCGAACGGGCAGTGCCTTGCCTTCCGGCGCAGGGCGTATGATGCTGTGGGCGGGCATGCCGCCGTGGCCGGTGAAGTGGTCGAAGACGTAATGCTGGCGCGGCGGGTCAAGGCGGCTGGATTGCGGCTGCGCATGGCTGACGGCAACGGTCTCATCCACTGCCGTATGTATGACGGCTGGCCGGCGGTGCGCGACGGCTTCGCCAAGAACATCCTCGGCGGTCACGCCAACTCTGTTCTTTTTCTGCTGGCCTCCGCCGCGTTTCACTGGGCGGTCTTTCTCTTGCCGTGGCTGCTGTGGCTTTTCGACTGGCGCTTCGCGCTGCTGGCGGCCGCCGGCGTCACCATCCGCGCCGTTACCGCCGCCTTCACCCGCCAGCGCACGGCCGACGCTTTGCTTTTGCCCGTCTCGGTCGTTCTGATGACAGTCGTCGCTGCGCGGGCCATTCAGTGGCGTTTCGCGGGCGGGCCGCGGTGGAAGGGAAGGGTAGTCAGTGAGAAGTAAGAAGTGGGTCAGTAGGGCAGTGGGTCAGTGGGTCAGTGGGTCAGACGAAGTTGGGCGTTGGGCAGGTATCCCTGGCCCCTGGCCCCTGGCCCCTCTCCCGCCGTGGTCTGTCGTCCGTCGACTGTGGTCCATTAGGTAACGCATGAGCAAAGAAGCGAGCCCTATCATCGTCATCGGCGCGGGCATCGGCGGGCTGAGCGCGGCTGTGCGCCTGGCGGCCGCCGGGCGGCGCGTGGTCGTGTACGAGCAGAACGAGCGGGCCGGCGGCAAGATGGGCCAGGTCACGGCCGATGGCTTTCGCTGGGACACCGGCCCCTCGGTCATCACCATGCGCCCCGTTTTCGAAGCGTTGTTCCAGGTGGCCGGGCGGCGACTAGACGACTATCTGACCCTCTTACCGGTTGAACCGCAGACGCGCTACTTCTACCCCGACGGCACGGTCCTGGATGCCACCGCCGATCTGACGCGCATGCTGGCCCAGATCGAGCGCATCGACCGGCGCGACGTAGAGGGCTACCTGCGCTACCTGGCCTACGCGGCGCGCATCCACCGCGTCACCGGGCCGGTCTTCATCTATGACCAGCCGCCGCGCCCCCGCAGCTTTCTGCAAGTCCCGCTGACGGAATGGCTGGCCGCCGACCCGCTGCGAACGATGGACGCCTCAATTCGCCGCTTCGTGCGCTCCTCGCACCTGCGGCAACTGCTGGGCCGCTTCGCCACTTATGTCGGCGGCAGCCCCTATCTGGCTCCGGCCACGCTCAACGTCATTGCCCACGTGGAACTCTCGGGCGGCGTGTGGTATCCGCGCGGCGGCGTCTACGCCATCGCCAGCGCTCTGACACAACTGGCCGGGGAGTTAGGTGTGGCCGTCCACACCGGGCGCGCGGTGGAACGCATCCGGGTGGAGAACGGGCGGGCCGCCGGCGTGGAACTCAAGGGCGGCGAGTTTGTCCCGGCGGCGGCCGTGGTCGCCAACGTTGACGTGACGACGGTCTACGACCGGCTCCTGCCGCGCACCCCGGCGGTGGCGCGGCGGCTGGCCTCGCTGCGCCGCGCGGAGCCGTCGTGCAGCGGCTTCGTCCTGCTGCTCGGCGTGCGCGCCGCCGACGGCCGCGAACTCGCCCACCATAATATCTTCTTCTCGGCCGACTACCCGCGCGAGTTCCGCCGCATCTTCAACGAAGGGTTGCCGCCCGACGACCCGACCGTCTACGTCGCCATCACGTCGAAGACCGACCCCGATCACGCCCCCCCGGGCCACGAAAACTGGTTCGTGCTGGTCAACGCCCCGGCCGTCGATGAGCGCTTCGACTGGACGCGGACGGCGGCGACCTACCGCGAGACGGTGTTGCGGGCACTGGCGCGCTTCGGCATCGATCTGAGCGGCCGGATCGTCAGCGAACGAATGCTGACCCCGCTCGACCTGGAACGTCAGAGCGGCGCGTGGCGCGGCGCGCTCTACGGCGCGTCGGCCAACAGCCGGTGGACGGCGTTTCGCCGGCCGCACAACCGCTCGGTCGATTTCGCCGGACTCTACTTTGCCGGCGGCACAACTCATCCCGGAGGCGGCGTGCCGATGGTGACGCTCTCCGGCAAGGTCGCTGCCGACCTTCTCCTGGCCGACCTGCAAGAAACAGAAGCCCCACAATCCACTGGTTAAAGAAGACCGGGTTATCCGTAGTACCTTCTTCAGACTACAGGGTAATGATGCCAAGGGCGTAGGCGCCGGCGACGAGAAGAAAGAGGCCGAGGAGAATGTAAGCCATCGGGGAGGGGAAATCGGTCGCCCGGTCGATGAAAATGAGACGGGGCGGAACAAAGAGCAGCAGCAAGCCGGTGTAGAGCACGGGCAGCCACAGCCCCCCGCTCCCGATCATGGCCGCTGCCTGCGCGCTAAGGAGCAGGAGCATGGCATTGGTTGCCAGCAAGCCGAGTCCGGCGCTCACGGCCCAGCGGCCGGTATGGGCTTGGACGCTCTGCCGGACGTTGAAGGCCAGCACCAGGACGTAGACCATGGCGAAGCCGAGCCACGCACCGGGGCCGAAGACGAAGTAGGACGCCGAGCCGCCCTCGCCCAAATCGCGCGTGTCCACTTGCAGGCCGGACCGGAAAAAGCCCAGTTGCCAGGCGATGGCCGTCGTCATCGCCAGCGCGAAAATCACGGCCAGAATCGCCCGGCTATTGCGCGTTGCCCATTCGCGCTCGCCGCCGCGCGCCGGCTGCAAGCGCCGCAGGGCAAAGACCCCGGCGCAAAACGCCAGGAAGCCCGCGCTAAGCAGCAGGGCGTTGGCCCCGCGCGGTTCGGCCAGGCGCGGCGCGAGGAGCGGAAAGACGGTAAACAGGGCAATGACGGCGGCGAGATCGGCCACCAAAGGCGGTAGAAGGGCCGGGAGGCGGACGCTTGCGGGCTTCATCTGGCGATTATAACAGATATGGCCGCCGCCTTGTGAAATCTGTCACCAGTTCAACGGGCAGTTGCCCCCGGAGTGGGCCGGCGATGAAGGCCGATGGGCAGTCTGTCATACGCGCCCGAGGGTTGTGATTGCCGTCTGTTTGACACTGCCGGGGCAGCGCCTATAATGTAGACTGGCGGTGTAATGTAGCTCACTGGGCCAACCGGCTACCCGTAACCACGCGGGTCGGAGCCGGGCCGCCGTCCGTCACATGCGTCCTCCGGGTGCTGCCGCACGCCCTGGACGCTCTTGGGTTGTAACGGTTGGGAAGTATGAGTCAGGAGCAGAACAGGCAAACACAGGCCGATCCGATCGTCGATGATGGGTATTGGGCCGCTCTCTTCCGAATGGAGGAGTCCTCCGCCGCCGATTTGCCACTGGAGGGCGCAGAGGCGGCCGCGGGCTTGGTCGTAGCGGAGTACCCGCCGGCCCCGCTCGATATGCCCGCTCCGTCCGGCGAGGCGCTACCGGTGGTTATCGATCCCTGGCAGCTAGCTCAAGAGACGATGGAAGCCGATCGGACGTTGCGCCTGCGCGTCGTTAGCTTCAACAAAGGCGGCCTCCTCGTGATCTGGAACGGCATCCAGGGCTTTGTACCGGCTTCGCAGCTAATCGACTTTCCCCAGTTTCACGTCCCGCGCGAACGGGCGCGTGCCTTGGCGGAGTGGCAAGATCGTGAGGTACCGCTCAAGATCATCGAGGTTAATAAAGCCAGCAGCCGGCTAATCCTCTCCGAGCGGGCGACGCTGGTGGCGGCCGAGCAGCGCGAGGTGCTGTTGCTGGGCGTGCGCCCGGGCGAGAAGCGCCAGGGCACGGTCACCAATTTGACCGAATTCGGTGCGTTTATCGATCTGGGTGGCCTGGAGGGTCTCATCCATATTTCTGAAATCTCATGGAGCCGGGTGGTGCATCCCAGTAACGTCCTGCGTCCGGGCCAGCAGGTGAGTGTGCTTGTCTTGAGCGTCGATCAGGGCACCGAGCGCGTCGCGCTCAGTATGAAACGGTTGCGACCCGACCCGTGGCTGGATGTGGAGAAGCGCTATCGGCCCGGCCAGCTGGTGGATGGCGTGATTGGCAACGTGACGACCTACGGCGCGTTTGTCATTCTGGAAGAGGAGCTCGAAGGTCTGGTCCACATCTCTGAATTGGCTGAAGGGACTTTCATGCACCCGAATGACGTCGTGCGCTCCGGGCAAGCGGTCACGGCGCGGGTGCTGAATGTGGACGGGCGGCACAAGCGGCTGGCGCTCTCGCTGCGCGCGGCGAACAAAGGGCCGGATCGCCAGTCAGCGCCCTCTCTGTAAGGCGGCCTGCCCCCATGGCTGGCTCAGATTCTTCTTCGGGCAGGGCGGCGAAAAAAGGGGCGACCGATCCGCCGCCAGACGCCGCTGCCCGCTCCTGGGATGAACGGCTGATCGACGGCGTCATTGCCCGACGCCGCGAGGTCGGCGGCGTTATGCTCTTTCTCCTGGCCGTGGTTACCCTGCTCTCTTTGGCGGGCCTGACCCAAGCCGGCTGGCTGGGCTGGTGGACGCGATTGTTGCGGCAGGTGTTGGGCTGGGGAGCCTTTCCCGCCAGCCTGGCGCTGGCTGCGCTGGGGCTGGCTGTGGCCGTTGGTCGCATCCCGCGCCCATTCCCCTTCCAAGCCGCACAGGTTGCCGGTCTGACAGTCCTCATCCTCGTACTCATTGCCTTCAGCCACCTCTTAGGCAACTACAGTTTGCAAGAAGCCTTTGCCGGCAAGGGTGGTGGGCTGGTTGGCTGGGCGCTGTCCGAGCCGCTGTTTGAATTTCTGGGGCCTTTCCTTGCCAGTCTGGTCTACCTGGCCTTGCTGGCCTGGGCCTTCATGTTGCTGTTCGGCCGCACCGCCGACGACGTTCGCGCCGGGCTGGAGCGGGCCTCGGCCGCCCTGGCTGCCTGGGCCGACCGGGTGGACCCCGACCGTGTCGACGTCGTCGGTCGCGCGCCGGCAAACGGCCCGCCGGTCGCCGCGCCGCCCGCCAGCCGCGAAGCCCTTGTTGAGCCGGACGAACCCACCGCCGCGGCTAATCCCCGGCGCGATACCCGCCTGCCGACCTATGACCTGCTCGACCGCGGCGAAACGCTCATCCACGCCCGGGATGAGATCGACTGGAAGGGCCGGCGCATTGAAGAGACGCTGGCCGACTTTGGACTGCCCGCCCGCGTGGTCGAGGTGCGGCGTGGCCCGACGGTGACGCAGTTCGGCGTCGAGCCGGGGTATGTGGAGCGACCAGGGCCGGATGGGGAGCTGAAGCAGCAAAAGGTCCGCGTCGGCCAGATTGCGGCGCTCCAGCGCGACCTGACGCTGGCCCTGGCTGTGAACCGCCTGCGCATTGAAGCGCCGGTTCCCGGCCGCAACGTCGTCGGCATCGAAGTGCCCAACAGCGAGACAAGCGTCGTCCGCCTGCGCGGTATCCTTGAAGCGCCGGGCTTTGCCAGACTCAACTCGTCGCTCGGCGTAGCTCTCGGCCGCGACGTGGCCGGCGCGCCGGTTATGAGCGACCTGGCCAAGCTGCCGCACCTGCTTATCGCCGGAACAACCGGCTCCGGCAAGTCGGTTTGCATTAACGCTTTCATCTCCTGTCTTGTCTTCAACAACACGCCAGAGCAACTGCAACTCGTTATGATCGACCCCAAGAAGGTCGAGCTGGTGCGCTTCAATGGGCTGCCGCACCTGATTGGCCGGGTTGAGGTGGATGCCGACCGGGCCGTCGGCGTTTTGCGCTGGCTGACGGCGGAGATGGAACGGCGTTACGAACTGTTCGAGACAACCGCGGCGCGCAACATTGGCGGTTATAATCGCAAAGCGGGGCGGGGCAAGAAGCTGCCCTACATCGCCGTCTTTATTGACGAACTGGCCGACCTGATGCACATGTACCCCGGCGACGTGGAGCGCAACCTGTGCCGGCTGGCGCAAATGGCCCGGGCCACCGGCATTCATCTCATCGTTGCCACGCAGCGGCCGTCTACCGACGTGATCACCGGGCTGATCAAGGCCAACTTCCCGGCCCGCCTGTCGTTCGCCGTCGCCTCTGGCACGGATTCGCGCGTGATTCTGGACACCGTCGGTGCGGAGAACTTGCTCGGCCGTGGCGACATGCTCTACCAGGCCCCCGACGCGGGCGCACCGGCCCGCGTCCAGGGCGTTTACGTCACCGACACCGAGATCGAGCGGCTGGTGGAGCACTGGCGCGAGACGATGGCCGACCATGAGCCCACGCCCGCGCCGTGGGAGCCGCTTATCGCCCGCTATGCGCTGCTGGACGAGACGGATAGTTTGCTGGAGGCGGCCGTCGAACTGGCCAAGAAGCATGACCAGCTGTCGGTGTCGTTCTTGCAGCGAAGACTGCGCCTCGGCTACCCGCGCGCCGCCCGGCTAATGGAAGCCCTCTACGAGATGGGGCTGGTCGATGACCCGCAGACCGGCGGCAAAACTCGCCGCAGCAAGGTTGACAAGGACGACGAAGACCCCATCGGCACGTACCTGTCCGAATAGCACCCTTCTCCGGAATCGCGCGCTAAGCGCTATGGAAGCACGCGAAGGCGGGCGTATCGCGCCACAGGCGAAACCGGGCTATAATCGCCTTTATGATGGGGACCTTTCTTCGCAGCCAACGTCATTTCACCCGTTTCGCCTGGATCACGCTCGGACTGCTCATTCTGGTAATCCTGTGGGGCGCCTTCGTGCGCGCCACCGGCTCCGGGGCGGGCTGTGGCAGCCACTGGCCGCTGTGCAATGGCGTCGTCATCCCCCGCGAGCCGCGGATGGAGACGATGATCGAGTTCTTCCACCGCATCACCAGCGCCCTCTCGGGGCTGTTTGTGCTGGTGATGCTGGTCTGGGCCTTCCGCGCCTACCCGAAGGGCCACCTTGTGCGCAAGGGGGCTGTCCTGTCGTTCGTGTTCATCATCACCGAGGGCGCGGTTGGGGCCGGTCTGGTGCTGTTCGAGTGGGTGGCCCACAACGCTTCGGTCGGTCGGGCCATCTCGATGGCCGTCCATCTGGTGAACACCTTTCTGCTCCTTGGCGCGGTGACGCTTACCGCCTGGTGGGCTGGCGGCGGCAAACCGATGAAGCTGCGCGGCCAGGGCAGCGCGGGCTGGCTCGTGCTTGGTGGATTGGCACTGATGTTGATCCTGGGCGTCAGCGGGGCGGTAACGGCGCTGGGCGACACGCTTTTTCCCGCCGGCACATTGACCGAGGGCATTAGCCAGGACTTCCTGCCCACGGCCCATTTCCTCGTCCGGTTGCGCATCTACCACCCGATCATCGCCATTGTCACCGGCATTTACCTGGTGCTGGCGGGGCGGGCCATCGTTGCCGCGCGGCCGAGCCCTGACACGCGCCGCTTCGCCCGGGCGATAGCGGTCGTTGTGGTGGTGCAGATAGCCGCCGGGTTTGTCAACGTTTTGCTGCTGGCCCCCGTGTGGATGCAGATCGTCCATCTGTTGCTGGCCGATCTGTTATGGATCGCCGCCATCCTGCTGGCCGCGACGGCCTTGAGCGCGGAACCGGCGAGCGAGCCGGCGTCGACTTACATTCCCCAGGCGGGTGACTAGCGCGACGTGACCAACTGGTACATCGGCACGATGGGCTTCGGCTACAAGCCGTGGCAGGGGACGTTTTACCCGGACAAGCTGCCCAAGGCGCAGCAATTGCCGTACTACGCCGGGCGCTTCAACGCGCTGGAAATGGACTCGACATTCTACGGCACGCCCCGGGCCGACGCCGTGGAGCGCTGGCGCGCGTTGACGCCGGAGGGATTCCAGTTCTGCCCCAAGGCTCCGCGCGAGATTACCCACGACCTGCGCCTGATGGCCCCCGCGCCGGACCTGCTGGCGACATTTGTAGAGACCATGCGCCTGCTGGGCGACCGCCTCGGCCCCATCGTCCTCCAATTTCCGCCCGACTACCCCGCGGCCGAGGCCGACAACCTGGCCGCATTCCTGTCCGCGTTGCCGCCCGGCGCGCGCTATGCGGTTGAGCTGCGCCACCGCTCGTGGTGGAGCGACGCGACGGCTGACTTGCTGCGCGCCCACGCCGTGTGCTGGATCGCGGCCGACTACATCTATTTACCCAAGGAGATTCGGCCGACGGCCGACTTCCTCTATTTGCGCTTTCTCGGCCGCCACGGCCAGTTCGCCACCAAGACGCACGAGGTGGTGGACAAGACAGAGGAACTGCGCGCCTGGTGGGCCAGGGTGACCGCCGCGCAGGAAGCCACGCCCGGCCTCGACGATGTCTATGCCTTCTTCAACGATGACTACGCCGGACATTCGCCCGGCACGGCCAACCGCTTTAAGGCGTTGCTGGGGCTAGACGTAGTCGAAGGCCCGCCCCAACAGCCTCGCCTGCTTTAGAAACCAAACCGCCCGCGGCTGAAGGCCGCGGGCGGTTCTTTACTGGGGCGCGCGATTGAACGCGCTATCTACCGGCGACACTCGATGGGCCCGCTAAACGAGGTCCGGTCCCTTCTCATAGGCGACAGCCTTGCCCCCGCCTACCTTGCGGGCGATCTGCCCATACAGGTGCCCGGTGACGAAGGTCAGGTACGGCCCCATCGCCAGACCGATGACCGCGGCCGCAATCCAACCGAGGCAGGGGATGATGGACAGCACGCCGGTTACCAGTCCGATGGCAAAGACCGCGACCAGTGTGACCAGGAAGGCGATCAAGATGTCGGCCGTGTGATTGCGAATGATGTCAAAGACCTCGCTGAAGCGGAACATCGCGCCAAACTCGTCCTTGATGGCGTACTGGATCATCAGCGCCGGTGTCAGGAAGAGAAAGGCCACCGCAAACACCACAGCCAGGCAAATCAGCAGCAGCCCGCCGCCCATAACACCGGCCGTAGCCATATCGCTGCCCCGGTCAGCCAGGCTGCCCAATCCGCCGGTGGCCAGGCCACCGATGACGAACAGCAAAATGAACGGCAGCGTCCAGATAATCTGGCCCAGCGTCACGAATAGACCGTCCGAGAGAAGCTTGCCCCAATCGGTCCACTCCGGCAATTCATTATCATTGCCGCCCATCACCTGGCGAATGACCTTGACCAGATAGCCTTGCAAGATAAGTCCGGGCAAGATGAGGAACGCGAGCACTGACATGAGCGCGCCGATCAGCAGCTTGCTGATCCACTGCTTGTCATCGAAGACGAATCGTACTGCCTTGTTGACGTCCATTGAGACTCTCCTTTGCTTTGATTGCTATGGGCCTATACGCGACGGCGAAAAATGAGTTGCGATGCGGGCCAGTTTATGGGCAAGCCCCTTGTTCGTCAACCCGTATAGGCCATGCTAGAATGCGCGCGTGGCCAACGTTGTCTTCATGGGCACGCCGGAGTTTGCCGTGCCCGTCCTCCAGACTCTGATCGCAACACAACGCGTGGTGGGCGTCGTCAGCCAGCCCGACAAGCCGGCTGGCCGCGGCAACCTGTTACGGCCGCCGCCGGTGAAGGTCGTGGCCGAGGGGGCCGGCATTCCTGTCTACCAGCCCGAGTCGCTACGCAAGGAAGAAGCCGCCGCGCCGCTGCGCCAATGGGCGCCGGACGTTATTGTGGTGGCCGCTTTCGGCCAAATTCTGCGGCCCCACGTCCTCGAACTGCCACCCTATGGCTGTCTGAACGTCCACGCCTCGCTACTGCCTCGCTGGCGCGGCGCGTCGCCCATCCAGCACGCTATCCTAGCCGGTGACGAGGCGACGGGCATTACCCTGATGCGGATGGACGTGGGGCTGGATACCGGGCCGATGTTCGTCCGGGAGGCGCTGGCCATCCGCTCCAACGAGACTGCGGCCACGCTCCACGACCGGCTGGCCGCGCTGGGCGCAAATCTGGTGCGCGACTATCTGGACGCCATCCTTGCCGGCGAGCTAGAGCCCGTTCCGCAACCGGAGGCCGGCGCGACCTACGCGCCGATGATTCGCAAGGAGGCCGGCGAGATCGACTGGACGCGCGATGCGGCCGAGATCGACCGGCTGATACGGGCGATGACGCCCTGGCCCGGGGCGTTCACCTGGTGGGGCGGCGAGTTGCTCAAGGTGCTGCGCGCCCGTCCTCTGGCTGGCGACCTGCTGCCCGACGGGCCGCCGGGACTGGTGGTTCGCGTGCCCGGCGGCGTGGCCGCCCTGGCCGGTCGGGCCGGGCTGCTACTAGACGAAGTGCAGTTGGCCGGGAAGCGGTCCGCGCCGGCCGTCGATTTTGCCAATGGCCGCCCCGACTGGGTGGGCAGTATTCTCGGCCGGCCCGCGCCTGATGATGAAACCGGCCGCAGCTGACTCGGCTTTCCCGAACGGGCTTACGTAGCGCTGCCGTAAGCTATGGAGCCCCCAGTTACTCTCTATGAAACCTTCCATGCGTTAGGACAGAACAGCGACGATGGACATTGTTGTCTGTGGAGCGGGCGCTATTGGCGGCTTCCTGGGCGGGCAACTGGCTCTGGCTGGTCATCAGGTAACCCTGATAGATCGCCCGGCGGCGGCGGCGGCCCTCAATCGCGACGGCCTGCGCATCACTCGCGGCGGCGCCACTCTGACCGCGCCCGTCAAGGCGGTGGGGGCTGTGGCCGAGGCGCCGCTCGATTCGGCCGGCCTCATTGTGCTGGCGACCAAAGCCTACGATCTGGCCGCGGCGCTGGATGAATTGCGCGCGGCCTGCCCTCGCCCGGCGCAACTGCTCAGCACCCAGAACGGCATCGGCATCGAAGAGATGCTCGTTGCCCGGTTCGGTGCGGATCGGGTTCTGGCCGGTACCGTAACCGTCCCGATCAGCCGCGCTGGAGCCAATCGGCTCACAGTAGAGCGCGAAGGACGCGGGCTAGGGATCGCGCCGGTGCGGGCGGGGCGCGCGGTCGAGGACTGGGTGGGGTTATTCGCAGCGGCGGGGATACGCGCTGCCGCGCTGGTCGACTACCGCGCCATGAAGTGGTCGAAGGCGTTTCTCAACGTCATGGGCAATGCCGTATCGGCCATCCTGAACCGGCCGCCGGGCGAACTCTATCGGATGGGGGCTGTCTTTGACCTGGAAATGCGCATGTTGCGCGAGATGCTGGCGGTCATGAAGCAATTGGGTATCGCGCCGGTCAATCTGCCGGGGGCAACGCTGCGCCCGCTGGCTCTTTCGCTGGGCTACGCGCCGCGCTTTCTACTGCGGACCGTGTTTACCCAGGTCGTCGTGCGCGGCCGGGGGGACAAGATGCCGTCGTTCCATATCGACCTGACGCAGGGCAGGGGGCGCAGCGAGGTCGTGTACCACAACGGAGCAATTGCCGCGGCGGGCCGCGACTGCGGCGTGG
>CAZSOD010000078.1:0-12146 GCA_964608255.1 uncultured Ardenticatenaceae bacterium
CGGCCGGCGCGGGCACTGGTTGCGACGGGCGCGGCAGGTCGGGCGGCGCAACCGCCGCGGCCGTCTCCGGCTGGCGGGCAAAGCTAATGAAGTGCGCGCGGTCGGCGGCGGGAATTTGCAGGCAGCCGGCCAGCAACTCGGCCAGCTGGCGCGAGGGGCGGCGCTCGTCGGCTTCGAACTTGCGGATGGTGACGATAGAGCAGCCGGCGCAGTCGGCCAGCGCGCCCTGGGTCAGATCGAGCGCGCGCCGCCGGCGTTTCAACCAGTTGCCGAAGGTTTCCGTCATCGGGGTCTGCGCCGCCGCGCGGTCGAGAGGCGCGCCGCGGCCCGCGCATTGTACCACCTTTCGCGCCTGCCGCGTCCGCCAGGTTGTTGGCGCCGTGGAAGAAGGGGACACGGAGCACACGGAGAGAAGACACGGAGAGCGCGGAGCAATTCACAGTATTCTCTGTGTTCTCCGCGTCTCCTCCGCGCCCTCCGTGTTCCCTCTTCTCTGACGCGCCCGGCCTTGACGGCCTACGGGCGGCGGGCTATAATCCTTCTTCGCGGCGACTCGGCCGCTCGTTTTTTGTTGTCTATCGCCCCCGCGCGAAACACTGAACATCTGAAGGAAGTGACATCATGGGTGCTGTTCCCAAGCGGAAAGTCTCAAAGGCCCGCCGCGACAAGCGGCGCACACACGACGCATTGACCCTGTACCATCTCGTGCCCTGCCCCGATTGCGGCGAGATGAAGCGCGCCCACCACGTGTGCCCGAACTGCGGCAAGTACAACGGCCGGCAGATTCTGCCCGAGCGCGAAGAGTAAGAAAGGCGCAAACCACAGATTACGCAGATTAGGAAATCAGCGCCCATTTGGACGTTTGTGGTTATTGCTCCTATTTTAGAAAAGAACCACAGAGTACGCGGCTTCCACAGATTGAGCGAAGAAATTTGTGAAATTAGCGTCATCTGTGGTTCGTTCTTCTTAAAGCGATGGCAGTCGCTTTCCTCTTCCCCGGCCAGGGCTCGCAGGCCGTCGGCATGGGCCGCGATCTCTATGAGCGCGAGCCGGCTGCCCGCGCCCTTTACGACGCGGCCGACGCCCGACTGGGCTTTCCCCTGTCGCGCATCTGCTTCGAGGGGCCGGAAGAGGCGCTGACCGACACGGCCGTTCAGCAGCCGGCGCTGTTCGTCACCAGCCTGGCCGCTTGGGAAGCCCTGCGCGCGCGGGGCGAGGCTGATGCCGGTTTCGTCGCCGGGCACTCGCTGGGCGAGTTCTCGGCCCTGGCCGCGGCGGAGGCGCTGTCGTTCGCCGACGGCCTGGCCCTGGTGCGGCGGCGCGGCGAACTGATGAAACTGGCCGGCGAGCGCCAGCCGGGGGGCATGGCCGCCGTCCTGGGCCTCGACGCCGCGCCCATTGCGCTGCTCTGCGCCCGCGCCGCGGCGGAAACCGGCCGCACCGTCGGCGTCGCCAACGACAACTGCCCTGGGCAAGTGGTCATCACCGGTGATGAGACGGCTTTGATCCGGGCGATGACCCTGTTGACGGAAGCCGGCGCGCGCAAGGTCGTCCGCCTGCCCATCACCATCGCCGCCCATTCGCCACTGATGGCAAGCGTGGCGGATGAATTCGCCGCCGCCGTCGACGCCGCGCCGCTGGCCACGGCGCGCATCCCCGTCGTCGCCAACGTCACCGCCCGGCCCATCGCCGCCCCCGACGAGATCCGCGCTGAACTCAAAGCGCAACTCACCTCACCCGTCCGCTGGACGGACTCGATTCGCTACCTCGGCGCCCAAGGCGTGGATAGCTACGTCGAAGTCGGCCCTGGCGATGTGCTGCTCGGCCTTGTCAAGCGCATCGACCGCGAGTCGCGGCGGGTCAAGTTCGAGTTGTAGGACGATTTAACGCTAAGGCGCAAAGACGCGGAAACTCGTTTCTGCGTCTTTGCGTCTTTGCGTCTTTGCGTTAATCTCCCCCCATGCTGCTGCAAGACAAAGTTGCCATTGTCACCGGAGCTTCGCGCGGCATCGGCCGGGCCATTGCCGAGACGCTGGCCGCCGAGGGCGCCAAGGTCGTCGTCAACTACCATGCCAATGCCGCCGCGGCCGAGGCCGTGGTCGCCGCCATTCGCGAGCGGGGTGGCGCGGCGCTGGCCACGCAAGCTGACGTGAGCGACACGGCCGCCGCCGATGCCCTCATCAAGGCCACGCTCGACGCCTATGGCCAGATCGACATCCTCGTGAACAACGCCGGCACCACCCGCGATACGCTCTTAATGAGCATGAAAGAGGAGCAGTGGGACGTGGTGCTGGCGACCAACCTGAAGAGCGTCTTCAACACCTGCAAGGCCGTCACCCGGCCGATGCTGCGGCGCAAGCAGGGCGGGCGGATCATCAACATCTCGTCCGTCTCCGGCATCGTCGGCCAGCCAGGCCAGACCAATTACGCCGCATCGAAGGCGGGCATCATCGGCTTCTCCAAGTCGCTGGCCAAGGAATTGGGCTCGCGCGGCATCACCGTCAACGTCGTCGCCCCCGGCTTCATCCCGACCGATCTGACGTCGGGGCTGCCGGAAGACCTGGTGAAGCAGACGCTGGCCTACATCCCGCTCGGCCGCTGGGGCGAGGCGCAGGAAGTGGCCGACGCGGTAGCCTTCCTGGCCTCGGATCGGGCGTCGTATATCACCGGCGAGGTGTTGCGCGTGGACGGAGGGATCGGAACGTGAGCGAAACGTATGAGAGCGTCGGCCGCATTGAAGTGGCCCCCGAAGTGCTGGTCACCATTGCGCGCTATGCCGTGCAGCGCGTGGAGGGCGTGCAGCAGTTGGCCCAGGTTCCGGCCGACATCGCCCGCCTCTTCCAACGCGGTCTGAAGCAGGACGGCGTCCTATTAGACTTATCGGAAAATAAGGTACGCTTCAATATCTATGTTATAATGGCTCCGCACGTCAACCTGCTGGAGACGAGCCGCACCATCCAGACCGTCGTTTCCGAGGCGATCGATACGATGGTCGGCATTCCGGTCGACGCGGTCAACGTGTTTGTCGAGGACGTCCACTATAGCAAGGGAGAGGTTGTCTAGCCTCTTCGCGCGGAGTTCCGAGCCTGGCGGCCGGCGCTCCCGAGCAGCCGTTTACGCAGGTTAAGATATGAAGACCAGGCGTCGCGCCCGTCGCGTAACCTTAGAAACGCTCTACGAATACGACATTGCCAACCACGATCCGGACGAAGTGCTGGAACAGCGGTTGGAGGCCAGTCCGATGGAGCGCGCCGGGGTCGATTTTGCCGCTAAGCTGGTACACGGAGTCATCGAGTACCAGCCCCAGATGGACCGCCTCATCGCCCGCTTTGCCCCCGAATGGCCCCTGGATCAGATGGCGGTCATCGACCGCAACGTGCTGCGGATCGCCATGTACGAGTTTCTTGTCACCGACGAAACGCCGGTTAAGGTGGCGATCAACGAAGCGGTGGAGCTGGCCAAGGTCTACGGCAGCGACAGCGCGCCGCGCTTCATCAACGGCGTGCTGGGCACGCTGGCCGACCACCTGGACGATCTGAAACGCGAGGTGCGGCGGGAAGTGGCCGTCGGCGTTGCAGCGTAGGAACGAGGCGCGGCCTACCCGGCCGCGACACAGTCGAATAACCCGTCTATCAACAGGCCGCGCGGCCTGTTTTTGTTTTCGCGGCGGCCGGCGCGCCTACCGCTTCGTCAGCAGCGCCGCCTCTACCCGGTTGCGCACCCCCAGCTTCTCCATGATGATGGTCATGTAGTGCTTGACCGTCTTCTCGCTCAGGTGCAGGCTGGCGGCGACCTCCTTGTTGCTCAGCCCGGCGGCCACCAGGTCGAGTATTTCCCGCTCGCGCTCCGTCAGCGCATCCAGCGGGTCGGCCGGCGTGGCCGGTCGCGCCCCGCCGGCCATGCCCGCCAGCAGGCTGGCCGCCAGCGATGGAGCGACGTAGCCCTCGCCGGCGTTGACGGCGCGGACGATGCCGACCAGTTCCCGCGCCGCCACGCCCTTCAGGATGTAGCCCTTCGCCCCCGCGGCCATCGCCGCCGCCAGATCATCCTCGTCCACGGAGGCGGTCAACATGATGATGCGGATCGCCGGCCGGGCGGCGGCGATGGCCCGCGCCGCCTCGATGCCGCCGCCGGGGATGTTGATGTCGAGCAGCAGCACGTCGGGCGCGTGGCGCTCCGCCAGTCGCGCCGCCTCGTCGCGGCTCTCGCCCTGGGCGACAACTTCCATATCCGCCTGCGCCCCCAGTGTATAGGCCACGCCCTCGCGAAAGAGCGGATGGTCGTCCACCAGCACAATACGAATGGTCTCAGCCATCGTCCGACTCCTTGCCGTCGATTCGCAGATCGGCGAGCACGCGCGTGCCTTCGCCCGGCGCGCTCTGAACGCGGAAGTTGCCGCCGAGACTCTCCACGCGCTCGCGCATACCGACCAGGCCTAGATGCTTGTCCCACTCCGCTTCACCGCCGTCGACGAAGCCCGGCCCCGTATCGCGCACCTCAACATGCAACTGGCCCGCATCATACGCCAGCGCCACCGCCTGCCCCGCCCCGCTCGCGTGGCGGTAGGCGTTGGTCAGCGCCTCCTGCACCAGCCGGTAGAGCGTGATCTTGACCGGCAGCGAAGCCCGCTCCGGCGTGCCGTCGAGTTCCAGAGCCACGGGCGTACCTGTGCGCCCCTCATGCACGCGCACGGCCCGCGCCAGCGTCTGCGGCAGGGTCAGGTCGTTCAGGTGCGGCACGCCCAACCCAGCCGACAGCGCGCGAATCTCGTCCAGCGCCCGCCGCAGGGAGTTCTGGATCACGTCCACGTCGGCGGTGATGGCGTTGCCCGGCGGCTCGGCCTCGGCGGCGTGGGCGGCGACGTGGTCGAGCCGCAGCAGCGCCAGCCCCATGTCCTGCACCGGCCCGTCGTGGAGGTCGGCGCTGATGCGGCGCAGGACGCGCTCGTTCAGGGCCGTCGTCCGCGCTGCCGCACGGCGCACGCGATCGTGGAGCGCCTCGTTCTGGGCCAGCAGATCGGTCAACTGGCCGACTTGGGCGCGCAGGGCGTCGCGCTGGCGGTCGATGGTGTCGCTGGCGCGGCCGACGAACCCCGCCAGCAGCAGGTAAATGACGGCCATCACCAGACCGACCGCCAGCCAGACGCGCTCCTGGGCGGTGGCAAGGTCGCTCTGCAACGCATCGACCGTCTGGTAGAACTCGGCCACGCCGATGATCTCGTCGCTGCCGCTCAGGCGTACCGGGCTGTAGGTTTCCAGCAGTTGCGACCGCTGCGCCCGCTCCAGCACGTTCTCAGGGTCTTCCAGCTCGCTGATCTCCGAGCTTACCTCGCCGCGCCAAGCCGTCTGGAGGCCCTCGCCCATTGGAAACACCTGCCCGATGGCCTCGGGCTCAGCACTGTAGAGGACGCGACCGGTGGCATCCCAGACCTTAAAGGCCACGATCTGGCGGCCGAGCGGGGTGTCCTCCAGCAGCCGATCGAGCGCGGCGATGTGGGCCGGACTGAGCCGGTCGGCTGTCGATAGCTCCTGCAAGTTGGGCGCGACGAAGCTATCGACAAACAGAGCCGTTGTCTCGGCTGTACGGTGGACGACGCTGCGCTCGATCTGTTGCCCCACCCACCAGCCGAGGCCCAGCGCGGCGGCCACCAGGATGATCAGGCTGGCCACCATGAACTGCCGCGCCAGCGTCAGCCGGGACAGAGGATTGGCGTTTGTCGTCATCATCGCGCCCGCCCGATCAGACCAAAGTCTGATCCGCGTCCGACCAGGGTCAGGGGACAGGTTCCAACCATCGCCCGATGAGCCGCCGCCGCAAAACGATTATCCTGTTCAACAGATGGTTCGGTCATGTGATGACCTCCGTCAAGAACAATCAAGTCAATCGATGGGAGACCACGTAAGGAGACTTATCATGTCAGTGACGAAAGGATGGTTGAAAGTAACGGTTCTGGCGGCTTTCCTGACCGCCCTGCTCCTTGGCACGTTCATGATCGCCCCGGCGGCGCACGCCAAGGGCGGCGACGCAATCCGCATTAGCCTGAACGGCAGCGCGCAATACCCTAACGCCAAGGGCACGGCCAAGTATAAGGCCAGCGGCGGCGAGCGCGAGTTCCAGGTGGAACTGGAGAACGCCCGCGCCCTGGCCGGAAAGACGCTCAACGTCTTTGTCAACGATACCCGAGTCGGCAGCCTGCGCGTCAGTGCGCTGGGCGTCGGCCGCTTCAGCCGCAACACCGACCTGGGCCAGAACGTGCCGATGATCAGCGCCGGCTCAAAGGTGCAGATCAAGACCGGAACGGGGACGCTCGTCGTGTCCGGCAGCTTCTAGGCTCTGGCGCTCATCCCCACCGCTCCAAGACCTCCTTCCGTGGAAGGAGGTCTTGCCGTTTCTTGACAACAGTATAGCATGATGCTACGATGACATTTATGAACGCTCAACGTTCACGCTCGTTTTTTGGCTTTGCTTTTGCGAACGTGTCCCGCGCCGCGACGGCCGAGACGCTCTGTTCCGCTTAAGCCAGGCCGGCAACAGAGAATCCCGAAAGACGCGGCGCGAACCGCGTCTTTTTTGTTGGCCGCGTGCATCGCACTTTCTGAAGTGCGTTGCACGTTCTTGAGGGCCAGAAGAAGGTGCAACCCACTTCGGAAAGTGGGATGCGCCGGAGTTGGCAGAAGGTGCAACCCACCCAGGAAGGTGGGATGCACCCGGGTCGGAAGAAGGTGCAACCCACTTCGGAAAGTGGGATGCACCGGGAGCGAGGGTTATGCTCGAACAACTGGAGCAACAATACCAGCAGGCCATGGCGGCGCTGGCCGCGGCCGAGGGGCGCGAGGCGCTGGAGGCGTGGCATCGCGACACGCTGGGTAAAAAGGGCGGCATCTATCTGCTCAGCCGGCAGGTCGGCGCGCTGAGCGCGGCGGAGCGGCCGGCGTTCGGCCGCCGGCTCAACGAGATCAAGGCCCAACTGGAGGCCGGCTACGATGCCCGGCTGGCCGAGGCCGAGGCGACCGCGCTCCAGGCCGAGATGGCCGCCGGGGGGCTGGACGTGACGTTGCCCGGCCGCCGGCCGAACCGCGGCCGGCTCCACCTCGTCACCCGCACCCTGCGCGAGATCTACCGCATCTTTGGCGACATGGGCTTCCAGGTCTACCGCAGCCGCGACGTCGAAACGGACGAGATGAACTTCGAGCTGCTCAACTTCCCGCCCCACCATCCGGCGCGGGAGATGCAGGACAGCTTCTATACCACCACGCCGGGCGTCATTCTGCGCACCCACACCAGCGCCGGGCAGATCCGCGCCATGCGCGAGTACTACCCGGAGCCGATCCGCGTCGTTCTGCCGGGCATGTGCTACCGCAACGAGCAGGTGACGGCCCGCAGCGAGATGCAGTTCACGCAGGTAGAGCTGCTGGCCGTCGGCGACGACATCTCCTTCGCTGATCTGAAGGGCACGCTGACCGAGTTCGCCCGCCGGCTATTCGGCGAGGGCCGGCAGACGCGCTTCCGCGCCAGCTACTTCCCGTTCACCGAGCCGAGCGCGGAGATGGACATCAGTTGCTTCCTGTGCGGCGGCAAGGGCTGCGCCATCTGCAAGCACACCGGCTGGCTGGAGATTCTGGGCTGCGGCATGGTGCACCCGGTGGTGCTGCGCAACGGCGGCTACGACCCAGAGCGATATTTCGGTTTCGCCGCCGGCCTGGGTCCGGAGCGGATCGCCATGCTCAAGTACGGCATCGACGACATCCGCCAGTTCTGGGCCAACGACTTGCGGTTTCTTGAACAGTTCTAGAAGAGAAGCAGGGGGCTGGGAAGCAGGGGGTGAAAACCGTCCCCCCTGCGCCCTCGCTCCCTCGCTCCCCTGCGCGCCGACTGAGGCCACCATCTTTGGAGAAATACCATGCGCGTACCACTGTCATGGCTGAAAGAATACGTTGACATCGACTTGCCCGTGGCCGAGCTGGCCGAACTGCTGACCAACGCCGGGCTGGAAGTGGAGAGCATCAGCTACCTGGGGCTGCCCGGCGCGGAACTGGAATGGGACCGCGAGCGAATCGTCCTGGCGCAAGTCCTGAAGGTGGAGCAGCACCCCGACGCTGACCGGCTGGTGCTGGCGACGGTGGACTATGGCGCAGCCGAGCCTAAGGTCGCCGTCACCGGCGCGCCCAACCTCTTCCGCTACATCGGCCGCGGCGACTTGCGCGAAGAGCAACTCTACGCCCCCTATGCCCTGGAAGGGGCCACGCTCTACGACGGCCACAAAGAGGGCTACGTCAAGGCCAAGCTGAAGGGCCGCCCCCTGCGCGGCATCTACAACGACTCCATGCTCTGCTCGGAGAAGGAACTGGGCATCAGTGATGAGCACGACGGGATTATCTTAGTGACGAGTGACGAGTTACGAGCGACAAGTGAAGAGCGCTCGGCGTCCGGGGCTCGTCACTCGTCGCTCGTCACTCGTCACGACAAGCCCGGGACCCCGTTGCAAGATGTACTCGGCGACGCGGTGCTGGAGATCGCCATCCTGCCCAACACGGCGCGGGCGACCTCGATCATCGGCGTCGCCCGCGAACTGGCGGCGCTGACCGGCAAGCCGCTGCGCCAGCCGAGCTACGACGTACTTATGGAAGGGCCGCCGCTCGACGGCCGCGTCATCATCACCACCGACGCGCCGGAGCTGAACCCGCGCTTCGTCGCCCTGGTCATCGAGGGCGTGCGCCAGATCCCCAGCCCCTACTGGATGCAGCGCCGGCTGCGGCTGTGCGGCCAACGGCCGATCAACGTCGTCGTCGACGTTAGCAACTACGTCATGCTCGAAGTCGGCCAGCCCAACCACACCTTCGACTATGACGTCCTCCGCCGCCGCGCCAATGGCTACGCGCCCGACGGCCCGATCCACATCCATACCCGGCTGCCCGCGCCGGGCGAAACCGTGACCACGCTCGATGGCGCGGAGCGCAAGCTGGAGCCTTACACCATCCTCGTCACCGACCCGGCCGGCAATCTGTCCATCGGCGGCATCATGGGCGGCAAGGAGAGCGAAATCGGCCCCGACACGACCAACGTCCTGCTGGAGGCCGCGGCGTGGAACTTCATCAACATCCGTCGCAGCGCTACCGCCCTCGACCTGCACACCGAGGCCGCCTATCGCTTCAGCCGCGGCGTGCCGCCCAGCCTGGCGCTGCTTGGCGCGCAGCGCGCGGCCGAATTACTGCGGACGCTGGCCGGCGGCACGGTGGCGCGCGGCATCGTCGATCTGTTCCCCGACCCGCCCAAGCCGGTTGTCATCGACCTCGACCCGGTCTATGCTCGCAAGCTGAGCGGCCTCGACCTGTCGGCGGCCGAGATCGCCGGGCTGCTGAGGCGGCTGGAGTTCGTCGTCGAACCGGCGGGCGAGCGGCTGCGCGTCACCGCCCCCGACCACCGCATGGACATCGAAGGGCCGCACGACCTGGTGGAGGAAGTGTGCCGCCTCTATCACTACGACCGCATCCCCGCCACGCGACTGGCCGACACGCTGCCGCCTCAGCGGCGCAACGTGACGCTGGAGCGCGAGGAACGGGTGCGCGACCTGCTGGCGCAACTGGGCTTGCAGGAGATCTGGAGTTACCGGCTAACCTCGGTCGCCCGCGAGGCGCGCCTGCTCCCCGCCGGCCCGGCCGACGACCGGCCCTATGTCGCGCTGACCAACCCGCCCGCCCCCGACCGCAATGTGCTGCGCCACAGCGTCCTGTCCTCCGCGCTGGAGGCGGCGGCAGCCAACAGCCGCCACGCGGGGCGCATTGGCCTGTTCGAGATCGGCCAGGTCTATCTGGCCGGCGAGGACGACATTCTACCCGACGAACTCTCCCGGCTGGCGATCGTCCTGACGGGTCAGCGGCAGCCGGAAGGCTGGGTTAACGGCGCTCCGGGCACGGCTGACTTCTACGACCTGAAGGGCATCCTCGACGCCTTCTTCGGTGGGCTGCACGTGCCGGTCAGCGTCGAAGCAACGAACCACCCCAGCTACCGGCCCGGCCGCGCGGCGCGGCTGCTTGCCGGCGAGCGGCAGATCGGCGTCATGGGTGAGTTGCACCCCGGGGTGGTCAAGGGCTTCGAGTTGCGCGTCGAGCGCGACCAGCCGGTGCTGGCCGCCGACATCGACCTGGAGGCGCTGCTGCCGCTCATCCCCGATACCTACCCCTACACGCCGCTGCTGACCTATCCCCCGGTGCGCGAAGACCTGGCGCTGGTGGTGGACGCGGCTCTGCCGGCGGCGGCCGTCGAGACGGCGCTGCGCCAGGCCGGAGGGGCGCTGCTGCGCGACGCGGCCCTGTTCGACGTGTATGAGGGTAACCAGGTGCCGCCGGGCAAGAAGAGCCTGGCCTACCACCTGACGTTCCAGGCGGCTGACCGCACGCTGACCGACGCCGACGTATCGAAGCAGCGCGGCCGTCTCCTGCGGATTCTGGAGCAGCAGATCGGAGCGACCTTGCGCGCCTGAGTATAGGGCGGGGGTGCGGGGGAGAAAAAGATCACCCCTGCTCCCGCTCCCCTGCCCTCCATCGAAACCCTATGCAGTCCCTCCTTCGCTCCCTCCTCCGCGGCTTCGTCCGCCTCCTGTTCCGCCTGGCCCTGAAGCTGGAAATCGAGGGCTGGGAGAACCTGCCGCGGAGCGGCCCGCTGCTCGTCATTGCCAACCACTTCAGTCTTTTCGAAGCGCCCATTCTGATGACCTTCCTGCCCTACCGCGATCGCATCACCTGGCTGGCGGCCACCGAGGTGCAGGAGTCGCGTATCCTGAAAGCGCTCGTCCGGTTATATCGCATCATTCCCGTCTGGCGCGGCCAGCCCGACCGCAAGGCGCTGCGGACTGCCCTTGACTGGTTGGCCGCCGGTGGCGTGGTGGGCATCATGCCTGAGGGCGGCGTAGACCCGGAACTGCGCGTGATGACCGACGTCGGCGAGCTCACTTCGCTCCACGGCGGGCAAAACTCGCGTCTCAGCGCCCAGCTTGTGACACCCCGACCGGGCGCGGCCTATCTGGCTGTCCGCAGCGGCGCGCCGGTGTTGCCGGTGGCTTTTGTCGGCGTGGAAGCCATCCTTGGCAACCTGCGACGATACCGGCGCACGCCCGTTCGGGTGGTCATCGGCCCGGTCTTTGGCCCGCTGACCATCGACCCGACGCTGGACAAGCCCGCCCGGCGCGAGGCGCAGGATGAGTACGGCCACGAGATGATGCGGCGCATTGCCGCCCTCTTGCCGCCGGAAAACCGGGGACCATATCAGTAGGAGGCGCCCGCCGGAAGGCCGGCCGCGCCGGCGCGGTTGACACTCCAATAGCCATATGCTAAAGTAATCAGCATTACAGTTGCAGTGTCAACTGGTTTACGTCAGTGTAAGCCAAAGGGAAGCATGTCCGGCGAGAAGCAAGCGCTGTACGATCTGATCAAGGAAGCTTTTCTGCTGCTGGACTTCGGCGACCGGCGACTTTTGGAGCAGTACCGCCTGACCGTTTCCCGATACTACGCCCTCCATCACATTGCCAGCCGCCCTGGCCTATCGCCCGGCCAGTTGAGCCACCTCATGTTCTGCGACAAGAGCAACATCACGCGCATCGTCCAGAGCCTGGAGACTGATGGTTACCTCGAACGGCAGATGCACGAGCGGGACGCGCGCGCCCAGCGGCTTTACCTGACCGCCAGCGGCGCACGGCTGCACGACGACGTAGCGCTGGCGCACGCAGCCTATGTCGAGCAGCGCCTGAACAGCTTGCCCCAGCCGGACACCGCGCGGATGGCGGACGGCTTAGCCTATCTGATTCGCTCGCTGGCGGCCGACTTGGTCAAATGACCCGCGCCAAGGGAATTGTTTCCGATTTCGGCGCGAACGTTGTATACTCCACGCGCAAGATAGGGAGTAGATCACCCGGAGGTGATGCATCGAGCAAATTACCCCACCCATCCAACAACGCCATAGCTCAATTCAGTTAGTCGCCCTTCGCGGGCATAACGATTACGCCTAGACAAGTGAGGAGAATGATGAAAAACACCAAGTTGTATCTGCTGATCGTCGTGCTGTTGCTCGGCGCGCTGGCCCTGGTGGCCTGTGGCGGCGGGACGACGGAAACGACTGAGCAGCCGGTAGCCACCGAGGCGGCCGCAGAGCCG
>CAZSOD010000078.1:12246-16365 GCA_964608255.1 uncultured Ardenticatenaceae bacterium
GAAGCTCCGGCCGAGCCGACCATGGCTCCCGAGGCCACCGAGCCGCCGGCCGCTGAGATGACGCTGACCAGCGACACCAGCAAGACGATTGCCGAACTGCTCTCGGGTGATGAGAACTTCAGCACCCTGGTGGCGGCCATCACCGCCGCCGGGATCACCGAGCCGGGCCCCGACGCGCCGGTCACCCTCTTCGCCCCGACCAACGCCGCGTTCGCGGCGCTGCCCGAGGGCCAGTTGGATGAGTTGCTGGCCGACCCGACTGGCGACCTGACTCGCATCCTGCAGTACCACCTCGTCAACGGCGCGCTGATGGCCGCCGACGTGACCGCCGACGATGACGGCCGTCTCGACACGCTGGCCGGCGAGCCCCTCGACCTGAGCAAGCTCGGGCTGGTGACGACCGACGTTGAGGCCTCCAACGGCGTCATCCATGTCATCGACGCTGTCCAGGTTCCGCCGACCATCGCCAACGCGGCGCTGGCTGAGCAACTGGCCGCCGAAGGCACCCCGGTCATCCGCATCTGGGCGGACAACACCCGCAAGCCGGCCCTCGACCAGGTCGAGACCGCCTTCGAGGAAGCCAACGGCGTTGAGCTGCTCATCGAAGAAGTCGGCTTTGGCGACATCCGCCGCCTGTTCCTGATCGCCGGCCCGGCTGGCGAAGGCCCGGACATCATCATCGGCGCCCACGACTGGCTCGGCGAGCTGGTCGCCAGCGGCACCCTGGCTCCGGTTGACGCGGGCGACCTGGTCGACCAGTTCACCCCGGCGTCGATCAACGCCTTCACCTACGACGGCGAACTCTACGGCCTGCCCTACGCGACCGAGAACGTAGCCCTGTTCATCAACACCGACCTGGTGCCCGAGTGCCCGGCGACCTGGACCGAGGTCCACGACATCTCCAAGGCCCTCCACGACGCGAACCCGGATCAGTACGGCTTCGTCCGCATGGAAGGCGACCCGTATCACTTCTACCCGATCCAGACCGCCTTCGGCGGCTACGTATTCGGGCGCGATGACCAGGGCAGCTACAACCCCGAGGACGTCGGTGTGGGCGATCCCGGTTCGATCGCTGCTGCCCAATGGTGGGAGCGTCAGGTAACCGAAGGTCTGCAGCCGCCGGCCGTCTCCTGGGACATCCAGCACGAGATGTTCGAGGCCGGCACCGCGGCCATGGAAATCACCGGCCCGTGGTCCTACCAGCGGACGGTTGACTCCGGCATTCCGTTCCAGATCTGCCCCATCCCGTCTGAGACGGCCGAGGGCAAGCCCTTCCTGGGCGCCCAGGGCTTCATGATCAGCGCCTTCTCCAAGGACCCGCTCCTGGCCCAGATCTTCCTGACCGACTTCGTCGCCACGACGGAAGTCCAGCAGGCGATCTTCGACAACGGCGAGCGCCCGTCGGCTTTCCTGCCGGTGCTCGACGCGACCGAGGAAGAGTGGCTGGCGGCCTTTGGCCAGGCCGGTGTGAACGCCGACCCGATGCCGGCCATCCCTGAGATGTCCGCCGTCTGGGAAGCCTGGGGCAACGCGGTAACGCTCGTCGCCCAGGGCGCCGACACGGCCGAGAATGCGTTTACGACTGCTCAGCAGCAGATCATCAACGCGATTCAGGGTGGCTAATGCCTTAGACTGAAATCACGGCGGCCTTTTGATGAGAGAGGTCGCCGTGATTGTTTATGTGTCTCATCGTCACCCGGTCGCTGCTTGGAAGCAGCGACCGGGTGACGATTCCTTGGCGAAAGCGGCTTTCTGCGGAGAGCCGGGCTGAGCTTTCAAATTGAACACGCCGCGAGACATCGTCTCCCGGCCAGGAGGAGATCTATGGCCGCCATCGAAGTCCAAGGCAAGGATAACCGCCAGGCCAAACGCGAACGGTCAGCAACCACGGGTGGGACCCTTCTTCGACTTGCGGGCCTTGTCATTTTCACCGCGTTTTCTCTCCTGTTCATCTATCTGCTGCTGTCTGACGGCTACTGGCCGCTGGCGCTTCTCATCGGCGTCATCACCGTCGTTATCAACTACATCTTCCTCAACCCCAACGCCTACCCGATGCGCTGGATGTCGCCGGGCCTGGCCTTCATGTTGCTTATCTCGGTCTACCCCATCGCCTTCACGATCTACATCTCCTTCACCAACTATGGGACAGGGCACTTGTTGCCAAAGGCGCAGGTGGTCGACAATCTGGAGAGCCGGACGTTTCTGCCGGAAGAAAGCGGCACGCTGACCTACACCGTCTTTCGCAACGACGAGACGGGTGAGTATGGCCTGTGGTTGATTCCCTCGGATGGCAGTGACCCGTTTTTCGCCACACCCGGCTCGCAGCTCACGGCCGAGGAAGCCGGCGCCGCGGAGTTCAACGAGGACGGCGTTCCGGCCACCGTTCCCGGCTGGACGCAATTGACGCGCATCGAAACTGTCCGCAACATTACGGCGATTAGCGGGTTCAGCTTCGGGCCGGAAGAGACGGCGGTGCAGCTCACCGGCCGCCTCGGCGAGGCCGCCCAACTCCAGCAGCGCTACGTCTACGACCCCGCGGCAGACACGCTGACCGATGTCAAGGATGGCATCACCTACACCGGCGACTCAAGTACGGGCTTTTTCACGGCGGCCGATGGTTCAACGATCAATCCGGGCTACCAGGTCAACGTCGCCGCGAAGAACTATACCCGGTTCCTGACCGACCCGAGCTATCGCGGCCCGCTGTTCCTCATTTTCGCCTGGACGGTGACCTTCGCCTTGCTCAGCGTGCTATTTTCCTTTGCAATGGGGCTCATGATCGCCGTCGTCTTTGGCCGCACAATGCCCGGCCAGCGGCTCATCAAGTCGTTGCTCATCATCCCGTTCGCCGTGCCGCAGGTCATCACCCTGCTGGTCTGGCGCGGCATGATGAACCCCTTGCAGGGTGTCATCCCGCGCCTGTTGCAGCAGGTATTCAACCAGCCCGTCGGCTGGCCGCCTTTCTTTGCCGACCCTATCTGGGTCAAGGTGGCCCTGATCGTCATCAACGTCTGGCTGGCCTACCCGTACTTCATGCTGATTTCCAGCGGTGCGCTCCAGGCCATTCCGACGGACATGTACGAGGCGGCCGATATCGACGGCGCCAGCGCGTGGCAGCAGTTCCGCGCGCTGACTCTGCCGCTGCTGCTGGTCGCCGTCGGCCCGCTGTTGATTTCGTCGTTCACGGTCAACTTCAACAGCTTCAACGTCATCTACCTGTTCAACAGCGGCGGCCCGCCCATGGTCGGCACCGCCACGGCCGCCGGCCACTCAGACATCCTGATCAGCTACGTCTACAAACTGGCATTTGCCTCCGGTAGGCAGGAATTCGGCTATGCGTCGGCCATTACGTTCATTATCTTCCTGATGATGATCGTGGTGACCATTTTCCAGTTCCGGCGCATGGGTACGTGGGAGGAGGTAGGGAACTCATGACCGCAACCGTCAACACCGCCGGCCGCACGGCCTCAAGCACTATCTCCGGCTGGCGCCAGAGCAAGAAGGCCCGCTATCGTTTCACCCTGGCGATCAAGCTGCTGGTCGCCGCGCTGTGCATCGTCTTCTCGCTTTTCCCGATTCTGTGGACCATCTCGGCTTCGTTCAACCCGACGAGCAGCGTGTCCGGCCAGCGGCTCATCCCCGCTAATCCGACACTGGCCCATTACCGGACAATCCTGAATGAGCCCTACTGGCTGTGGATGTGGAACTCGTTCAAGATCGCGTCGATCTCGGCTGTGCTGGTCGGCATCATTACCATGATGGCGGCCTACGCCTTTTCGCGCTTCCGCTGGGCCGGCCGCAGCCAGCTGCTTCTCGTCATCCTGCTTATCCAGGTCTTCCCGGCCGTCCTGGCGATGGTCGCCCTGTTCGCCCTGCTCCAGCAGATCGGCACCTACGTCCCGTGGCTGGGTCTCAACACCCACGGCGGCTTGATCCTGATCTACATGGGCGGCGCAATGGGCATCAACGTCTGGCTGATGAAGGGGTTCTTCGACTCCGTGCCGCGCGAGATCGATGAGTCGGGCAAGGTCGATGGGGCATCGGACTGGCAGATCTTCTGGCGACTGCTGTTCCCGCTGGTGCGGCCGATCATGGTCGTGTCGATGATCCTGACCTTCT
>CAZSOD010000079.1:0-15905 GCA_964608255.1 uncultured Ardenticatenaceae bacterium
ACCGACTGGTAAACGTCGATCTCGGCCTGGTTGTCCGGCCGCGTCCGCCAGCGCAAGGTTACTTCTTCCGCCGTCGCGGCCGGTTCAGCCGGCGCGGCGGCCGTGCCGCCATCCGTGAAAGCCTTGTTGGCCTCATCACAAATAGAGGCGGCGAAGTCGTCGATCGACGTTTCGCCCGTCAGCACGGCCTGAACAGCCGGGCCCATGATGGCGTCATACTCCGGCCAGCTACCGGCCCACAGCGGGCCTTCCGTCTGCGGGTTCTGGCTCAGGCCGTCGATGTAGGCCTGGTTGTTGGCCGGCGGCGTGAAGGTCAGGAAAGCGTCGATCGCTTCCTGGCTGACCCGGCTGGGGATGTTGGCGCCCAACTCAGAGATCTTAGCCTGGACGCCGGCGCTCGTCAGTTCCTGAACGAGCTGCCACGCCTCCTCGGGATGGGGCGTATTCGCATTCACCACGTACGCGCCCCAGAACAGCCAGTTGCTCGGGCCGGCGGGGCCGTCGGGCAGCTTCACCACGTCCCAGTTGAAGTTCGCGCTGGAGCGCATGCCCGGCGTGGCCCAGCGGCCGTTCTGGAACATGCCCACCTGCCCCGCCAGGAACGGCGGCTCGCTGTCTTCGCCGTAGGGCACGGCGACGTCGAACTCCTGATAGATGCGGCGCTCGAAGTCGAGGCCGGCCAGCGCTTCCGGGGTGTCCAATGCGCAGCTCGTACGGTCGGCATTGAAGAAGTTGCCGCCCGCCGCGTTGAGCCAGTAGCCATACGGGCCCCACCACGCGTTCTGGCCGTAGCCGCGGATGTCGTCGCCGAGAGCGTCGACGGCCGTCGCTACTTCGATGAAGCTGTCCCAGTTCCACTCGCCGTTGGCCGCCAGCTCGCGCGGGTCAGGCGCGCCGGCTTCCTCGATCAGGTCCAGGTTCAGGTACAGCACGAACGTCGAAACGTCGCGCGGCAAGCCCCAGAGCGCCCCTTCGTTGGACATGCTCTCCGGGTTAAAGGTCAGGTGCCCCATGGGGCCGGGGTAGAACTGGTCGTCGGCGTAGCCGTCGGTGGCGTCGGCCAGGTCGCGCAGGTTGTAGAGTAGCCCGCGCTGCACAAAGTCGGCCACGTCCGTGCCCGGAATCCAGAACACGTCCGGCGCGGTCCCCGCCGCCAGTTCCGTCTTGAGAACGTCCTGGTAGCTGGAGGTCTCGCTGCCGCCCGGCTCGTAGGTCAGGGTGACGCCCGGGATCTCGATGCTGTCGCTGACCGACTGGTAAACGTCGATCTCGGCCTGGTTGTCCGGCCGCGTCCGCCAGCGCAGGGTGATCCCGTCGCCGGTGGCATCAGCCGGCGCTTCCTCGGCCGTTACCGCCGTTGGAGCGGCCGCTTCGGCTGGCGCTTCGGTCGGGGCCGGCTGGTCAACCGTCGTCTCGGTCGTCGCTCCGCCGCCACAAGCCGCCAGCCCCAGGGCCAGCATCAGCGACACACCGATTAGTAACCACACACGATGCAATTTCATTTTCTTCTCTCCTGCGACTCACTAGGTGACTCAAAGTTAGCTGCTTGGGAATCGGGCTCACGAGATAATAGGCGTATCGTATCTACCTCCTTGCGATCGGTATCGTCCTAGGAACGGTCATGCGGTAAGGCGGCTGTCGAACGGCGCACGATCAGCTCGCCCGGCAGCAACAAGTGTTCGCGCCGCGCGTCGGGGTCCTCCAGGGCGCGGATCAGCAGCCGCGCGGCCCGGCGGCCGATGGCGGCAAAGTCCTGGCGCACCGTGGTCAGCGGCGGCGCGAAATAGGCCGCCAGCGGAATATCATCAACGCCGATCACCGACAGCCCATCGGGCAGAAGCAGGCCGGCGTCGCGCGCCGCGCGCAGCACGCCAACCGCCATCTGGTCGTTCTGGGCGAACACGGCGGTCGGCCGCTCGGTCAGGGACATCAGATGGCCGAAGGCCGCGTAACCCGACGGCGCCAGCCACGTGCCCTGGAAGACGAGGGACGGATCGACCGCCAAGCCGGCAGCGCGCAGCGCGAGTTCGTAACCCAGCAAGCGGTCCTGGGTACAGTCCTCGGCCGGGGGGCCAGTGACGAGGCCGATGCGGTGGTGGCCTAGAGCCAGCAAGTGTTCGGTCGCCATGCGGGCGGCGCTGACGTCGTCGAGCGCTACTGAGTCGGCGCCCGCGGCGCGCGGCCGGGCGCCGGCAAAGACCGTGGGGAAATCAGGCACCAGGTACCGGTGGCGGCCGTCGGCGTAGGGATTGATGACCATCATTCCGTCGACGCGGCCGCCGGCGATGAAGTCATCGACCAGGGCGGCAAAGGTAGTGTCATCCGGCGCGGAGGATGACAATAGGTAGTAACCGGAATCGCGCGCTTCGCGCTCCGCGCCGTCGATCAAACTGGCAAAGGTGTAGTCGGTCAGGTTGGGCGAGAAACAGACGAGGTAGCCGGTGCGGCCGCTGGCCATGGAGCGGGCGACGGCATCGGGCCGGTAGGCGAGATCGGCAATGGCGCGCTCTACCCGCTCGCGCGTTTCCGGACGCACGGCCTCGCTGCCGTTGATGACGCGCGACACCGTTTGGTGTGAAACACCCGCATGAGCGGCAACGTCGCGAATGGTGGCGCGGGTGCGGGGCATCGTCAGGGCAAGTAGCAAGTAGTCAGAAAGATGTCAGTCGATGGCGACGCGCTGAAAGGGATGGCCGTGGGAACGCTTGGGTAGCGTCATATCCGCAACCGGAGACCGCTCCCATTACTACTCCCTTCCATGTTACCGTTCACATGTTACCGGTAACATGATAGCACGCCCCTGTTTGATTTGTCAAGGGACGACACGCCCAGTTTTTGAATGACTTGCCGGCCAAGTGCGCGGCGGGGAGGCGCTTCCGACTGTGCATTGCCGGCCTGGGCTGTGTCAGCGACGAAATCTGTGGTTTCATTCCGTTATGAATAGTCCCCAACAACTCCTCCAACGCCTCGACGCCATCGGCCGCTCGCTGGCAAACACCGAAGGTGGGCTGGCCCTTATCGGGCTGGGTTCCGTCGGCCGGGACACCTTCCGACTTGACCAGTGGTCGGACCTCGACTTCTACGCCGTTGTCACGCCCGAAGCCCAGCCGCGCCTGTTGACCGACGCCGGTTGGCTCGCTGCCGCCGCGCCGCTGGCCTTTGTCCACCGCGCCTCCGACGTTGGCGTCCACGTCCTGTTTGCGGACAACATCTATGCCGAGATGGCGATCTTCACGCCGGCTGAACTGGAAGGCGCCTGGTACGAGCCGGGCCGGATCATCTGGAAGCGCGACGACGTGCCGGCGGGCATTGCCGTTCCGTCCGTTCCGCCGCCCGCGCCGCCGTCGCGCACGCTCGACTGGCTGCTGGCGCAGGCCCTCTGCAACCTCTACGTTGGCCTGTCGCGGTTCCGACGCGGCGAAAAACTGGCCGCCGCGCGCGAAATCCAGCTCTACGCGCTGGAGCGGCTGCTGGAACTGGCCGCGCTACAAGAGCCGGAGCCATCCGGATTGCGCGACGCCTTCGCCAACATGCGCCGCTTTGAGCAGCGTTTTCCACAGATGGCGGCCCACCTGCCCGCCTTCCAGCCCGGCTACGAGCGCACCCCAGAGGCCGCCGCGGCCATGCTGGACTATTTGGCCGGGCGCTATCCGCTCAACGAGGGCATGAGCCGCGCTATCCGCGCGATGCTGTAGCGAACGGACGGCCGGCCAGACTCAAGCGCGGCCGCTGCCAGCGCGGGCCACGCCTTCGACCAGCGCCAGTAGCTCGTCCCGTTCGCGAGCGCTAAACGCCGCGTCTTCGGTAACACTGGCTATCAGGTCGGCGGCCGTCAGCGTCGCCTTCTGCCCGCGCCAGCAGGGCCTTGCCGCACGGGAAACGGCTGACCAGAGGCGGCTGTCGTGGCGCAGCCGGTAGCCGCCGATGGCCGCAGCGAGGTGGGCCAGTTCGGGCGAGAGGATGCTGGCCGAATACCGCCCTAGAGCGGCTGCAAAGCCAGCGGTCCAGTCAACTGCCGGAGTGTGTGGCTGGTCAGGTCGCGCCAAATCGATGTGGACAACAAACGGGCGCCCGTCATCGCGCAGGTAGAGCAGCGCCACGGTCCGATGCACCTGGCGGCTCAGCGAGTTAGGCGAGGCGATGGCCCCCGGGTTGATCAGCCACACGCCCTGATACTCAACCACGAAAGGGATGTGCAGGTGGCCCAGCACCATGATCGATGCCCCGACCTGACGCGCCTGCTCTGCCCGTTGGGCCAGCTTCGGCCCCCACGCGTCACCCACCCGTGAGGCCCGTTCGGCCGCCGCGTCCGGCAGATGGCTGTGGCAGAGCAACAGGCGCCGCCCGGCTAGCGCCAGCAAGTGCTGGTAAGGCAGCACGCGTTGGGCCTCGTCGCTCTCGTCATTACCGTGGACGGCCGCCACCAGCGCAATGTCACCAAGCCGATCCATGACCGCTAGGTCGCCCATGTCGCCCGCATGAAGCACCAGGTCCGCGCCGCGCAGAACGTCAAAGACCGCCGCGGGCAGCTCGTCGCAGCGCGCGGGAAGATGGGTATCGGCGATCAGCCCAAGGCAGGCCACGACCCGCCTGGCCGGCAAGTCGCGGGGCAGGAAGTGAAAGTTCATGAGCGCAGTATAGGGCGGTCGCGCTCCGCCGTGCCGGCCTATCGATGGGCGGCCCGGCTACGAGCGGCCTACGCGCCCACTTTGGCAAACGAACCCGGCGACACTACAATCCGCCTGACGCGCCGGACACGTCGCCGGCGTTGCCCTTAGCTATGCGCCGCTTGCTGCTCCTGCTGCTCAGTCCTCTAGCTATCGCTGTGGCCCTTGCGAGCCTGGTGATCGGTTTCTCCTTCTACGCCGCGGCCAACCCGGCGGCGATGGTCGTCGCCGCGGCCGACCCGGCGACAGAGCAAGCCGGACACGTCCTCTACCTGTTGGCTCGCCTCGTGCTGTTGCCGTGCCAGCTCATCTTCATTCTGCTGGCCTTTGCCGCCGCGTTCTGGGTTTTCCGGCGGCGGCTGCAAATCGGCGCCTGGGCCCTGGGCGAGCCGGTCGCCGGATGGCTCGACGCGGAACGATTGCCCGCGGCCCTGCGCCCGGGACGCCGCCGCACGATGCAGCAGATTGTCGCCAGCGTCATCGGCGTGCTGGCCCTGATCACCGCGCTGGTGCTGGCGCTCGGCCAATTCATTCCCCGCGGCGAGCTGGCCGTGGTCATCACCGCTCTGACAAGCAGCCTGACCTGGGGCGCGCGCTTGCCGATCGGCGATCTGCTGGGGGGCATCACCAACATTTTCGAGACCAACGCCAGCGTTGGCGAACGCATCCGTTACCAGCAGTTTAGCGAGAAGGTGGAGGGCGTCGTCGAGGCCGCCGACCTGCGCTTTCTGGCCGTCCGCGCCGACTCCGGTGAACTAACGACTATTCCCCACGGCGATTTGCGCATCTTTCGCAACTTCAGCCGCAGCGACGAGGCCGGCGTCTATGCCAGCTTCCCGATCGCCGCGGCCGACTTGCGCCGCGCCGTCGCCCTGCTGGCCGAGCTTGCTCCGGAATCCCCGGCGCTGGCTCCCCAACTGCTTGCCCCGTGGCAAACCATTTCGGAAGACGGTCGTCTCGGCCGCGTCGTTGACCTGGCGCTGTTCGGCCGGACCGCGCCCGGCCGGGAAGAGGAACTGCAACTCGCCCTTCACGCCCTGGTGGAGGAGCGCTTCGCCGCCGCCGGCATCGCGCTGACCGGCTCGGCCGCGGAGGGCGCGTGAACCGACGCCTGATTCTCCTGCTAGTCACTCCGTTCGTTGGCCTCGTCGCCCTGACGGCGCTGGCCGTCGGCCTCTTGCAGACGGCGCAGGTCGACGTCATGGCCCTCGCCCGGACAATGCTCGGCCCGGCGGTTCCGGCTACGCTCGTCGCCGCCGTCGGCTGGCTGGAATTGCCGTTGCGGCTGGTCTTCGTCATCGTCGTCTTCGCGCTGGCCTGGCTGGTCACGCGCGTCAGCTGGCGGGTCGCCGGCTGGCTGCTGCGCGCCGCCTATTACGAGAGCTTGCTGCGCCCGCGCCCCCTGCCCGCCGATTCGCCCATCCCCGCGCCCGTGGCCCTCGACCGCCGCCGCCAAACCGTCCAGCTGCTCGTCGCCAGCCTCATCAACATCGCGGCGTTCGTCGTCGCCTTCATTCTGGCCGCGGGCCAGTTTGTCAGTCTGGTCAATCTCGCCGTCGTCACGACCATCCTCGCCAACGCCTTCGGCTTCGCCGCCCGCGACTACGTGGGCGACTTCCTCAACGGCATTAGCAACATCTTCGAGGATCGCTTCGACGTGGGCGACCGGGTGGCCGTATTCAAGGTCGGCGACACCCTCGAGGGGATCGTCGAGCGGGTGACCGTGCGCACGCTGAGCATTCGCACGCGCTCTGGCGAGTTGATCGTCGTGCCGCAGGGCGAGGTGCGCATCCTGCGCAACTACAGCCGGGGCAGCTTCACCGGCATCAACGTGACCGTGCGCGTGGCTCCGGCTGACGTCTCGGAGGCGCTGGCGGTGCTGCTGCCGCTGGCCGAGGAAGCGCCGGGGCTACTGCCCGATCTGCTGGAGCCGTGGACCATCGTGGCCGAGGACGGCACGCTGGGCGAGGCGGCCGAGTTGCTCATCCACGCCAAGGCCCGCTACGCCCGCGGCGCGGAGTTGCGGCTGCGGATCATGATGCTGGTCGAGGAGCGGTTGTCGGCGGCGGGGGTGGCGCTTGGCTGACAGCCACCGGAGGACGGCGGCTTAAGGATTGGGCTGTGGTCCGTCGTCCGTCGTCACCTCCGGTTTCCCTCCATCCACGCCACCGCAAAATCCACCAGCGCCCGCTGCGGCATCAGGCGCGCCTCGGCCGCCCCGACGCGGCCGACCCGCGCCAGCCCCGTCTCCCGCTCGAACGCCGCGCCGATGGCCGGGAAGTCCTCGTCGGTAATGTTGATATCCTTGAACCACGCCCACGCCCGCTGCCCGTCGCGCAACACCGGCGCGCCCTGCGTCACCTCGCGCTTGCCCGGCCAGTCGGCGCGGTACTCGGCCAGGTGGAGCGAGGTGTTGTTGCCGTGACCGACGCCGAGCAGCAGCACGAAGCCGTCGCGTTCGTAGACGCGGGCCAGCGGCGACGTTTCCCCGAACAGGTAGTCGAGGGCGTGGCCGCGGGTGATAGCCTCGGCCAGCGGCCCGCGGGCGGCGAAGGAGCCCTGCGGATGGGCGCTGCGCACGACGCCGCGCTGCCGCCGGAACGCCTCCGGGATGGCCCCCATGCCCCGCGTCGGCGTCAGGTCGGGGTCGTAGGCGGGCATGGAGTCGCGGATGGTCGCCCACCACGCCTCCGGCACAGGCGGATTCTGCCACTGCGCCGGGTCCGAGAGGTCACCGGAATGGGTGGGCATGACCAGCGTCCCCCCGCGGCCGAGTGTCATCTCCAGCGCCAGGATGACCGCCACCGGCCCGCCGCTGACCCAGCCCAGCGCGCTCAGCGACGAGTGGACGAGCAGCGTCATCCCCGGCGCGACGCCCAGCCGCGCCAGATCGGCCCGCAACGACTCGATTGTCGCCGGTCGCTCCCCCGCGCGTCGGATGGCGTCTTGTTCGGACATAGGTCAGAGTGGTCAGTAGCTAATGGCTAGTGGTCGGTGGCCGGTTGTTCGTTGTTAGTGGTCGTTCAAAGGCTACTGACCTACTGACCTACTGGTCACTGGTCACTGGCCACTGACCACTGTCACTAAAGCCTCACTTCCAACCGCTCCAGCCCTCGCAGCGTCATATTGTCGCGGTAGGTCGGTTCCGGGCCGGCGAGGGCCAGGTTGGGCAGGCGGCGGGCCAGCGTGGCGAAGGCGATCTCCCCTTCCAGCCGGGCCAGCGGCGCGCCGAGGCAGTAGTGGATGCCGCCGCCGAAGGCCAGGTGCCGCACGTTGGCCCGCCCCAGGTCGAGCCGCCACGGGTCGGCGAACTGGGCCGGGTCGCGGTTGGCCGCGCCGAGCAGGAAGGCGACGAACGCGCCCTGTGGGAAAACGTGCCCCTTGTAGGCCACGTCGTGGAGCGCCGCCCGCGAGGTCAGTTGCACCGGGCTGTCATAGCGCAGCAGCTCCTCGACGGCGTTGGCGGCGATGCCCGGCTCCTCGCGCAAGCGCCGCCACTCGTCGGGGTGGCGCAGCAGGGCGAGCGTGCCATTGCTGATCAGGTTGACCGTCGTTTCGTGCCCGGCCACCAGGAGCAGCGAGCAAGTGCCGAAAAGCTCGTCCTTCGTCAGCCGGTCGCCCGCCTCCTCGGCCGCCACCAGCGCCGAGAGGATGTCGGCCTGCGGCCGGGCGCGGCGCTCGGCCAGCAGCCCGTCGAAGTAGTCGGTCATCTCCGCCGCGGCGGCCGACGCCTGGTTATAGACCGCCTCATCCTCCGTCAGGTCGAGGCTGCGAACGATGGCCGCCGACCAGCCGTGAAAGCGCGCCTGGTCGGCCGCCGGCACGCCCAGCATGGCGCAGATGACCGCCACCGGCAGCGGGTAGGCGAGATCCGCGACGACCTCCATCTCCCCCTTGTCCACCACACGGTCGATGAGCTCGTCGGTCAGGCGCTGGATGGTTTCACGCAACTGGGCCACGCGCCGCGGCGTAAACGCCTTTTGCACCAGACCGCGCAGCCGCGTGTGATCGGGCGGGTTCATCGTCAGCAGCCAGTTGGACTGCATCTTCCACAGGGCTGCCTGTTGCGGCGGCGCGTAGTTCGCCACGAGCGGCGCGTGGCCCAGCCGGTCGTCGCGCAGCAGGGTCGCGCAATCCTCGTAGGCGGTCAGGAACCACAGCCCCCACGGTTCCCAGTAGAAGACAGGGGCAAAGCCGCGCAGCATGTCGTAGAACGCGTACGGATCCGCCCGAAACGCGGGCGAACGGGGATCGAAGTCCATTTCTTCTGTGTCCTGTGGGAGAAGGACGACGGACGACAGACCACAGCAAGAAGGGCCGTTGTCCGTGGTTTGTCGTCCGTCGTCACTTATTCAATTCGCCCGAAGGCCCGCAACGTCCGCAAGTTCCGCAGCGTCAGCACGCCCGTCCATTCGCGCGCCGCCGCGGCCCAGCCATCGGCGTCAACAAAATCCCACGACCAGCCGGGAGCCCACGTCCCATCAGCGCGCTGCTCGGCCAGTAAGTAGTCGAGGTTAGCGTCGATCACGGCCGGTTCAAAGGCGGCGGCCAGCGGCGAGTCGGGCGCGTGAACGATCGTCAGCGGTTTGAGGTTGTAGCTGCTCCACTCAGCCGGGTCGGTGACGGCCGAGCGCGCCGCCGACCGGCGCAGCCGGTCGACCAGATCGCCGTATGTCTCTTCGGGCAGCCCGGGCGTTTCCAGCAGGTCCACAAAGCACGCCAGGTCGTGCATCTCCATGTGTTGGGCATACGTCATCAGGTCGTTGACGGTCGACCGCAGCGCCTCCTCAACAAAGGGCGACGGGACGAGCTTGCGATACTGCCACAGATAACCAACCACAGAAGCGCGCGGATTGGCCCAGAAGCCGCGAAAGGTTTCGGCGCTGTCGGCATAACTCCACCACGGCGCGCGCGGCGCATCCTCGACGCCGGGCGCGATAATGGGCCAGCGCTCCTTTTCCACATCATAGGCATCGACAAGGTAGGCCAGGGCGGCCGGCAGGCCCGAGGTCTCTTCGTTGGCCCCGATTTCGCGCAGAATCGCCAGCGCCTGGGTCGTCGCCAGAACGGTCGAGCAGGGCGCGCGCATATCCGGCTCAAGCGCCTGGCCGAAGCCGCCGTCGTCGTTCTGATAGGGCACCAGCGCGGCCAAAACCTGTGTGCGGCGGCCGTCTTCAAAGTGGAATTGAAACAGCGCCCGCTCCAGCGGCCGCGCCTCGCGGCGCAGATAGTCGGCCGCTCGCTCGAACGTCTCGCGGCTCATCATCTTCGTCATCGCAAGTTCCTCATGAATACTTCAACCTTGGGCTCGCGGCCCGGTTCCAAGTCACGCAGCCCGCGCGGCGTCAACGGCGCTGCGCATCTGCTCCAGGTGGTCATCGATATGGGAGTAAGACTCGTCGAGAAACGTCCGCGCCAGACGCCAGAACGTGCGCTTGCGCTGGACAAATTCGTCGGGCAGGTTCTCCAGCAACGCCAGCGTTTCGGCGTTGAGCCGGAGCAGCTCGGCCGCCAGATCGGCAACAGTCGGGAACGCGTGAATCGTGGCGGCGAGGCGTAAGGCCTGGTTGCCGGTATAGTCATCATAAGCCCCTTCGTGGCCGCCAACCAGTTCGCCAATCCACTGGTGATTAAAGCGCTCGCCCTGAATCAAATGGGCCAGCACCTGCTTGACGCTCCACTCATCCGGGCCCGGCTGGTAAGAGGCCTCCAGGTCGGTAATGCTCGTCAAAAACTCGCGCAGCGCCGTCTCATCATGCGTATAGCGGCCGCGCACCCGTTCCGCCAATCCCGCGCGCGTCGGGGGTATGTCCGGCACCTTGCGGCCCGCTAGAGTCATTTCGACTTGCTGCCGCCGGCCGTCGCGAAAAAAATCAACGCAAGCCGTGTCGCCAGCGCGGCGTTGCCCCAGCGCGGTGCGCAGGCTGATGATGTCGGCCACGGGCGCGCCATCGATGGCGACGATGACGTCGTCCTGGCGCAGACCGGCGCTGTCGGCCCCCAGGCCCGGGACGACGCCGCTGAGCCGCACGCCCTGACCGTCCGGCAGGCCAAGTCGCGCCACATCTTCGCCCGTGAACGTAGCCAGCAATACGCCCAGCATCGGTCGCCGGGTCACGCGCAAATCCTCGCCCGTCGTCAGCACCGAGGTCAGGTTCTCCAGCGATCGCCGCCAGGCGCGGTCGATCTCGCGCACCCGATCACCCCAGGCCGGTCCCTCGCCGATTCCGTCGTGGACCAGCGTGAAAAGCGCGCCCTCCGCGGCCGGTTCAATCTCGACGTGCACTTGCGTGCTGTACGGTTCGCCCCGCCCCTGCCACACAAAGGCCACCAGCCGGCTTTCCACAAGTTCGGTAAAGTGGCCGGTGGCGTAATAGCCGTTGTTCCAACCGACGAACAGATGGCCGTTGACTCGCGGCGACGCCGTAGCGGTGTCGCACAGCCACTCGCGCAGCGCTGTACTGTTAGTGAATGCGCGATAAACTTCGGCCGGAGCCGCGCCAACGGACTGCTCATAGGTCAGGGATACCGGATCGTTGCTCACAACACACTCCTTCATCGCCCGCGCCATGTCGCGGTGGCCCTGCTCGCCCCACGCATGATAGAGGGCCCGCTATCGTGTGTCAACGCGCTCGCTCGGCCGTTGGCGGGCCTGGCGCGGCCGCAGCCACCGTTGACTCCCTCATTCGCAGCCCCAATCGGATGTGGCGTCAGGGAACTCGCGGAACCCAGATCGACCGGCCTGCGGCCAGCGGTCCCGGGTTGGCGCGCTGCATTATCGCCCCCGTCGTCGCGTATCTTGCCGCCAGGGTCTCCCAGGTGTCGCCCGGCTGAACTGTGTATGCCACAACGCAAGGCGGGCCGATGATCCGCCCCTGGCTGCCTATCGCCGGCACGTTGATCACCTGGCCGGGCACGATAAAGTCAGGGTTAGGCAGAGCGTTGGCGGCGCGGAGGCCGGAGTAGGCGGCTCCATAGCAGCGGGCGATCTGCAAGAGCCACTCCCCTCGGCTGACCGTGTGGCTCACAGTCGTGCCCGGGGTCAGACCGGAGCCGGGCGGCAGCGGCGCAGTAGGCGGCGGAACCACTGTAGCTACCGGGCCGGGCGTGGGTGTGGCGGTTGCCCCGGGCGGCGACGTGACGGGCGGAAGCGTCGCGCCAGGGGCGGCCGTGACGGCAATACCCGTCGCGCCGGGGGCCAGGGTGACAAAGGGAGTGGGCGGTACGGCAATGATGAAGGTCGGCGTCGCCGTGGGCTGACCGGCGCCGGCTGTCTGGCGGCACGACACCACCAGGACTAGCGTAAGAACGGCCAGGACGACCAAGCCCAGAACTACCAGCGCTACCTGCGAGATCCGGTCCAACACTGCCTGCCAACCTCCATCGGCCGGGGGCCGTTTGTGCCGCGCCAATGCCGGTTATGATACACGAAATAACGCGCCGTCCGCAATGGGCAGCAAGCGCCGGGATGCGTCGCGGAGAGCGTCTTGCGGCCACCGCAATTAGACAGGGTGGGCAATTTGGGTGTACACTTCAGTCTTAGCCCAAACCTTTCCACCCATCTGAACCGGCGTCGCTTGCGCGTCCTGCCGGCCGGCGCGGTTTTCGGCCCGCCGGCCGCCCGGCAGGCGGCGCCATTCCACTTCTCTGGAGGCATAGATATGTCCACTGTAGCCCCTATGGGCGGCCAAGCCCCCGAACTCCCGGCTGACTTTCCACGCGGCCCGGAGCTTCTCCACAACCCCCTACTCAATCGCGGCACCGGCTTCAGCGCCCGCGAGCGCGAGTCGTTTGGCCTGCGCGGCTTGCTGCCGGCGCGCGTCCTGTCGCTGAAGGATCAATCGGCTCGCATCCTGGAGAACCTGCGCAAAAAGCCGACCGACCTGGAGAAGTACGTTTACCTGACTGACCTGGCCGACCGCAACGAGACGCTGTTCTACCGTATTCTCATTGATAATCTTGAAGAGTTGATGCCGATCGTCTACACGCCAACGGTTGGGCAAGCGTGTCAGCAATACGGCCACATCTTCCGCCGGCCGCGCGGCCTCTACATTTCGTCTGATGACCACGGCCACATTGATGAATTGCTCGGTAACTGGCAGAACGAGGACGTCCGCGTCATCGTCGTCACCGACGGCGAGCGCATCCTTGGCCTGGGCGATCTGGGCTCAAACGGCATGGGCATTCCGGTCGGCAAGCTGGCCCTCTACACCGCTTGCGCCGGCATCCCGCCGTCGATGACCCTGCCGATCATGCTCGACGTCGGCACCGAGAACCAGGCCCTGCAGACCGATCCGCTCTACATCGGCGTGCCCCACCCCCGGCTGCGCGGCGCGGAATATGACGCCTTCCTCGATGAGTTCATGCAGGCCGTCACGGGGCGCTTCCCGAAGGTTCTGGTGCAATTCGAGGACTTCGCCAACCACCATGCCTTTGCCCTGCTCCAGAAGTACCGCGACCAGTACCGCACGTTTAACGACGACATCCAAGGCACGGCCGCGGTGACTCTGGCCGGCCTGTTTGCCGCGCTGCGGCTCATCGCCGTGGAGGGCGGCCCGCAGCGGAGGATTAGCGAGCAACGGCTTCTCTTCCTGGGCGCGGGCGAGGCGGGCGTCGGCATCGCGGACCTGGTCGTCTCGGCCATGATCGAAGAAGGGTTGTCGGCGGAAGAGGCGCGGCAGCGCTGCTGGTTCGTTGACTCGCGCGGCCTGGTGGTCGCCAGCCGCGGCGACCTCGCGCCGCACAAGGTGCCCTATGCCCACGACCATCCGCAACTGAATGACTTGTTAGCCGCGGTCGAGGAGTTGCGGCCGTCGGCTCTCATCGGCGTGTCGGGCCAACCGCGCACCTTCACCCGCGAGGTTATCGAGCGCATGGGCAAATACAACCAGCGCCCGATCATCTTCGCCCTCTCCAACCCGACCTCGAAGTCCGAATGCACGGCCGAGGAGGCCTACACCTATACCGGCGGCCGGGCCATTTTCGCCAGCGGCAGCCCCTTTCCGTCGGTCAAGCTATACGGCAAGACCTATAACCCCGGCCAGGGCAACAACTCCTACATCTTCCCCGGCGTTGGCCTGGGCATCGTCGTGAGCGGCGCGCGGCGCGTGACGGACGAGATGTTCGAGGCCGCCGCCCGCACGCTGGCGGCGCAAGTCACCGACGACGACATGGCCAACGGCCGCATCTACCCGACGTTGGACCGCATCCGCAGCGTGTCGGCCGCCATCGCCGCCGCCGTGGCCGAGATCGCCTATCGCGACGGTCTGGCGACCGAGCCAGAACCCGGCGACCTGGCTGCCTACGTCCGCGAATACATGTACGAACCGACCTACGCCCCTCTCGTGTAGGCTGTCTCTTGGCGCGGCCTTCCGGCCAGGCGTAGAATCCGCTCTGACCGGAGGCCGCGCTGTTCTCTCTGTTTCCGCAGCCGCGGGCGCGGTCACGCCTATGTACGATTCCTTGGCTTACGATGATTTCGAGCGCGCCTACCACCGCTCCCTATGGCGGAAGGTGATCGCGCGGCTGACCGGACGCAGTAACGAGCTGCTGCCCTTCGACCAGGTGCGCGAAGCCCTGCCCTATCGCGGTCAGCGCGACATAGGCCTGCAAACGGTGCCGCTGGACAAAATCGTCGGCAGCGTCGGCCGCTATCGCGACTTCGACCGCGCCTTCCTACCCACTCAGCGGCAGACAACCGAGCGCTGGGTGAACATTCGCAGGGCCCACTATCGGGCCGTGTCTCTGCCGCCGGTGGAACTATACAAGATCGGCGAGGTCTACTTCGTCAAGGACGGCAATCATCGCATCTCCGTGGCCCGCGAGCGTAAACAGGTTGACATCGACGCCTATGTCACTGAGATAGATGTCCCCTTCCGGCTGACAGCCGACATGGACATTGACAGCGTCATGCAGGAGAAGGTTTACGGTCAATTCCTGCAAGCAACCCAGATCGACGATCTGCGCCCGGATGCCGACCTGCGGCTCAGCAATCCGGCCGAGTACGCGCGGCTCCACGACCACATCAACGCCCACCGCTACTATCTGGGCACGGAGCGCCAGGCCGACGTTGCTTACGCGGAAGCGGTCATGTCGTGGTATGACAACGTTTACCGCCCCCTGGTTGAGGCGATCGCCGCCGAAGGGTTGCAGGCCCAGTTTCCCCAACTGACCGCCACCGATCTATACCTGCGCGTCAGCGAATACCAGTGGCTGGTGCGCGAGGCGGCCCGAGGCACGCTGACCGACGAAGTCGCCCGCGAGGAAGCGACCGAGCGCATGGCCGACATCTACCGCCAGGGCGTGGTTCGCCGCGTCATCCGCACCTTGCGGCACGAGACATGGATCGACACCATGATTCGCGACCGGGAGTATGCCGCTTTCCTGGAGCGGACCCAATTGCTGACCTTGCGGCCCGAAGCGCAAATCATCGCCAGCCTGCCGGGCAAGTACGAAAAAATCCTCCGCCATATCGACGTACACCACTATTATCTCGGCCTGGAGCAACAGCACGACGTGCCCTATAGTGAGGCTGTGGCATCATGGTACGACAACGTCTACCTGCCGACCGTGGCGGGCGTGCGCGAGCAAGGGCTGCTTAAGGATTTTCCCGGCCGCACGGAAACCGACGCCTACATCTGGCTCATCGACCACCGCGAGGCCCTGGCCGAATAATTCAACGCGGAAAGACGCTCGTATAACGGATTGGCGCGATACGTAACCTCGCGCGTGCCTTTCCGTGAGCAGCCATCTTATCCGCGGCCATCGGTTTCCAGTTCGTGCTGGGCCGCCAGTCCGACCGGCGACGTGGGGTTGAGTTCGGCGGCGCGGGCGAAGGCTGCCTGCGCGCCGGCCTCGTCGCCCATAACCCGCAAGGCGTAGCCGCGATAGAGCCACGTCTCCTCGACGTTGCGGCCGCCCTGTGTCGCCAGCGTCGCCTCGGTGAGGGCCAGCACGTCCTCGGCCCGACCCACGGCCAGGTACGCCGCGTAAGGAGCGAATTGGTACCACAGCATTCGCGGCGGCAGGCCCAATCGCCGGGCCTGATCAAACGCCGCGGCCGCCGCCTCGGCCGTCGCCGGGTCGCCGGTCGCCAGCTCGCTCAGGCTCGTCCCCAGGTTAAACCAGGCGAAGGCGTCGGCCGGAACTGCGCGGGCGGCGGCGCGGGCACGCTCGACGGCCAGCGACCTCATCGTCGCCGGGTTGGACAGCGCCGGCCCCAGTGCCTCCGCCAGGGCG
>CAZSOD010000080.1:0-8611 GCA_964608255.1 uncultured Ardenticatenaceae bacterium
GCGAAGCCCCGCGCGCGCCGCCGAAGCTGGTGAGGTCGGGCAGCGTTCGGCTTGACCGCGCGACCGCCGGCCCTCAGCCGTGCGGGCGATGAGCAAAGCCAGCGTCCGACAACAACGGTCGCTGGCGCTGAGCTTCAGCGCCGCCGGCCACGATGGTGCGCGCCCATGACTGCCGGCGCTTGGTCATGCTGGCTCTTGCGGCTTGTCGTCGCGCGGAACCGCGAAGAGAGGGCCAAGTTGAGCGAAGCCAGGCGCTCGTTGCCACCGGGCGACCGGTGTAGTCGCGGCCGCCCTCCTTTTCCGAGCCAATGGATCCTGGTGTTTGCGAGGGCCGGCCGGCCGCGCAAGCGTGATGGAGAGTCCCACCATGAAACGAGCCGGCGGATTGGTTCTCGCGGTTATCGTCCTGGGCCTGATGGCGGTTTCGGCCGCGCGCGGCGCGCCGTCGCCGGTCGACGCCGGCCCGCCCCGCGCCGGTGATTGGGTCCTCGTTGAACTGGCCGGTGGCGCTTTGCCCTCTGGCCTGACCGGGCAGCGCCTGGAACCGGTCTTCGATGACTGGTACCGGCTCTACCTGTCGCCGGGCGCGGCGGTTGACGCGACGCTCTCGGCCGTCGCGGCCCTGCCCGGCGTGGCTCGTGTGTCGCCCGACTACGTGGTGCAGGTCGACGCGCTGCGGCGGACGCCGGCGCAGTTCGCGCCCGACGACCCGCTCTACGGCCGCCAGTGGCACATGCCCCAGGTGCAGGCCGACGAGGCGTGGGACGCGGCCGACGGCGCGGGCGTGATCGTCGCCGTGCTGGACACCGGCGTAGCCACAGCCGGGGCGGATGGCTTCTGCGCGCCGCTGGCGGCCGAGTACAGCGCTCTCACCGGCCGGAGCGGCCCCGGCGAAGCCATCGACCGCTACGACCACGGCACCCACGTCGCCGGAACGGTGGCTGGTTGCACGGCCAACGGCGTCGGGGTGACCGGCATCGCCTATGGCGCGCGGATTATGGCCGTCAAGGTACTGAACGACAGCGGCAGCGGCTTCACCAGCGACATTGCCGAGGGTATTGTCTGGGCCGCAGACAACGGGGCGGGCGTCATCAATATGTCGCTGGGCAGCAAGTGCACGACCAACTGGCCGAGCTGCAGCACGGCCATCGTCAACGACGCCCTCGACTACGCCGCCGCGGCCGACGTCGTCATCGTCGCCTCGGCCGGCAACTCCAACGTCGCCTACGTCGGCCAGCCGGGCAACCACCCGGAGGTCATCGCCGTCAGCGCCACCGACTACCGCCGCGCCCGCGCCTCCTACTCCAGTTACGGCGCGGCCGTCGACCTCGCCGCGCCCGGCGGCGATTCCACGGTCGATCTCAACAATGACGGTTTTGGCGATGGCGTCCTCCAGGAGACGTTCAACCGGTCGACGGGCGTGTGGGACTACTATTACAAGAGCGGCACGTCGATGGCCGCCCCCCACGTGGCCGGCGCGGCGGCCTTGCTGCGGAGCTGCGCCCCGGAAGCCACGCGGGACGAGGTGCGCGCGGCGCTGGAAAGCAGCGCGCTCGATCTGGGCGCGGCCGGACGGGACAACGTCTACGGCAGCGGGTTTCTGCAAATCCACGACGCGCTGGCGACGTTGGCGGCGCAGTTCGGCCGCGACGCCGGCGCGCGCTGTGATTTCCTGGGCGGCGAGACGCCGTGCCTGACGGTCGCGGCGGCCGCCTCGCCCGGCGGCCGCGTCAGTATCGCGCCCGACCCCGACTGTGATGCGGCGGGCGCGCCCGGTTACAGCTTTGGGACCGTCCTGACGATCACGCCGACCCCCGATGCCGACTACTACTTTGACCGCTGGTCGGGCGGAGCCGCCGGATCAGCCGATCCGCTGGTCAAGACGATTTACCGCGATCTGAACCTCACGGCCGAGTTTCGCTCCTGCCTGCGCGTGGCGGCGACCGACGATGGCCGCGGCCACGTGACTGTCTCGCCCGCGCCCAATTGCGGCGCGTCCGGGTACAGCGGCGGCACGGTATTGACCGCGACAGCCGTGCCCGACGCCGGCTACTTCTTCGATCAATGGGGCGGCGACGGCAGCGGGACGGCCAACCCGCTGACCGTAACGCTGAACGCCAACTTGAACCTCAGCGCCGCCTTCGCCGCCTGTTTCGCGGTGACCACCCATGCCGACGGGCCGGGCAGCGTGAACGTGGCTCCGTCGCCCAACTGCGCCGGCGGCGCGGATTACAACGGCCGCACGACGGTGACGCTGACCGCCGTGCCCGACCCCGACCACTCGTTCAGCGGCTGGAGCGGCGGGGCGAGCGGCGCGACCAACCCGCTGGCCCTGACGCTGAGCGGCAACCTGGATGTGACAGCCCGCTTCGTCGCCCGCCCGCGCTTGGCCATCAGCCTGTTCGCCGATGGCCCGGTGGCCGGTTTCGGCCCCGCGCGCGATGAGGACGTGCTGTTCCAGACTCCCGCCGGCTGGTCGCTGCTGTTCGACGGCTCCGCCAACCGCCTGCCGGGCGACGTGAATGCTCTGGCGCGTCTGGACGACGGCACGCTCCTGCTCAGCCCCGACGCGCCCGTGAAGAACCTGCCCGGCATCGGCGCGACGGCCGTCGACGACAGCGACATCGTGCGCTTCGACCCGGCCACCGGCCTCTATAGCTGGTACTTCGACGGTTCGGACGCCGGGCTGACGCTGGCGGGCGAGGACGTGGACGCCATCGCCCTGCTGCCCGATGGACGGCTGCTAATCAGCACTGTCGGGGCGGCGAAGGTGCCCGGAGTCACCGCCGCCGATGAGGATGTCCTGGTGTTCAGCGGCGCGCTCGGCTCGGCCAGCACGCCCGGCACGTGGGCGCTCTACATTGACGGCAGCGACCTGGCGGGCGGGCTGGGTGATATCGACGCCATAGCCGTGTTCCAGGACGTCGTCTATCTCTCCTCCGACGCCAATGTGACCATCGGCGGGCAAGTGATGGCCCGCGGTGACGTCTTCGCTTGCGCGGGCCTGACGCCAGGGCCAACCACGCGGTGCGCCGGCGTTAGCCGCGCCTGGCAGGGCTCAGCCAACGGGCTGGCGGCAACGGCCAACGTTGATGCCCTGGAGCTTGTCTCGTCGCCCTGACCCCTTGGCCGCGCCGCCCCGCACCGGACAGCGCCTGACCCAGCGGCGCGGAGGCGACTTGGCGCCCAGCATGCACTATTACGGTTGACAGCGCTGCGGCAATGTGGCAGACTCACTATAGACGCGGTAAATTCTGCTTACGAGGGAAACGTCATAGCGACCGCGTTTTTTGTCCTGTTTGTTGCCTTGGTGGTCGCTCCTGGAGGGAGTGAGGCGCGCGCAAAGGGCACGCGCCTCATGGGGAGAGGGGAAACCCGACCGGGAGTGTCGTGCCATGTTTCGCCCGATGATTTTCCTAGCGCTGGCGCTCTGCCTGTCGCTGGCCGCGTGTCAGGCGGCCGATCCCCTGCATGACTTGTTAGCCCGCCCGATGGAAACGGGCCAGGATGACGACGCTTCGCCGCAGGGCGCGTTGACGAATACCGGGGGCTATGCCTCCAAGCTGTCAGTCGCGCCCGGCGAAAGCCTGTCCTTCCATATCTCCAACAGCCGCCGCGACGCCTATAGCCTGACCGTTTACCGCGAAGGGGCGACGCGCGAGTTCGTGACGACCATCCCGAACGTCCGGACGCGGTCCTATAACTGCGCCGGGAAGTCGGCGACGGGGTGTGAGTGGCCCGCGGCCGTTACCTTCACCGTTCCCGCCGACTGGCCCTCAGGCATCTACACGGTAGACATCCCGCGCACCGCGACCGCCACCGACCAGATGCTGTTCTTCGTGCGCGAGGCCAACCCCGGCGGTGCGGCGCGGATGGTGTTTCTGGGGTCGGTGAACACCTGGAATGCCTACAACGACTTCGGCGGTGCGTCGCTCTACGGCTTCGGCGGCAGCGAAAAGGCGCAGCAGGTCAGCTTCGACCGGCCCTTCGACGGCCGCGGCCTGGGCTTGTTCACCCGCTGGGAGCAGCCCTTCGTCCGCTGGGCCGAGGGCGCGGGCTACCCGATGGCTTACGCCACGACCTCCGACCTGGAGTTCATCCCCGACCTGCTGGCCCACTACGACGTCGCCATCATCGCCGGGCATAGCGAGTACTGGTCATGGGCCATGCGCCAGCAAGTGAAGGAGTTCGTCGCCCGCGGCGGCCGCTTCGTCAACCTGAGCGGCAACACCATGTGGTGGCAGGTGCGTTTCGAGGACAACGGCCGCACCATGATCGGCTACAAGAACTGGCGCGACGACCCGGTGCAGACCCGCGAGGGCGCGACCGACCTGAACTGGGACTACCCCATCTTCGACCCCTCGTTCAACATAATCGGCCTCCACTGGCCCTACGGCGGTTATCCCGGCAGCACCGGCGACGGCTACTACGCCGTGAATACCGGCCACTGGCTCTATACCGGAACCAACCTGCGCGAGAACGATCTGTTCGGCAAGGGGCCGACGCGCGCCACGTCCATCCACGACAAGGAATCGGACGGCCTGGCGTTCAACTGCGCCGCCGATGGGACGACCATCCTCGGCCCGATTTCCGCCACCGGCACGCCGCGCAACTTCACCATCCTTGGCCTGACGCCCGTCAACAGCAAGCAGCGCGACATGGACGGCGTCGCCATGATGGGCCTCTACACGACGCCCGCCGGCGGCGCAGTCTTCTCGGCCGGCACAACCGGCTGGTCGCTGGGCCTCGATCAGCCGGCAGTTGATCGCATCACCCGCAACGTCCTCGACCGCTTCCTGAGCGGTAACTTTCCGCAGGAACCGGCGGCGGCCGACGCCGACGTATTCTTCCGCGACCGCTTCAATTGCGCCAACCTGTCGCGCGGCCGCTTCACCTCGAACGCCTGGCAGGAGGACGCGCCCAAGCTCAACTACGTCGAGGTGGTGCGCGGCGGCAGCAACCGGTTGACCGCCGCCTGTGGCTACGACGGGTCGGGGCTTGAGTTGCGAATGGACAACGGCTCGCGCTACGTCACCAACCTTACGACCGACTGGTCGGGCACGCCGACGCTGGCGACCCGGGTCTACCTGAACCTGCGCGGCCTGTCGCTGGCCGAGGGGGCCACGGTGGAGCTGTTCCAGCAGTCGGCCGACGACCGGCGAACGTCGCCGCCAGTTCCGGTGGCCTCGCTCCAGCTCGGCCGGCGCGACGGCCGCCTTGTGGTCCGCTATCAACCCGCGGGCGGCAACTTGCCCTGGGCCGTCGTGCCCGCCGACCGCTTCTTCCTCTTGGAAACGGCCTGGGACCGGGCAAACAATCTGGTTGTGCTCAAGGTGGACGGCCAGCGCCGCGTGGCCGAGACGGTTGACCTGTCGGCCACGCCCCTGCTGAACCGCGCCGACTTCGGCGCTATCGCCGTAGCCGGCGGCGGCGGCGGCGCTATCTGCGTCGATGAGCTGGTCTACGACCTCCCCGTCGATGAACCGCCGCCGCCCCCGCCCCCCTCGTCGGACAAGATCTACCTCAGCTTTGCCCAGGACGGCGCGATCGGCGACATCGCCTACGGCGAGGAGGACATTCTCATCTACGCACCGCAGGCCGAGCGCTGGTTCCCCTACTTCGACGGTTCCGACGTTGGCCTGGGCGGGGTCGACGTTGACGCCTTCGCCTTTCTGCCCGACGGCTCGCTGCTGCTCAGCGTCGACCGGACGATGAGCAACATCGCCGGCCAGGGCCGCATCACCGATGCCGATCTGCTGCGCTTTGTGCCCACCCGCACCGGCGACGAGACCGCCGGCACGCTCAGCCTCTACCTGGACGGCTCAGACCTTGGTCTTGAGTCCGGTTCGGAGGACATCGACGCGCTGGCGGTGCTGCCCGACGGCCGCCTGCTGCTCAGCACGCTCGGCAGCTTCCGCGTCGGGGCGCGGCCCCATCTGCTGCCGGGGATGGCGCAAGACGTGCTGGCCCTGTCCCTGACGCAGACCGGCGAGGACAGCGCCGGCGCGTGGTCGCTGTACCTGGACGCCTCTGACGTTGGCCTCTCCGGGCCGCCGGAGAACGTCGACGGCCTGTGGCTGACGGCGCGGAACGACATCGTCCTGAGCGTGGCCGGCCGCGCCAACGCGGGCGGGCTGACCTTCGGCCCGTCCGATCTCGCGCGCTGCGCCCCCACGGCGCTGGGCGATGCCTCGGCCTGTGCGTTCGACCTCTACTGGGCGGGCGCGACGGCCAATTTGGCCAACCCAAACATCGACGATGTGGCGATCGTGCTGGCCGGCGACGATTGACGGCCGTTGTCGCGCGATTCGGCCGAACCGCGTCTGAGCGGCGCGACACAGCGCCAACCGCCGTAGCGCGATTCGGGAGAATCGCGCTACGTTCTTTTTCTCTCCCCTGCCGGCGGATGAGCCTGAGTAAAACTTAATCTTCACCGTAAGCGGGCGGTGCTATTCCATACGATGGGCGTCGGGGCCCCCAAGAGGGTTGCCCCACTGCGGCCCACATGGCTGCTTGCATCGGAGGTTGGGTCAATGCCTACTGGCGTCGTTCGTCGCAGCGCGTTCTGGCTGCCAATGGTCGGGTTGCTGTTGCTGGCGCTAACCGGTTGCGCCGCTTTGCGGCCGCGCCGCTCCCTGGAGAGCGGCGACGCCGGGCCGGTGGCGGCCGATGATACGATTTACAACTTCGGCGGCTACACCTCGAAGGTGTCGGTTACCCAGGGTGAGTCGCTCGACTTCCACATTTCCGTCGATGCCGGCACGATCGCCACGATTGCCATCTACCGCGAGGGTGCGACGCGCCAGCTGATGACCACGCTGAACAACATCCCCGCCGCCACCTACAATTGCAACGACGGCTATGCCACCGGCTGCGGCTGGCCGGCGGCGACCCGCTTCACCATTCCGGACAACTGGCCGTCGGGGGCCTACATCGCCAACCTCATTACCCAGGCGGGCCGCATCCGGCCGATGATCTTCTGGGTGCGCGAGAAAGACCCCGGCTCCCGTTCGCGCCTGCTGTTCCTGTCGTCGGTCAATACCCACCAGGCTTACAACGACTTCGGCGGCGGCTCCCTCTACGGCTTCGGCGCCACGGTCAAGTCGACGCAAGTCAGCTTCGACCGGCCCTACAGCAACGGCGTCGGCAAATACCAGTATTGGGAAGCCAAGATGATCCCGTGGCTGGAGAGCAACGGCTACACGGTCGAATACGCCACCACGTATGATCTGCATTTCCACCCCGACCTGCTGACCCACTACGACGTGGCGGTCATTACCGGCCACAGCGAATACTGGTCGTGGGACATGCGCCAGCGGGTGAAGGAGTTCGTGGCCGGGGGCGGCCGCTTCGCCAGCCTGAGCGGCAACGTCATGTGGTGGCAGGTGCGTTACAGCGACGACGGCCGGACGATGATCGGCTACAAGGGTTGGCAGGACGACCCCGAAAAGTCGCCCCAACTCAGCACCGACAACCCCTGGGACTACCCCATCTTCGACGCGCCGTTCAGCGTCACCGGCATGCACTGGCCAGAGGGCGGCTACCCGGGCGCGAAGGGCGACGGCTACTACGCCCTGAACACCGGCCACTGGATTTTCCAGGGCACGGGCGTGACTGAAAACCAGCTCATCGGCAAGGGGCTGACGCTGGAAACCTCGGTGCAGGACAAGGAATCGGACGGCATGCCGTTCAACTGCGGCGTCGACGGCAACACCCTGACCAGCCCCCTGGGCAACATGGGCACGCCCCACAACTTCACCATTTTGGGCATGACCGACGTGTATAGCGAGATCCGCGCGCTGCACGGCTTCACGCTGATGGGCATTTACACCACGCCCGGCGGCGGCGCGTTCTTCTCCGCCGGAACCACCGGCTGGGCCAACGGCCTGGGCAATCCGGTCATCAGCAAGATCACGCGCAACATCCTCGACCGCTTCCTGGCGGGCAACGTGCCGGCCGAGCCGGCCCAACCCGATGCCGACTACTTCTACTACAACCGCTTCAACTGCTACAACATCGGCCTCAACCGCTTCGCCAACACGGCCTGGCAGGCCGACATCGCCCGCAACAACTTCTACAACTCGGAGGGCAGCGGCGCGAGCAAGCTGACGCTGGCCTGCGGCGTGGACGGATCGGGTATGGAGCTGACCCCGCGCGGCGATACGCGCTACAAGGCGCAGTTGCGGCCGAACTGGGGTTCGACCGATGCGCTGTATAGCCACTTCTCGCTCAAACTGACCAACCTGAAGCTGAATGAGGGGCAGACTTTTGTCTTGATGCAGCAGTACGCCGACACGCGCACGAGCGAACCAGCCCCGTTGATGGAACTGGCTGTTCGCCAGCAGGGCGGGGCCTTCCAGATGCGCTACCAGCCCGTCGGCGGCACCCTGCCCTGGGTTCCCGTGCCGTCGGATAGGTTCTTCCTGGTCGAGACGGGCTGGAACCGGTATACGGGCCGCGTCGCCCTGTGGATCGACGGCGCGGGCTACGACCAGACCTTACCGATCAGCACGATGCCCGCGCTCAACCGCTTCGACGTGGGCGGCATGCGGCCTAGCGGGCTGGCCCCCAGCGGGTCGCTCTGCCTCGATGAACTGATCCTCGACGGGGG
>CAZSOD010000080.1:8711-15880 GCA_964608255.1 uncultured Ardenticatenaceae bacterium
GAGGAAGGAGCGACGCCCACGCCGACCGCGACGGAGACGGCGACGCTGGAGGCCACGCCTACGGCGACCGACGAGGGAGCGACGCTGACGCCCACGGCCACGGCGACGCTAACGCCATCGGCCACGCCCACGCTGACGCCCACGGCCACGGCGACGATTAAGCCGACGCGGCGGCCGACGCGCACCCCGCAGCCGTCGGCGACGCCCACGGCGACGGCGACCGCCACGATTGAGGCGGGCGGCGCTTACCGCATCTATCTCAGCTACATTTCCGGCGAATATGTGCCGGTCACGCGCTAGGTCGGGTGACGCGCGGTTCTGGAGATTCGGGCCCCAGGGTGCGCCGTTCTCCAGAATCGCGCCGGCCGCCGCGCCCCGCCAATCGGTGATTCGCGCCGCATAGCGGCCGGGGATTTACGCCCCGGCTGTTTTCGCCATGTTAATTTTCAGCGTAAGTAAGCGCTGGTAGACTACAAGTGGGGAGACAGTGGGCCACCCCGGCTGCCTGCCGCTCTGAGCCCTGACCCCGCATCCCAACTAGCATTGGAGACTGGGTCTCATGACACGCTTGCCCTTGTTCCTCCGGGTGCTCTTGCTGCCTGCGCTGGGCATCCTCATCCTGCTGTTGCCGGGTTGCGCCGACGAGCAGGGCGACAGCGGCGACGCCGGTCCACTGGCAGCCGACGAAACGGTCTACAATTTCGGCGGCTACACGTCGAAGGTCTCGGTCACCCAGGGCGAGTCGTTCGATTTTCACATCTCGGTTGACGCGGGGTCGAAGGTCGATCTCGCCATCTACCGCGAGGGCGTGACGCGGCAGTTGATGACCACGCTCACGAACGTGCCCGCCGCAACCTACGGCTGCACCAACCGCTATGACACCGGCTGCGGCTGGCCGGCGGCGGCGACGTTCACCGTGCCCCTTGACTGGCCGTCCGGCGTCTACGTGGCCGATATGAAGACGCAGGCGGGCCGCATCCGGCCGATCATCTTCTGGGTGCGCGAGCGCAACCCCGGTTCGACCGCCCGGTTGCTGTTCCTCTCGTCGGTCAATACCCATCAGGCCTACAACGATTACGGCGGCGGCTCGCTCTACGGCTTTGGCGACACCACCAAATCGACCCAGGTAAGTTTCGACCGGCCCTACACAACCGGCGTGGGTAAATACAAGTTCTGGGAGGCCGTTGCCATCCCTTGGCTGGAGAGCAACGGCTACGCGGTCGAATATGCGACCACCTACGACCTGCAATTCCACCCGGACTTGCTGACGCATTACGACGTGGCCATGATCGTCGGTCACAGCGAGTATTGGTCGTGGGACATGCGGCAGCGGGTGAAGGAGTTCCTGGCCCGCGGCGGCCGCTTCCTGAGCCTGAGCGGCAACACCATGTGGTGGCAGGTGCGCTTCGCCGACAACGGCCGGACGATGATCGGCTACAAGAGCTGGCAGAAGGACCCGGAGAAATCGGCCCAACTGGCGACCGATAACCCCTGGAACTACCCCATCTACGATTCGCCGTTCGGTATCACCGGCCTGCACTGGCCGGAGGGCGGTTACCCCGGCGCGAAGGGCGAAGGCTATTACGCCGTCAACACCAACCACTGGGTCTTTCAGGGAACAGGCGTCGCCGAAAACCAGTTGATCGGCAAGGGCGCGACGCTGGACACGTCAATCCACGATAAGGAATCGGACGGCATGCCGTTCAACTGCGCTACCGACGGCTCGACGCTGATCGGCCCCCTGGCCAACACCGGCACGCCTTACAACTTCACCATCCTCGGCCTGACCACGGTCTACAGCAACATCCGCGACCTGGACGGCTTCGCGCTGATGGGTATCTACACCGTGCCCGGCGGCGGCGCGCTTTTCTCGGCCGGCACCACCGGGTGGGCGCTGGGCCTGAACCAGCCGGCCATCTCGCGTATGACGCGCAACGTCCTCGACCGCTTTCTGGCCGGCAATGTGCCCGCCGAACCGCAAGCGCCGGCGATGGATTACTACCTCTATGACCGCTTCAACTGCTACGATGTCGGCCGCGGCCGCTTCGGCAACGGCGCCTGGCAAGCCGATATTGCCCGCTACAACTTCACGAACTGGTCCGGCAGCCCTACCAGCCGGCTGAGCCTGGCCTGTGGCGTCGAGGGTTCGGGCCTTGACATCACCCCGCGCGGCGATACGTTCTACCAGTCCCAGTTACGGCCCAACTGGGCTTCGACCGACTCGCTCTACAGCCGCTTCGCGCTCAAGTTGAGCAACCTGCGGCTCAACGAGGGGCAGGCGTTCGTCCTGATGCAGCAGTACGCCGACAGCCGCACCACCACACCGGCGCCGCTCATGGAATTGGCCGTGCGGCGGCAGGGCAACGCCTATCAAATGCGCTATCAACCCGTGGGCGGCAACCTGCCGTGGTTGCCCGCGCCCGGCGACCGCTTCTTCCAGGTCGAGACGGGCTGGAACCGCTATACGGGCCGGGTTGCCCTGTGGCTCGACGGCGCGGGCTATGATCAGACCCTGCCGCTGTCGTCGATGCCGGCGCTAAACCGCTCTGACCTGGGCGGTATGCGGGCGACGGGCGGCGCGCCTGGCGGCTCCTACTGCCTGGACGAGCTCATTCTTGATGATGCTCGCGTCGGTTACGACCCTGATCCGCGGGTGACGCCGACGCCGACCGCGACCGGGCAGGCGACAGCCACGGCTACGCCCAGCCCCACGGCCACCGCGACCCTTGACCCCACGGCGACGGTCACCCCCTCGCCCAGCGCCACGCCGCCGGACGCCGCCACCCCGACCCCGACGGCCACCGCCGAGTACATCATCTTCACGCCCACGCCCACGGCGACGACCGAACTAACCGCGGAGCCGACGGCGACCGAGTCGCCCACGCGCCGGCCGACGCGGACGCCCACCGCGACGCCCACCGCCACCGGAACGCCCGATACCCGCGCCCCCGGCTTCCTTGTCTACCTGAGCTTTATCGCCAGCGACTAGCCGGGCCGCGTTCTCGCCGGGCAAGACCCATGCCAAGGGGGCACGACCAGACAAGGTTGTGTCCCCTTCATGTGCTCACCGTGTGCCGAATCCCCCGCCCGGCGGCGCTGCTCGCCTCGGCCGCCGCTTTGCTGGCCCGCCGGCGACGCTAAGAAGGCGCTATCGCTTGGCGGCCCGCCCATCTCGCGGCACAATGGAGCCACCTGAAACGCGGAGCCTGGACCCCATGACCGATGCCATTGGTTGCCCTCTTGACGTGACCGACCCGACCGGGCTGCCGCTGCCGCCGGGCGATCTGGGACTGCCTTACGTCGGCGAGACGCTCCATTTCGGCCGCGACCCCCATCGCTTCGTGGCCGAGCGCCGCGCCAGATATGGCGACGTCTTCAAGACCCACTTGCTCGGCGCGCCAACGGTCTTCCTGCTGGACGAGGGCGGCAACGGCTGGATCTTCCGCGGCGAGGGGGACTATCTGGAAAACCACTGGAACCCCACCACGCGCCGCCTGCTCGGGGGTAGTTGCACGGCCATGCTCGTGGGCGAGGAACACACCCGCCGCCGCCGGCTGCTGATGCCCCAGTTCCGCCACAGCGCCATGAGCGCCTTTGCGCCCACGTTCCTGCGCCTGGCCGCGGCCCATTACGAGCGCTGGGCAGCCGCCGGCGAGCCGGTGACGCTCATCCCGGCCAACCAGAAGCTGGTCTTTGAGCTGATCGTCGCGCTGTTGCTGGGCGATGACCCGAGCGTCGACGTGGCCTACTTGAGCCGCCACTTCCGGCTCTGGACGGCGGGGCTGGCGGCCGTGCCGGTCAACCTGCCAATCACGACCTATGGCCGGGCGCTGCGGGCCAACCGCAAGCTGCGCGCCGCCATCTCCGGCATCGTTCGCCGCCGCGAGGGGTTGCGGGAACAGCCGCCCGACCTGCTGGGGGCCATCCTGAGTATCCGCGACGAGGACGGGCGGCCGCTGGCCCACGACGAGGTCGTGGACGAGGCCCACAACCAGCTCTTTGCCGGGCATGACACGACCGTGACGGTGATGACCAACCTCATGCTGCAACTGGCGCAGCGGCCGGACGCGCTGGCGCGGGCGCGCGCCGAGGCGTCGATGCTCGACAGCGCGGCCGATCTGGAGGCACTGCGGCGGTTGCCCTATCTCAACGCCGTGCTAGATGAATCCATGCGCGCCGTCACGCCGGTTATCGGGTCGTTTCGCGTCATGCGCCGCGATGCCGTCTACCGCGGCTATCGCATCCCCGCCGGCTGGACCGTGCGGTTGGAGATCGCCGGCACGCACGAGAACGGCCGCGTCTGGCCCGATCCGGCGCGCTTCGATCCCGACCGCTGGCTGGACGAGGCGAAACGCCCGCCGCACTCGTACATCCCCTTTGGCGGCGGCCCGCGCATTTGCCTGGGGGCCAACTTCGCCCAGGCGGAGATGCGGGTGATGCTGGCGCTACTCCTGCGCGATTACCAGTGGGAACTGGAGCCGGGGCAAGACCTGCGCTACCGCCACATTCCTTTCCCGCGCCCCAGGAGCGGGGTGCGCGTGCGCTTCGGCCGCCGGTAGCCCGAGGCGGCAAGGTGGGCTAAAACTAACGCCATGCAATCCAACAAATCCATTGACGCGCCCGCGGCGCGGCGCGCGGGCTTCCCGTGGTGGCTCCCGGTCGGGGACTGGCTGGTCCTGCTGCTATTTGTCTTCATCGGCCAGCGCGACCACAACATGACCGGCGCGGCGGCGCTGCCCAGCCTGCTGACGACCACGCTGGCTGTTGCCCTGCCGTGGACCGTGGCCGCCGCGCTATTGGGAGCGTACCGGCTTGAGACATCGACCGGGTGGCAGCCCTGGATCGGCCGCGCCCTGAACGCCTGGCTGGTCGCCGCGCCGCTGGGGCTTGTGCTGCGCGCCCTGCTGCGCGGCCAGGGGGCCATCCCGCTGCCGTTCATCCTCGTCATGCTGGGGTTGGGTGGGCTGTTTGTGCTGGCGTGGCGGGCGGTCGCCTTCTGGTTGGGTCGAAGAGCGCGCTAAAGCGCTGGATTACGAGCGAGGAGATCACTTGGGAATCACTTGCCCTTCGGCGACGATAAACACGCGCTCGCCCGACCGCGGCCGAACGATGGCCGTGCCGGTGAAATCGCCGAACGCGGGCAGCAGGGCGTAGTCGCGGCCGAAATAGAAGCAGGGCAGCGAGAAGACGCGGCCGCCGCCGCTGAGCGTGACGGCCGGATGGATGTGGCCGGCGACGGGATAGTGACGAGTGACGAATGACGAGCGACGAGTCGGCCGGTCACTTGTTCTCAACTCGTCGCTCGTCGCTCGTGGCTCGTCGTTTCTCCCTGACTCGTCACTCGCCACTTGTCGTTCGTCAAACGCCGGCGGTTCGTGTAGCCAAGTAAAGGGCGGTTCCTCTACCGGCGCGTCCAGGCACTCCACGCGCCAATCGGCCGGTGGGTCGCCGGCGCGGGCGTCATGGTTGCCGCGAATGAGGGTAATGCTCAGGTTGGGCCGGGCGGCCCGCCACGCAGCCACGGTTGCCAGCGTGCGCGGCGCGCGCCCGGCGCGGGCGTGGAGCAGGTCGCCCAGGACGATGAGTCGCGCCGCGCCGCTGCGGTCGAGCGCGGCGTCGAGACGGGCCAGCATCGCCGCCGTCGTGCCCGCCGGGATGGGAATGCCCCCGGCGCGAAAGGCGGCCGCCTTGCCAAAGTGGGGGTCGGCCACGACCAGCGCCCCGGCCCTGGGCCAGTAGAGCGCCCGCTCCGCCAGCAGTCGCACCGCCTCGCCGCGAACCTCGTGCCGAACGTCGCCGCTCATGGACAGGAACTTAACGCAAGGACGCGAAGAGCTAAACGCAAAGACGCGGAGACGCAAATGGGTAGGGAACCACAGACTGCACAGATTCTAGAACGCGAATCTGTGTAATCCGGGTAATCGGTGGTTTCCTCTTCTCTTCTTTGCGTCTTTGCGTCAGCCTCTTATCCGACCGCCGCCCGGACCCGGTCGAGCGTGCCGAAGGAGCCGAGCTTGCGGCTCTTGTCGACGATGAAATCGGCGTAGGCCTTGACGTACTCCTTGCCCGGCGTGCGGAAGTCGAAGCCCTCAGGGTGGTCGCGGAAGAACTCGCGATGGACGCGCGTCCAGACGAGGCGGCCGTCGGTGTCGATGTTGACCTTGGTCACGCCCAGCTTCGCGGCGCGGGCGAACTGGTTATCGTCCACACCCCTGGCCGAAGGGTTGAGCGCGCCGCCGGCGGCGTTGATGCGCTGCACCTCCGATTGGGGGACGCTGCTGCTGCCGTGCATGACCAGCGGGAAGCCGGGTAGCGCCTCCTGGATGGCGGCGATGCGGTCGAAATGCAGTCCTTGCGAGCCGGAGAACTTGTACGCGCCGTGGCTGGTGCCGATGGCGACGGCCAGGCTGTCGCAGCCGCTCTGCTGCACGAACGCCTTGGCCTCGTCCGGGTCGGTCAGCATGGCGTGCTTCTCGTCCACCTTGATGTCCTCTTCAACGCCACCCAGCATGCCCAGCTCCGATTCGACGCTGATCCCCTTGGCGTGGGCGCGCTCCACGACGCGGCGGGTGATAGCGACGTTCTCGGCAAAGGGCTCGTGCGAGGCGTCGATCATGACCGACGAGTAGAAGCCGGAGTCGATGCAGTCGTAGCAGGTTTGCTCGTCGCCGTGGTCAAGGTGGACGGCGAAGATGGCCTCCGGGTATTCATTCTCCACCGCGCGGATGATGGCCTCCAGCACGCGCGGGTTGGCATACTTGCGCGCGCCCTTGCTGATCTGGATGATGAACGGGGCCTGGGCCTGAATGTGGCCCTGGAAGAGGCCGAGGGCCTGCTCCATGTTGTTGATGTTGTACGCGCCGACGGCAAACTGGCCGTAGGCGACCTGGAAGAGTTGGGCGGTGGTGACGATCATGGGTGGATGCTCCTGGATGGGTATGGGTTGATGTCGCCGGGCAGCGGGGGCGGGGGCCGTAGGGATGGCTGCGCCGCGCGGCCACGCTCAGAGGGATTATAGCAGACGTGGAGAGAGCTGACAGGTATCGGGCGTTGGCGACCCCCAACGCCCGGTACCTGTCAGGCTTGTCAAAGGTGTGTTCTACTATCGCGCCAGTTCGATGGCGTCGATAGTGGATGGGAAGACCGCGCCGGGGGCCAGCCAGGGGACG
>CAZSOD010000081.1:0-3735 GCA_964608255.1 uncultured Ardenticatenaceae bacterium
CTACGACCATCTCTACCTCTCCCCCCACTTCGACGACGCCGTGTTGTCGTGCGGTGGACAGATCGAGCGCTATGCGAGCGCTGGCCAGTCCATCCTCGTCGTCACCATCACCGGCGGCGACCCGCCCGACGAGCCGGTGTCCGAGACGGTGCAGGCGCTACACCAGCGCTGGGCTGAGAGCGGCGGCGCGGCCGAGGCGATGGTGGCCCAGCGTCGCGCCGAAGACCATGCCGCGCTGGCTGTGCTGCGCGCCGGCGCGCTGCACCTTTCCTTCCTCGACTGCATCTACCGCTGCGGCCCGGAGGCGGGCGTTGCGCTCTACCCCGGTCCGGCCGACATGTTCGGCCCGCCGAACCCGGCCGACGCGGCGACGGTCGATGCGCTGGCCGAGACGTTGCGGGCGCTACCGCCGGCCGGGCGCGTCTACGCGCCGCTGGGCGTCGGCGGCCATGTCGATCATCTGACAACACGCGGGGCGGCCGAGCGGGTCTTTGCCGAGCTGGCCTATTACGAGGACTACCCCTATACCATGCGGCCCGGCGCGCTGGCCGAAGTCCTGCCGCCGGCGGCGCGCGGCGAATGGGCGGCCGAGACGGTGTGGCTGACCGCCGGCGCGCTGGCGGCCAAGATCGCCGCCGTCGCCGCCTACAAGTCGCAACTGAGTTCGTTTTTCACCGGCCCGGACGATCTGGCGCGGAAGCTGCGCGAGGACGGCTTGCGGGTGATGGCCGACGCCGCGGCCGGCGGCGAGTTCGCGCCGGGTTGGGCCGTGGGCGCGGAACGGCTGTGGCGGCCAGTGTAGGGCGAATTGGTAATTCGCCCCTCGACACCGCGCCGGCGTTCACGCTAAATTCATTTGAAGGATCGCCCCACCCGTCACTATAATTGCCGCTGGACGAGCTCCATCGGGGCGCGACCGCACACCGCAACGGAAAAAGCGTATGGGATTCGGCACGCGAGAAATGCCATCGAAAAAGGGCAGCGAGAGCAACCCGCTAGCCCGGCGCGACGCTAACGGCCTGCAATCGGGCGAAGTGCTCCAGGGGCGCTACATGGTCATGGGCGCGCTGGGCGTCGGCGGGTTCAGTTCCGTCTACCGGGCGCGCGACCTGCGCTTCCCATCCGTCACCCGCCTGTGCGCGGTGAAGGAGATGGTCATCGGCACGGCCGACCCGGAGATGCGCGAACTGACCATCAAGTCGTTCGAGCGCGAGGCGAGCATGCTGGCCATGCTCAACCACCCCGCCATCCCCGACATCTTCGACTACTTCACTGACGGCAATCGCAGCTATCTGGTGCTGGAGTTTGTCCCCGGCCAGAATCTGCAACAGTGGCTCGACGAGACGGATGAGTACCTCGATGAGCAGAAGGCGCTCGACTGGGCGCTCCAGGTGTGCGACGCGCTGGCCTACCTGCACAGCCAGAAGCCCCAGCCCATCGTCTTCCGCGACCTGAAGCCATCGAACATCATGCTCGACCCCTACAATCACATCCGCCTCATTGACTTCGGCATTGCCAAGCTATTTGAGGCCAATCAGGACAAGGGGACGATGATCGGCACCGCCGGCTACACGCCGCCGGAGCAGTACCGCGGGGAGGCAACGCCCGCGGCCGACGTCTATGGCCTGGGCGCGACGCTTCATCACCTGTTGACCCGCCAGGACCCGCGCCAGGAGACGCCCTTCACCTTTAGCGAGCGGCCGATCCGCGCCGCCAACCCAGTCATCTCGCGCGCCTTCGAAGCCATCATCATGCGCTGCCTGGCCTACGATCCCAAGGACCGCTTCCCGGACGCGATGGCCCTGCGCGAGGCGCTGCTCGTTCTGTCGCAGAGCGACACCGACGAGACCGACCTGGAGCAGCGCATCGGGTTGCAGGAGAGCGGCCGCAGCTTCGACGAAGCGACCGCCGGCACCCCGGCGGCCACGCTCAAGGCCGGCATCAGCCAGGTCAAGCCGCTGTGGGTCTTCCGTTGCGAAGACGAGATTCGCTCACGACCCGCCGCGGCTAAGGGCATCGTGTTCGTCTCCGCCTACGACCACAACCTGTACGCCATCACCGCCGACAAGGGCGAGTTCCTGTGGAAGTTCCCCACCGGCGGCGGCATCGGCGCGTCGCCCATCGCCCATGAAGACGCGGTGCTAATCGGCTCGTCCGACCATTCGCTCTACTCGCTGCAACTGCGCAAGGGGCGTCTCAACTGGCAATTTACGGCCGAGGGCGCCATCTACTCCACCCCGGCGGTGCGCTTCGACCACGTCTTCTTCGGGGCCGACGACGGCTTCTTCTACGTGGTCAATGCCCTCCGCGGCCAGCTCTACTGGAAGACCAACGTCTATAGCCCGGTGCGTTCGACGCCCTACGTCTCCGAAGAGCTTGTCTACTTCGGCACGGAAAGCGGCCAGATTCTGGGACTGGAACTTGGCGCGGGCAAGGCCAAATGGCAGACGAAGGCCAATCGCGCCGTTACCTCGTCGCCCAAGCTGGCCGACGACATCCTCTACGTTGGCTCGACCGACGGCACGATCTACGCCATGGACGCCAGTTCCGGCTGGCCCATCTGGCGCTTCGCCGCCAAGGGACCGGTCATCTCCACGCCGACGATCTTCGACGGCGCGCTCTACGCCGGCTCGGCCGACGGCCGCCTCTATGCCATCGACGTCGCCAGCGGCCGGCAGGTGTGGGCCTATCAGACCAACGGCCAGGTTGTATCCTCGCCCACCGTGTGGGGCAACACGGTCTACTTCGGTTCGACTGACGGCAGCCTCTACGGGGTCAGCGCTCGCCGCGGCGAACTGCAGTGGCGTTTCGACACCGGCAGCCCGATCATCGGCTCGCCGGCCATCATCAACGGCGTCATCTACATCGGCGCCGCCGACCACTGCCTCTACGCCCTGCCCACCTGAGCCGTCCATGAAGCCCAACGCCGTGCCCCAGTTCGAAAGCGGCCATCGCTGTGAAACCGGCCCCGTCCGGCCGCGCAACGAGGACTCGTGCCTGACGATCACCGCTGAGTTTGGCGGCCACTTTGACCTGCGGCCGTTGGGCCTCTACGTCGTGGCCGACGGCATGGGCGGTCACGAGGAGGGCCATGTCGCCAGCAACCTCGCGGCGCGGGCCTTCGCCGAGTTCATCCTGTCGAACCTCTATTTTCCGCTGCTGCGCCAGCGGCCTCAGCCGCGCGAGGACGACATCCTCGATCTGCTGGAGCGCGGCGTCTTTGCCGCCCACGAGGCCATTTTTCAACGCGAAGCGCCAAACGGCGGCACGACGCTGACGGCCGCGCTGGTACTCGGCCAGCGACTCTACGTCGCCCACGTCGGCGACTCGCGCGCCTACCTGCTCGCCGGCGATGAGTTGCGGCTGCTGACCCAGGATCACTCCCTCGTCCGCCGCCTGCAAGAAACCGGCCGGCTCTCGCCCGAAGACGCGCAGACCTACGAGTATCGCAACGTGCTGCTCCAGGCGTTGGGTCAGGACAGCGCCCTGAGCGCCGACACCTTCGCGCTCGAATTGCCGCCGGCGGGCAAGCTGCTCCTGTGCAGCGACGGCCTGTGCGGCGTCGTCCCGCCGGAAGCCCTGGCGGCCGTCCTCGCCAGGCCCGGCCCGGCCCAGGAACTGGCCGATGCTCTCTACGAGGCCGCCCTCGCCGCCGGCAGCCAGGACAACATCACGGCGGTGGTGGTGGATTTTGTTCTATAAGCGCCAGCTTCCACGGGCCAGCGCAGAGCGACG
>CAZSOD010000081.1:3835-15779 GCA_964608255.1 uncultured Ardenticatenaceae bacterium
CTACTGCTTACTTCTTACCGCTTACTGTCCATGACCCACCCTCCTGACCTTTACGCCACGCTCGGCGTCGGCCGCGACGCGACTGCGGCGGACGTTGAGGCGGCCTATGCGTCCTGGGAGGCGCGGGGCGAGGCCGGCGAGGCCATCGCCACCGACATGTGGGAGCGCCTCCGCTATGCCCGCGAGGTGCTGAGCAACCCGCAGCGCCGCAGCCTCTACGATTCGCTCGTGGCCGAAACGACCGCTGCCGGGCTGGACGTGCGCCTGACGCTCAGCGCCGAACGTCTGGCGCTCATGGACACCCCCCAGGTACTTTACACCCTGCTGACCATTGCCGCGGGCCAACCGGACAAGCCGCCCCGGCCGCTCAACGTCGGCCTGATCATCGACCGCAGCACCTCCATGCGCGGCGAGCGGCTGGAGAAGGTGCTGGCCGCCGTGGGCCTGCTGCTGGACAAGCTGGGCGCGGACGACGCCCTGTCACTCGTCAGCTTCAGCGACCGGGCCGAGGTTGTGCTGCCCGCGGCCGTGCTGGGCGCGGCGGCGCAGCATGCGCGCCGCGAGACGGCCGCCGCCTGGAGTGACCCGCGCCGCTCGCTGCGGGCTATCGTCGCCTCCGGCGGCACGGAGATCTTCCAGGGATTGAGCGCCGGCCTGGAGCAGGTCAGCGCGCTGGCCGACGACGACCGCATCAGCCACCTCATCCTGCTAACCGACGGGCACACCTATGGGGACGCCGCCGACTGCCTGCGGCTGGCCGAGCGCGCCGCCGCGCGCGGCATCGGCCTCACGGCCTTCGGTCTTGGCGCGGACTGGAATGACAGTTTCCTCGACGCGCTGGTGGCCCCCTCCGGCGGCCAGTCCCGTTTCATCGAGACGCCGGCCGACGTGCTGCCCCATCTGGAAAGTCGCTTGCAGGGGCTGGGCGCGGTTCATGCCCGCAACGTCACCCTGCGTGGGACGTGGCCCGGGCAGCTAACCCTGCGCGGCGGCTTCAAACTGGCTCCTTTCCCCCAGCCTCTGCCGCTGGACGCGGACCCCGTTCCACTGGGCGACCTGGAAGGGCGCGGCCCGTTAGTGGTGTTGCTGGAGTTTCTCGTCGCTCCGCTGCCAGTCGCCGCCCGCTTCCGCCTGCCGCTCGAAGTGCGCTATCGCGCGCCCGGCGGCGGCGAAGAGGCCATTGCCCGCGGCGCGCAACTGGTAGCCCTGAGCGGCGCGACCGACCAGACGCCGCCGGCCGCGCTGATCGAGGCCGCCCGGCGGTTGAACCTCTATCGAATGCAGGAAAAGGCGTGGGAAGAGGCTCAGTCCGGCAAGCTGGACACGGCCGCGGCGCGGATGCGCCAGCTCACGGCCCGCTACCTGGAGACAGGCGACCTGCGGCTGGCCAAACAAGCCCAGCTGGAGGCGCAGCGCCTCAGCCACCTGGGGACCATGTCGCTCGAAGGGCGCAAGGTGCTCAAGTACGGCACGCGCTCCTTGCTCGGGCAGACGAAGCCATGATCGCTTGTCCTGAGTGCGGCGCGGCGCACTACCCCGGCACGCTCTTCTGCGACGCCTGCGGCGCGGCCGTTCACCCCGCGGCGCGGGCCCACGTCGCCGCGACGCGCCGCAGCGAGCGCCACGAGGTCATTTCCGTCCCCGCCGGAACGCCGTCCGCGGAGCCGGCGGTCGCGGCCGCGCCTGCCGCCGGGGTTGTGCCGGCCTTGCGCCTCACCATCCCCCACTGCCGCCAGGAGTTAACCCTGCGCGCCGCCCTTATTCACGTCGGCCGTATCGATCCCGATACTGGCCGGACGCCCGAACTTGACTTGACGGCCTGCGGTGGGCTGGAGCGCGGCGTCTCGCGCCGCCACGCCACCATCCAATGGACCGAGGGCAACTACGTGTTGGTCGACCAGCACAGCGCCAACGGCACGTGGCTAGAGGGAACGCGTCTCGTCGCCGGCTATACCTACCAGCTTCCGCCGCGCGCCACCGTGCGCTTTGGTGACGTGGTGGTACATCTGGCGCTCGCCGATTAAACTAGATACCTATGGCAATGCGAGTATCAGTTATTATCCAACTGCTGGACGAAGACCCGATCGTGGGCGAACTGGACGGCATACCCGATCCGGCGGCGCAATTTGTCACCATCTACAATCCGCGCCGGCGCGACGGCCGCACGGCGACCTTTCTGGATGCCAACGTCGATACCGTCCTCTTTGCCTGGCATCGTATCGGCCATATCCAGCTCATGCCCCAGGCCGACATCGAGCGAGCCATCGGCTTTGTCCGCGAGTAGCCTGAATTGCCTGCCCCGCAAGCCGTGGCGGAAGTAGCGGTTTTTTAACCCGCGCCACAGGTAAAACGTTATGGTTGAACAAGTCCCCGAAAACCTCGAGTCGGCCGCGCCGCAAATCGTCCTCATCGTGGATGACGAACTCCGCATGCGTCGCTTCATCCGCATGAACATGGAACTGGAAGGCTACCAGGTCATCGAAGCCGAAAACGGCCTCCATGCCCTGGACCAGATTCGCCAGTTCACACCCGATCTGGTGGTCATGGACGTCATGATGCCGGAGATGGACGGTTTCGAGACACTGAAGCTCTTGCGCGAGATATCGACCGTACCGGTCATCCTGCTGACCGTCCGTGACGACGAAGAGGACATCACCCGCGGGCTGGCGCTGGGGGCCGACGACTACATCACCAAGCCCTTCAGTCCCCGCGTGCTAACCAGCCGCGTGGCCGCCGTGTTGCGCCGCGCCCACTGGCCTGCCCCGCCGCCGCGCACGGTACTGCGTATCGACGAACGCCTCTCGGTCGACTTCAACCGCCACCAGGTCATCGTTAATGGCGAGCGGATCGACCTGCGGCCGACCGAGTATCGCCTGTTGAACCACCTCATCCAGAACGCCGGCTGGGTGGTGCCCCACGACACGCTGCTGGCGAAGGTCTGGGGCTACGAATATCGCGACGAAACTCACTATCTGCGCCTCTACATCAACTACCTCCGCAAGAAGATCGAGGAAGACCCGGCCAATCCCCACTACATTCTGACCGAGCGCGGCGTCGGTTACCGGTTCATCGACTTTAGGAAGGATCGCTAAGCGCGGTCGAGACTCGCGCGAAGACGCCGGGGCGCCTGGCGATACTTATTTCCGGCGCCCTGGCTTTTTCGCGTTCGCTGCCGGGTTCGGCTGGTCATTTTTGCCTAAAAGACGTGACCGCCGGTACTGGTGCGCGCTATAATGGCGGAATACTTAACTGGCGCCGCAAGCCGGTGGGCCATATGTTGCCGGTGACGGGGTCAAGAACACCCGCGCCGCCGGCCCAGGTTGCGTACCGTTATGATCGAGCGTAACGCTGTGACTGCTGACGCCGAGCAGTTATTCGCCCTTATTACTAGTTATCTCAACGAGGCCGACCGCCTTCAGGTGATGAAAGCGTTCGAGTTCGCTCGCCGGGAACATGGCAACCAACGTCGCCAGTCCGGCGAGCTTTTTTTTACCCATCCGGTGACGGTCGCCTCCTACCTGGCCCAATTCCGCCTGGACGCCGATGCCGTCTCGGCCGCGCTGCTGCATGATATTGCCGAGGATACGCGCGTCTCGCTGGAGGAAATCGCCGCCGAGTTCGGCCGCGACGTAGCCCAGTTGGTCGATGGCGTGACCAAGCTCAAGGAAGTCACTCGCGGCGTTGCCCAGGGCAAAAAACTGTCGGCCGAGGAATTGCAGCAGGCCACGCTGCAAAAGCTCTTCGGCGCTATGACCGGCGATGTGCGCACGGTCATCATCAAGCTCTTCGACCGGCTCCACAACATGCGCACCATCGCCGCCATGCCGCCGGTCAAGCAGCGCGAGAAGGCGCGCGAGACACTCAGCGTCTTCGCGCCGCTGGCCTACCGGCTTGGCATGTGGGAAGTCAAGAGCGAACTGGAGGCTCTCTCGCTCCAGGTGCTCGACCCCCACGCCTATAAGACCATTCGCGACGAACTGGAACGGCTGCTGCGCCACCACGAGCCGCTGTTTGAAACCGTGCGCATGGAGATCGAGACGCACCTGCGCCGCGCCGGGCTGCCGGTGCGCGACGTCAAGCTATCGCCGGAAAACATTTACACCGTCTATCTGGACCTGGTGAAGCACGGCGCCGGCTTCCGCGAGGTGGACCGGGTGCTGCGTGTGACGGTGCTAATGGATGACCTCATCGCCTGCTACACCGCCCTGGGTCACCTGCACATCATGTGGCGCGCGGTGCCCCACCGTTTTGACGACTACATCTCCGTACGGCGCGAAAACCTCTACCAGTCGCTGCACACCACCGTCGTCGATAACAACGGCCAGCCGATCAAAATCCGCCTGCGCACGGTCGATATGGAGCGCGTGGCCCAGATCGGCGTCCTGGCTCGCTGGTATTACGCCGGCACGCCCCTTTCAACAGAAGACCTGACGGACCGGCTCGACACCTTCTTCGCCAGCGTCAAGGACAGCATCAGCGTCGAACCCCACGACGCCGGGCTAAGCGTGCAAAGCGCGCTGGAAGACGTACTGGGCAACCAGATTCGCGTCTACACGCCCAAGGGTGACGCCATCGATCTGGCCGAAGGGGGCACGCCGATCGACTTTGCCTACAAGATTCACACCGAACTGGGCAACCAATGCCATGCCGTCTACGTCAATGACCTCCTCTTTCCGCTCAACCGGCCGCTCAAAAACGGCGACCAGGTACGCATCGTCAAAAACGTGCGCGTCCAACCGCAGCGCGCCTGGCTGGATGAAGACCTGGGCTTCATTACGACGACCTACGCCCGGATGCATGCCCGGCGCTGGTTCCGCCGCCTGTCGGAGCCGGAGGCCATCCGTCAGGGGCAGCAGCTTCTGGAGCACGAACTGGAGATGCTGGGTCTGCTGGAGCTAGCGCCGGAGGACATTGCCGCGCTCTTTGGCTATGACGACGCGACGGAGCTGTACTACCGGCTCGGGCGCGCCGAGTTGCTGCCAACCGTCCTGTCGACGCGGATCATGTCGGGCCAGTGGGAGAAGGGACGCTGTCTGCCGCTTGACAGCGTCGTTACCGCCGCCGACGGCTCGACCTACATTATTACCAACGCCGACAATCGCAAATTGCGCCTGTGCGCGACGTGCGACCCGCGGCCGCGCGACGCCATCGTCGGCTATATCCGCCAGGATGGGGCGGTGACGGTTCACCGCGAGGGTTGTCATACGCTGAACGCCACAAACCGGCCGGAAGCTATCCATCGCAAGCTAAAACTGGGCTGGGGCGAGGCGGAAACGCGCGAGGCCCGGGTGATCACGCTCAACGTCGACGTCTATGATCGCCCCGGCCTGTTGCACGAGATGACGCGGCTCATGCGCGAGCAGGACATCAACATCCCCCACATCTGCACGTTCCGCCGCGAGCGGGAGCGGGAGCTATTGATCGAGTTGGAACTGGAGGTGCTCAGCCCCCGCCAGATGGTCCGCATCCTGCACCAGATTGAGGCGCTCGTCAACGTCCGCGCCCTGCGCTGCATTCTTCCCCGGTCCGACGACGAGACGGGGCCATCGGTGTTCTACAAACCGGAATAGAACTTCGTTACTCCTCGTAATACCTGTCGCCGGCGCAGGCGCGGCAGAGAGTCTGGTTTTCGCGCTGAATCTCGCGGTTGTTGATAATCTCCTCGCCGCAGCGCGCGCAACGCGTTCTGGCGCCGCGGCGGCCCAACCAATCGCTCACCGGCCTTACCAGCCGCACCGGCTGGAACAGCAACAACTCCTCATCGGGCATGCGCTGATAGCCTTGCAGTTGGGCGAAATAGCGGCGGCGCTCCTCCGGCGCATGAGCCAGCGCCCGCTCACGGATGCCGTCACGCGGCCGCACGCGCACGGCCGTCCCCGTTACCATATTGACAAACGTGGCCGAGGTCTTGCCATGGTCTACCACCCGCAGGGTACGCCGCCCGACCGTCGCCCCCGTCGCTACCTCGACCCCGTCGGCGAAACAGCCATCGCTTTCGACAATGACCAGGAGCCGGCGCTCGCCAGGTTCCATCCCCAGCGCCACGAGCCCGGCGAGTCCGATGCGCGCGCCCAACACCTGCCGGGGACAGAGATGCCGGTGGCGCGCGGCAACGCATTTGAGGAGTTCAGCAAGGTCTGCCATCGCTCTCCCGCGGCGTGTATCTGAGCACAGGCTGAGAAAACCGACCGGCGAAATGTTGTTCGGCGGCCGGGCGTATTGACACGTACGCGGCCCTACCTATAATTTCATGCGGTTTTAATATCTTACTGAGCCAGATACGCTACACGCTTTTCCAAAACGCATAGCGCACCCGGAACCCTGTTTGAAGGAGACTATACCATGCTGAAGAAGAAGTACGTCAAGTCGAAGGACGAGTACGAAGTTACGTTTGAGCTGTCGAGCGAGGCCAAGGAAGCCGCGCTGGTGTGCGAGGCGAACGGCTGGGAGCCGGTCGCCATGAAAAAGAGCAAGGGCGCCTTCGCGGCGAAGCTGCGCCTGCCGGCCAACGGCCGCTACCAGTACCGTTACCTCGTTAACAGTAGCGAGTGGGTCAACGACGACTCCGCCGACGCTTACGTGCCCAACGAGCACGGCAGCACCAACAGTGTCGTCGAGACGTTTAGCGCGAACTGAAACTAAGTCGAAGCACGGGGGAGCCGGGGAGCAGGAGCGCAAGGGAGAAAGGCCCTTGCGCACCTGCTCCCCTTTTCTTTTCCTGGTTCTAGCCGTCACGGCACGCCAGTGATCACCCCATCGCGATTAACCGTTGCGCTTTGCTTCGCTCGCCTATAGATAATCAACTAGGCGTCGTCAGACACGACACGTAGAAGTACTCTGGACGCTTCCACTGCCGGCAACGATAATGAGGAGTTAAGACGGCTCCGTCGTACTCTGCGAGCGGGCCGTCTTTACCTTACCATCGAGGATGACAACGATGACCAACCGGCCGACGGAACGCACCATGAGGGACACGCTGCTGGCCACGGCAGCACTGCTGGAGGTGGAAGTCGTCACGACCAAGCTGCTGCCGCGGCTCATGCGGCTGATGGCCGAGGGCCTGCCGCTCGACCAGATCGTGACTACCACGGAACTGGAGCGGGCAACCCCCGGCCGGGAACCATCCGATAAGGACATCCTCTACCTTCTTGGCTCCTGGCTGAACGCTTTCGAGCGTTTCGGCCGCTATAAAGTGGGCGAGACGGTTGACGCCAGCGGCCAGGCAATTGAAGAGCGCATTTGGGCCTTCGGTCTGGCGCTGGAGCGCATCGCCACCTACATCCAGTCGGCTCAGGCCGACATTGGGCCGCAGATGGCGCTCCAGTACGCCGGTCTTATGCCGGCCGAGGGCGAGTAACGCCAGGATGCGAAGAAGTCAACGCCAAGACGCCGGGCCGCAAAGAAAATGGTTTTTTGCGGCCCGGCGTCTTGGCGTATCACTCTTCCTCGCGCAACCGAAAGAGCGGTCCCGCCGGCGTTAGCGTCACGTAGTCGTACAGGCCCGTTTCCAGCGTCTCGCCCGGCGCGGCAAAGACGTGGCGCTGGATAAACCAGTCGCCCGGCCGCCATTGGTCGGTCGAATAGCCCAGCCCGTCGGCCACCTGCCGCGCGTCGCCCGGCCCCAGCAGGTGGGCCTGCACCGACAGCGGGGCGGCCGTGGCCTCGCTCACCCGCCACACCGTCGCCCACTCCGCCCCGAACGCGCCGTAGCCACGTAATTGGGCCGCGCCGCCGGTCTGGGCCTCATACATCCGCAGGCGCTGCCCCCCCGAGCAGGAGTCTATCCCGCTGGACGGGCAGGGCATCAGCCGTTCCGCGCCCCCGCCGGGCCAGTAGACAATCCGGTAGTCCGGCCCGTAGGCGTTGGCCCGGTGGCGGTAGACGACCTCCAGTCCATTTGCCCCGGCCCAGGCGTCAAGCCATGTCTCCCCCGGCGGCAGGACGTACCAGCCCGCCGCGTCGCCGGGGAAGACCCAGCTCGTGGCGCAGTCGAAGGTCACGTGGCGCAGCCCCGCGCGGCCGACCAGCCGATCGGCTTCCGCGTCTGACAGCAGTCGCCCCGGCGCGGCGCAGTGGGCCACCCACTCCCCCGTGGCCTGGAACCGCACGTCATAGATGAAGACCGACCCGCCCAGTGCCGTCAACGGTGCGCGGCGGCGGAACCAATCGTAGAGGTCGATCTCTTTCAAGTTCCCCAGCAGCAGACTCACCCCTTGCAGGTCGCTGACGTTGATGGCATAGCGCCCCGCCGCGGGGTTGGCCGGGGCGAAGTCGGACCGGCCCGCGTCGGTTTGCAGCGTGATCGACGGCTGGGTCAGGCCGTAGTGGGCCGGGTCGGCTCCGCCAGCGTAGGAGATGAACAGCGGCCGGCCAGTCTCGACCTCGTAGGCGCGGGCATAGGCGGCGGTCTGGTTCAGGTCCTGCCCCCAGTCGAGGTTGGAATCGCCCAGGTAGCGGTAGCCCTGCCCGCGGGCCAGTTCGTTGAAGTAGGCCAGGTAGTCGGGGTGGGTTCGCAGTGCGGCGACGGCCGTCCAGACCAGCCCGACGACCACTGCCGCCCGCAGGATGGCGCGCCGCTTGCTGGTCCGCGCGACAGGCGACCGGCCCCACAGCCGCGCCACCGCCAGCCCGCCCAGCACGGTCAGAAATGGCACGGCCGGTAGGAGGTGGCGATAGCCGTAGTTGAGCCGGCTGACCACGGCCACGGCCAGAAACAACCCCGCCGGCAGCCCCAAAAACGCCACGTCGCGCCAGGAAGAGATGGCAGCCACAGATTCCACAGATTTCACAGATTCCGAAACCTCTAAATCTGTGTAATCTGCGAAATCTGTGGTTTTCTTTCTGGAAAGCAAAGCGCCCACCCCCAGCGCCCACAGGGCCAGCGCCGGCAGCGGCGTCTTGAGCAGCAGCGTGACCGGGAAGTAGAGCCACGACCCTTCGCTGAGCACCCGCCCCATGAAGAAGTTGGCGTGGCTGGCGTCCACCTCGCGCAGCAGGAGCGTCCACGCTTCGACGTAGGCCGGGAGAGGCAAGCCGCCGCGCAGATCGAAGCCATAGAGCGCCCACAACACCAGCCCGGCCACGGGCAGCAGGCCCAGCCAGAGGAGCGCCGGCCGGAGCCAGCCCCGATTAGGCGGCCAGAGACTCACACCGGCCGCGCCGACGAAAGCCAGCGCGGCCGTCGCCGGCAGCAGCAGCACCCCGGTCAGCTTAGCCGCCAGCGCCAGCCCCAGGCACACAGCCGCCAGCAACCACCGCCCCCACCCCGGTCGCCGCCAGTAGCGCCACCAGGTGTAGACGGTCGCGAACCACGTCGCCGTCGCCGCCATGTCGGTCGTCACCAGCGACGCCGCAGCCAGCAGGTTGGGCGAAAGGGCGAACAGGACCAGCACGACCGCTGCCGCCGGCAAGTGGCGGGTCAGCGCCCACGTCCACGAGGCCATTAGCGCCCCGAGCAGCACGCCCAGCCCGACAACGACAAAGCGGCCGAGCCAGACCACGCGGTCGGTGTCGATGTCGTCGCGCCAGAGGAGCTCGCGGCCGATGATGTAGGGGTTGCGTGTTGGCCAGCTCTCGAGCGCCGTCACCAACGGCAGCGACGGCTCCGTTGCCAGCACGGTGCCCACCAGGCGGTAAACGAGTGGCGTATGCATCTCCGGGATGCTCATGACGCCGGTCTCGCGCATAGTGAGGCTGTGGGTCAGATGGAGCGGCTCGTCGGTGGTGACGGCCTTGCGGCCGGCCGTATCGAGCGCCAGGGCGAAGAAAAGCAGCAGCGCCGCGGCGGCGAGGAAGCGATAGGCGGCGCGGGTGGGCATGGGGGGATTATAGCAGGAGTCAGCGGGCAGTGGGCCAGTGGGCAGTGGGTCAGTCCTCGTTCGTCGTTCGTCGTTCGTCACTCATCACTCGTCGTTCGTCATTCATCACTCGTCACTCGTCGTTCGTCGTTCGTCACTCGTCGTTCGTCACTCGTCACTCGTCACTCGCCCCCGCTCCCCTGCGCTGGCCCCCTGGCCCCTCATTGTGTGTAATCTGTGAAATCTTCCCTCGCGCGCGGCGGGGGATTGGCGCGGAAGGTGCGGAAACGATACCATTGGCGGGCCACTTGGCAGAACCAGGGAAATGCCTCGGCCGATCCGCGCCGCCGCAGTTTCACCAAACAAGGAGCTTTGAGAAGTCAGGAATGAAGAAGAGTTTCGCGGTTCCCGCGTGGGCGCTGTTGCTCACGATCATCTTGTTGCTGGCGGCCTGCGGCCCGGCTGAGCCCCGGGAAGAGGCAACGGTCGTGCCGGATGAGGCCACGCCGGCGGAAACAACCGGCGACGCCGATACGACCGACGTGCAAGGTCCCGAAGCCCCGTCGGGGATTCCCACCGTCGAAGGGCCGACAACCGAGACGGAGAGCGGCCTGACGTATATTGAGACCCAGGCCGGCGACGGCCGCACGCCGGAAGAGGGCGACATCGTGACCATGAACATCGTCGGCATGCTCGACGACGGCACGGTCTTCGCCGACACCTATAGTGAGGGCCAGCCGATCACGGCGACGGCCACCGATGAAGACTTGTTCCCCGGCTGGAAAGAGGGGTTGTTGCTGATGAAAGAGGGCGGCAAGGCCCGCCTCGTCATCCCGCCCGCCCTGGCTTTCGGCAGCGAGGGCGCCGGCGGCATCATCCCGCCCGACGCCACCGTGACGATGGACGTCGAACTGATCAGCGCCGAAGCCCCGCCAGAGCCGACGGCCGTGGATGAGGGTGACCTGACCACGACCGACAGCGGCCTCCAGTACTTCGACATCGAGACCGGCGAGGGCGACATGCCCGCGGAAGGCCAGGAAGTCGTCGTCAACTATCGCGCCTGGGTGCAGGGCGAAGATGGCACCGACTACATTGCCTCGTCCGACAGCCAGGGCGGCGAACCGCTCACCTTTGCCGTGGGCAGCGACGCGGTCTTCCCCGGTTGGGATGAGGGCGTCCGGACGATGCAGAAGGGCGGCACGCGCTACCTGGTCATCCCGCCCGCGCTGGCGCTGGGTGAAGAGGGCGGCGGCCGCATCCCGGCCAATTCGACGCTGATCATGGAAGTAGAACTGGTCGACATCCTGCCGCTGGTTCTGCCGACAGCCGTGGATGAGGCCGACTACGTGGAGACAGAGAGTGGCCTGAAGTACTACGACATCGTCGAGGGCGACGGCGCGACGGCCGAGACGGGCAGCAGCGTGACGGTCAACTATACCGGCTGGCTGACCAACAACGTCAAGTTCGACAGCTCGCTCGACAGCGGTACGCCATTCACCTTCACGCTCGGCTCCGGCATGGTCATCCCCGGTTGGGACGAGGGCGTTGCCGGCATGAAGGTCGGCGGCAAGCGACAACTGGTGGTCCCGGCCGAACTGGGCTACGGCGAAACCGGCGGCGGGACGATCCCGCCCAACGCCACGCTCATCTTTGACGTCGAACTTCTCGACGTCCAGGCCGCGCCGTCGGAATAAGAAGAGAGGCTCACGCAAAGGCGCAAAGAGAGCCAAGAACGCCAAGCTCTTCTTGCGCCCTTTGCTCCTTCGCGCCTTTGCGTGAGACGGGTATCTCTAAGGAGATGGCATGATTCGGAAGATTTCGCACGTGTCGCTGGTGGTGCGCGACCAGACCGAAGCGGCCGACTGGTATCAGGAAAAGCTCGGCTGGGTGATCAAGGCCGACATGCCCTGGCCGGGCAATCCCGACAACCGCTGGGTGACCATCGCCCCGCCGGGGCAGACGGAGATCGAGATCGTGCTGGAACTGCCCGAATGGAGCATGTCGCCGACGACCTCCACAACCGAGACGGTCGGCAAGGGGCCGGGCTTCGTGCTCGTCACTGACGACTGTCGCGCCGACTACGAAACTTTCAAGGCCCGCGGCGTGCAGTTCATGGACGAACCGGCCGAATTGCCGTGGGGCGTCTC
>CAZSOD010000082.1:0-15459 GCA_964608255.1 uncultured Ardenticatenaceae bacterium
CCGCCGGCCACGGCCGACAGCGTGGACAGGCTGCGAATCAGGTCGCGCGGCGCGTCCAGCGCCCGGCTGCGCTCCGTCGCCTGCGCCGCCAACTCGGCCGCCCCCGGCCGCCCCAGCCGCGCCAGCGCCTCGGCCCGCCCCAGCAAGGCGCGGATCAGCTCCACCTCCGCCCCGGTCAGCCGCGCCAGTTGCTCCGCCCGCCCGGCGGCGGCCAGAGCGTCCTCGTCCTCGCCCAGCTCGCGCAGGATGGTCGCCAGGGCGTTCTCCGCCCGCGCCTGGCCCAGCAGGTTGCCGTCCAGTTCGGCGATGCGCTGCATGGCATGGAAGGTGTAGAGCGCCTCAACCAGCCGCCCCTGCTGCTGCAAGACGCGGCCGAGCCGCTCCTGCACGCCTAGCCGCGCGTCGAGGTACTGCGGCAGGTCCTTGAGCAACTCCAGCGCCCGGCGGAAGTAGTCGATGGCGCTGGTCAGCCGGTACTGCTCCACGGCGCGGTCGGCGGCCAGTTCGTAGAGGCGCGCCGCTTCGGCCGGCTGCCCGGCTTGCTCGTGGTGCTGGGCAATGGGCGCGGCGTACTCGGCCAGCCGGTCGCCGGCCTGCGCCTGCAACCAGCGCGCCGCCTGTAAGTGGTAGCCGGGCCGGTCGCGCAGCAGCACACTCTCGTAGGCCACCTCGCGCAGGACGGCGTGTTTGAAGAGGTAGGCGCGGCTGCCGCTGAAGACCGGCGTGGGGGCGCGGTAGATCATGTCGCGCCGTTCCAATGACTGGAGCGCGGCCGACACCTGCGCCCGGTCAAACGGGTTGCGCGCCGCCAGGTTGATCTGCTGCACGGCGCTGTCCCAAAATTCATCGCCTATCACCGCCGCCTGTTGCAGTGTCACCCGCTCCAGTTCCGGCAGCCGGTCGAGGCGAGCCTGGAGCACGCCGGTCAGCGTCGCAGGCACGCGCAGCCGGGTCAGCTCGCGCGGGCGCAACTGCCACGTCGTCTCACCGGGCACGATGATCCCATCCTCGATAAGCACACGCACCAGTTCCTCGACGTAGAACGGGTTGCCCGCCGCCGAGCGAACGATCAGTTCCAGCAGCGCCGGGGGAATCTGCGGCAGCTTGCGCAGAATTTGAAAGACCAACTCGCGGCTGTCGGTGTCGCTCAGCGGCTGAAGCATGAGACGGCTGCTCTGGGTTCCGCCAGCCGTCCAACCCGGCGCGCGCTCCAGGAGTTGCGGTCGCGCCAGACAGATGATCAGGATCGGCGCGACCGATGCCAGCCCCGCAACTCGCTCCACCAGGGCCAGCGAATCCTCGTCGGCCCAGTGGATATCTTCCAGGAAGAGTAAGGCGGCGGTCGACCCTCGCGCCACCGCGCTCAGATAGTCGAGCAAGGCCCACACCGCGCCGTCTTGCGCGGCCAGACGTTCGATCGGCGGCGCGTCCTGAAGCTCCGGCGCCGGCAACTCCAGGCCCACGAGACGGCCGATGGCCCGCGCCCGTTCGGAAAGATCGCCCGGGGTCGAACCGGGCTGGACGCTGCCCACAACGCGAGCGATTTTGTCCTCGATTGATGCTATCCGGTCGTTATCCTCGATGCCGAAATGATCACTGAGAAGGTCGCGCAGCAAGCTATAGGGTACTTGCATCAAGCGCTGGTCAGTGCGCCCCTGAAAGGTGACCAGCGGCCCGGGAAAAGACTCCAGCCAGCGGCTGAACTCGCGCACCAGCCGCGACTTACCAACGCCGGCATCGCCCAGGATGGTGATGAGCTGGCCGCGACCCGACTCCGCCGTCTCGCGCAGGGCGTCCTGCAGCACCACCATCTCGGCATCGCGCCCAATCATCGGCACGGCGACTCCCTCCAGCCCCTCCGCGCCGCGAAAGAAAACGCGCGGCCGCGAGCCAACAACCCGGTAGACCGTCACCGGCATCTGCCGCCCCTTGACGGCGACCGAACCCAGCGGCTCGACGCGGAACAGGTCGCGCACCAGACGGTAGGTATCCTGGGAGATGTAGACGCCAGCTTCGACCGACGCTTCGTTCAGACGGCTGGCGACGTTAACCGCGTCCCCGATGACCGTCAGCCCGGCGTCGGAGCCAACCGGCCCGAACGAGACAAGGCCGGTGTTGATGCCGATGCGGATAGTTGCGCGGCCGCCCCGGGTCGCGCCCGCAACCGGCGGAAGCGACTCGCTGACGAGCTCGCGCATGGCGATGGCGCAGCGGACGGCGCGCTCCGGGTCGTTCTCGCGCGTCGTTGGCGCGCCGAAGATACCCATCACCACGTCACCCATGTGCTTGTCCACCGCGCCGCCGTGGTAGAGGATGGTCTCGTCGAGCCGCTGCCACAGCAGGTCGATCTGCCGCAGCCGCTCGGTATTGCGCGCGCCAGCCAGCCGGGTGACGCCCTCGATGGCCGCGAAGAGAATGGTGACCTGCTTGCGTTGTTCGCCCGGCGCAATGATCGCCGGGCGCGGCGCTGGCTCGGCCGGTAGAGCAGCCAGCCGCTCGCGCAACACACCGACGGCCGTTGCAACCACCGCCGCGCCAAAGCGGGACTGCTGCGCCGACAGCACGGCGATCGCCTCCTGGAGTTGTTCGCGTTCGGCCATAGGCTACGGACTGGGCGCCGGCGGCGCGGCGCGTCTCTGCCAGACGGAGGCCCGGTTCGTCTCGCCGGCAGCGGCGAAGTGGCTGGCAATCATGGCATCTACGGACAGCCGGGCGCTGAACCGCCCGTCATCCTGGTTAGCGATGAGCCAGTGTGCCACGCGCTGGTGCTGAGCTTGCCGCTCGTCGGCCGGCAGCGCGCGGTAGACGGCATCGTAGAGCGCTTCGCGCCGGAAGGCGTAGGCTTGCATGGCCGCAAGGCTATAGGTTGCGTCCCGCACGCAGAGGCGACGCATCTCCAGACTGAGCAGCGCCGCGTCGATTTCCGGCTCGCTTGTGTCCCCCAGCGCGGGCGAGCGGGATTCGAGCAGGACCGCATCCCAGAACAGCGGGCCGATAACGGCCGCCAGTTGCAGGGTCCGGCGCTCCAGTTCCGGCAATTCCTGGACGCGGGCGGTCATCAGTTCCGGTAGACCGCTGGGCAGGCGCATGCTCTCGGCGCGCGCCATGTCCACCCGCCAGCGCTCGCCGGTGGCAATGACCCCTCGCTCCATCAGCAAGCGAGTGAACGCCTCGATGTAGAGCGGGTTGCCGCCCGACTCGGCCACGATCAGGTCGAGCAACCGCATGGGCGTGGGCGCGAGCTGGCTGAGGATGTCCGTCGCCATAAGACGGCTCTCGACGGCCGTCAGCGGCGGCACGACCAGGCGCGTCAGAGGCGAGAAGGGGTCATCCTCGCGAGCCAGCCGGGGGATGCCGCCCGCCTCGCTGCTGGCGATCGCCAGGACAAGGACGGGTAAGGACTCGGCGTCCACCAGCCGCGCCACTAGGTCGAGCGATTCCGCGTCGGCGCGATGAACGCCTTCCAGGATGAGGATAGCCGGCCCGCTGGCTGTTATAGCGCGCAGAAGGCCCTCGACAACGGCCAGTACCTCGTCCGGCCCCAGGTGCGCGGCGGCGCGGGCGTTCAACAACTGGCCCAGAATCTCCTGCGTGGCGGAAAGAGGGCCTGTTGCCGACAGGCGGCGGCGGCCGTGCTCCGGACGGTCAAGCGCGCCCAGCACGCGCCGGATGCGATCGGCAACGACGTAGCGGCTGTGTTGCGGCCGGATGTTCAAGCGGCGCAGCAGGAGATCCCGCACGAGGGCATAGGGGGCCTCGGGGGTTAGAGCCTGCGCGTTGCCGCGTAGAACCGTGACGGAACCGCTCAGCAGGCGCGCCCGCCCTTCGAATTCGTGGACGAGACGCGACTTGCCCACGCCGGCCGCGCCCACCACCGATACGACTTGCGGTGCGGCGCTGTCAATCGTCGCCTGCAGAGCCAGTTCAAGCTGGTCCAGTTCCGCGGTGCGGCCGATCAGCCGCGTGATTTGCCCGGCCACCAGCGCCGGGGAAAACGCCGGCACCTCCATTCGCTCGCCAGTCGCCAGATAGACATTCTCAGGCGCACCGCGCGCAACCGCGGCGGCCACCTGCGGCTGCGCGGGCTCAAGTTGGAAGTGGGCCTGGGTCTGCCGGTAGACGGCGGCCGACGCCAGAACCTGGGCCGGTGGGGCCGCGCGCTCTAGCCGCCGCGCGATGGCTATCGTCTCGCCGACCGCCGAGAGACGACCGCTGCCGGCTGCCCGCGCGAAGTACACCGGCCCGCTGTGGACGCCAATGCGCATACTCGGGCCTGGCCAGCCTCCGGCCCAATGCGCCGCCGCGCCACCAGCGGCCGCCTCGCGCACGCGCTCGTTAAAGAGCGCCAGCTCCGCTTGCAACGTCAGCGCCGCGCCCAGGGCGCGGGTCGCGTCGCCCAACCGCGGTTGCGGCAGGCCAAATAGGGCCAGCAGGCTGTCACCGGCATGTTGGTCGATCTGTCCGCCGTAGGCGGCGATCACCGGATCGAGCACCCGCCACATCGCGTTCAGGGCGTCGCGCACCTGTTCGGCGTCCATGCGCTCCGAAAGAGCCGTAAACCCGGAGAGATCGGCTACCAGGACAGCCAGTTGCCGCTGCTGGTGGTCGTCAGGGGTCGAGTGGATTGCGGCCAGCCTGTCGCGAAGGGCGTGCAGCGCCGTCTCAACGGCGCGGTCAAACGGCGCCTCACCCGAGCCGCGTTGCGCTTCGAGCGCGGCGATGGCCTCCACCAACGCCTGGCGGCTAACGTTTGCCTTGGCCACAGATAATATTATAGTAATGGATACGCTCGCACGCGAACCGGCTCCGCCGTGCCACCATGGGAAGCGAAGGGGCGCGGGACGCGAATCACTCGTCGCGCCGAGCTAACGAAACAGAACCACAGATTACACGCATTTCACAGCCTGAACGGTGGAAGATCTGTGAAATCGGTGCGGTCTGTGGTTGCTTGCTGTATCAGAAGAACATGAAGCTGCGCAAACTCGCCCTGCAGGGCTACAAGACCTTTGCGTCGCGGACGGAATTCGTCTTCGACGACGGCGTGACGGCGATTGTCGGGCCCAACGGCAGCGGCAAGAGCAATATCGCCGATGCCCTGCGTTGGGTTCTGGGCGAGCAGAGCTATAGCACGCTGCGCGCCCGGCGCACGGCCGATATGATTTTTGCTGGCAGCGGCCAGCGCGCTCGGGCTAATCTCGCCCAGGCGGCGATCACTCTCGACAACAGCGACGGCTGGCTGCCCATCGACTACAGTGAGGTCGAGATCGCCCGCCGCGCCTACCGCTCCGGCGAGAACGAGTACCTCATCAATGGCCAGCACGTCCGCCTCAAAGACGTGGCCGACTTGCTGGCGACGAGCGGCCTGGCCGAGCGCACCTACACCATCGTCGGCCAGGGGCTGATCGACCAGGCGCTGTCGCTGCGCTCTGACGAGCGGCGCGCCCTGTTTGAAGAGGCGGCCGGCATCACCCACTACAAGGCGCGCCGGGCTGAGACGCTGCGCCGGCTGGAAGAGACGCAGCGCAACCTCCAGCGCGTCCACGACATTCTGGAGGAATTGCGCCCGCGCGTCGCCTCGTTGCGCCGCCAGGCCACCCGCACCCGCAACTACGAGCAGATTTCGGCCGACCTGCACGAACTCCTGCGCGTTTGGTACGGCTACAAATGGGAACAAGCCAAGGGCGACCTGCGCGGCGCGCGCCGGACAGCGACCGCGGCCGAAGCCGCTTGGACGGCCGCCCGCGAGAAGCTGCTGGCCCACCAGACGCAGATCGATGAGGCGCAGCGACGGGTGGGGGCGGCGCAGACGGAAATAGCCGCGCGCCAGGCTGCCCGCGATCAGTTGCGGCAGCAGATTGAAACCGCCCGCCGGGCCCAGGTTGTTCAGCGCGAGCGCCGCGCGGCCCTGGAGCGCCAGATCGCCGAGGCCGAGACCGAAGCGCCGCTGCTGGAGCAGCAGGCGGCCGCGGCGCAGGCGGAGATCGCCGCGGCCACGGCAGACCTGCTGGCCGCGCAACAAGACCTGGCCACCCAGCAGGAGCGCGCGCGAGTCTTCCGCGCCGCCTTCGAGGTCCAGCGCGAAGCGATCGCCCAGCGCCAGGGCGACGTGGCGCGGCTGGAAGCAGACCAGCGCCGCGCGCAGACCGCGTTGGCGCAGGCCGAGGGTCAGCTAGAGTCACTGCGCGAACGGCTGAACGAGCTGGCGGCCGAACCCGATAGCGACGACGCTCCCGATGAGGCGCTTGCGCGTCTCGAATCAGTCGCCGCGGCGGCGCGCGACGCGGCGCTCCGGCTGCAAGCGGCGCGCAACGACGAGGGACGCGCCCGCGCGGCCGAGATCGGAAGGCTGAAGGACCTGCGGCGCGGCGTCCGCGACAGCGAATCCGACCTGAATCGGCGGCGCAACGACCTGGCCCGCCAGGAAGAGCGCACCGCCCTGCTGGAGCGGCAAAGGCAGCGGGCTGTCCCCTTGGCCCGGGAGCGGGTTGTCGGGCAACTGGCCGGTTTGCTGCGGATTCCCCCGGCGCACGAGACAGCCATCGCCACGGCGTTGGGCGAACGGCTGGGAACATGGCTGGTAGGCGGCGCGGATGACCTCTGGCAAGCTATCGCCAATGCCCGCGCCCAAAAGGAAGGCACGGGACACCTGGCGCTGCTGGCGCGGGATGCGCCTGCCGCGGCCGTCGCGCGGCCGGACGTGGCCGGGCTGCCGGGCGTCATTGGCTGGGCGGCTGACATGATCGAGTTCGAACCGGCTGCCGGGCCGTTGGTCGAGCGGCTGTTGGCGAGGCTATTGCTGGTCACGGACGCGACCGCCGCCTACCGGCTGGCCCTCGACTGGCCGCCGGGCTTCGCCGCGGCCGCGCCCGATGGCGTCGTCGTCCACAGCGGTGGCGTGGTGGAACTCCACGGCGGCGACGAAACGGGCATCTTGCTCCGCGAGGGGCGTTGGCGCGAGGCCGCCGCCGCGCTGGAGCGGCAGCGGGCGGCTCTGGCCGAACGCGAGGCGGATGCCGCGCGTCGCCAGGCCGATATCGACGCGCTCCAGGAACAAGTCGACAACCGCGCCACTGAGGAACGGCGGTTGGCCCGGCTGGAGACGGAAGCCGGAACAAGGCTCGCCGCCGCCCAGCAGCAACTCGACCGCGCCCGGCAGCAGCGCGACTTCCTGGCCCGCCGCCGGGCCGAGCGGGCGGCGACGCAGGAGCAATTGCGAACGCGCATTGCCCAGACCGAGGCCACCGTGGCTCGACAGGCCGAATTGGCCGGGCAGCACGGCGCGGCGCTGGCGGCGGCGCGCGAAGCGCTGGCGGCGCTACCCGTGGGCGAAGCTGAGCAGCAGCAACAGGGCTTGCGGCAAGCCCTGGCCGCGGCGCAAACCATCCTGGCCGGGCGGCAGGCCGTTGTCGATAGCCGCCGGGCGACGCTGAGCCAGGCCGACGGCCAACTCGGCCGCCTGCGCGCGCGGCTGTCACAATTGCGCGAGCAACTGGACGAATTGGGGCCGGATGAAGACGACGCGTCCCTTGTCGCCGCCGAGCGGGAGCTGGCTGATATCGAGACCCCGCTAGGTCAATTGCAGGTCGCGGTCGAAGCCGATCGCGCCCTGCTGGCCCGCCTCCAGAGCGACTCCCCGCCGCTCCAGCGCCACGCCCACGAGCTGGAGTCGCAACTGACCCAGGCCCACATCCGTCTGACTCAGCACGAAAACCAGATCGAAGCTCTCCAGGAGCGCATTCGCGCTGACCTGGGTCTTGTCGCCCTGAGCTACGACGCCGAACAGACAGGCCCCACGCCCCTACCCATGCGCGAGGTCGTGGAAGAGTTGCCCGTGGTGGATGGATTGCCGGCCGACATCGAGGAGAATATCCACCACTTTCGCGGCCAGTTGCAGCGCATGGGGCCAATCAATCCCGATGCCCCGGCCGAACTGGCGGCGACCGAGGAACGTTTTGAGTTCCTGACGCAACAGGTGGGCGACCTGGCCGAAACCGACAGCCAGTTGCGCGCGGTCATCGGCGAACTGGACGAATTGACCTCGGCCGCGTTCGCCCGCACGGTGGAACAGGTGAACGGCATCTTCGACCAGACCTTTCGCCAGCTCTTCGGCGGCGGCTCGGGCCGGCTGGCGATGACCGATCCCGACGACCCGACGAGCAGCGGCGTGGAGATCATTGCCCGGCTGCCCAACCGCCGCGAACAGGGGCTGGCGCTGCTGTCCGGCGGCGAGCGATCGCTGACGGCTGCGGCGCTCATCTTCTCGCTGTTGCGCGTCTCGCCGCCCCCCTTCTGCGTGCTGGACGAGGTCGACGCGGCGCTCGACGAGGCCAACGTCAACCGTTTTCGCGACCTGCTGCGCGAACTCAGCGATCAGACCCAGTTCATCCTCATCACCCACAACCGCGGCACTGTCCAGGCCGCGCAGACCCTCTACGGCGTCAGCATGCAGCCTGATAGTTCGAGCCAGGTCATCTCCATCAAGCCGGAGGAGTACCTGAGTCGGACGGGTTCGTAAGCGAGCGCCAAACCGATGGACTACGAACCCGCGGAATTGCCGCCCGCGCGCCCCTCTCTTATAATGGGGCCATTGCGATGAGTGAACGGGCGCGCGCCAGCCCTCTGCACCGCCGCCCCGCCTCCGCCCTTAATTCGCGCGTCTTTGGAAGACAGATGAATTCATCACGGATGGACACGGATTTCAGCGACAAGGCCGCCTTTCTTTCCGTGCAGATCCGTCCCATCCGGGTCATTCCGTGTTGAATTCATTTGCCCGACGCGCCCAACTGCAAGGAAGTGACAGACAAACATGCGTACCCCATTCGTTGCCGGTAACTGGAAAATGAATAAGACGGCCGACGCGGCCGTTACCTTCGTGCAGGAAATAGCGCCCGAACTGAACGACATTGACGGCATCGACATCGCCGTCTGCCCGCCGTTCATCGCCATCCCCGCCGTCGCCGCGGCCCTGGCGGGGACGAAGATCGGCGTCGGCGCGCAGAACATGTACCACGAGACCAGCGGCGCCTACACTGGCGAAGTCTCCCCGGCCATGCTCGTCCCTTACTGCCGCTACGTCATCCTCGGCCACTCCGAGCGCCGCGCCTTGTTCGGCGAGACGGACGCCGGAGTCAACAAGAAGATCAAGGCTGCCTTGGCCAGCGGCCTGACGCCCATCGTCTGCGTCGGCGAGAGCCTGGCCCAGAACGAGGCCGGCGAGACGCAGGTATTCGTCAGCAGCCAGGTGCGCGCCGCATTTGACGGGCTGACCGATGAGCAGGCCGCAACCTGCGTCGTCGCCTATGAGCCTATCTGGGCTATCGGCACCGGTCGCTCCGCTTCTTCGCAGCAAGCCGAAGATATTATCCGCGCCAGCGTGCGCGACGTGCTGACCGCCCTGTTTGGCGCGGCGACGGCCGAGGCCATCCGCATCCAGTACGGCGGCAGTGTGACCGAAGACAACATCGCCGAGTACATGCGGCAGCCCGACATCGACGGGGCACTGGTCGGCGGCGCCTCGCTGAAGCCGAGCTTCGTTAAGCTCGTCCGCGGTGCGGTCGTATAAGAGGAGAGATCCACAGATTACACAGACGGCCCAGATTATGTATAGTTACTCGATGAGGTCTATGGTGCCTGTAGGCGCTGCGCTTCAGCCGGCAAAGTTATGAACGATCCGCTGATGCCGTTCCTGGCGGCGGCTATTGGGCTCGTGCTGCTACTGGTCTTACAGCGCTGGATCCACGCCCATCTGCATGGCGTGAGCCTGCTGCTGACCGGCCGCCCGGACTGGGCTGTGGTTCTCTATGCGCTGATCCTCTTCCCCGGCGTGGTCCTGCACGAAGCCAGTCACTGGCTGGCGGCCACTCTGCTGGGCGTGCGCACGGGTGGCGTGTCGCTTCTGCCGCGCCGCCAGCCCGATGGGACTTTGCAACTTGGCTATGTCGAATATTACAAGGGGCGCACGCTGGGCCCGATCCGCGAGAGCGTCATCGGCGCGGCGCCCCTTATCGCCGGTACGGCCGTTATTCTGCTGATCGGCTACCGGGTCTTTGGCGTCACCAGCCTGGCCGCCGCCATTCAGACCGGCGACATCAACACGCTGGCCGACGCGATGGCGGAGTTTATCGCCACGCCCAACTTCCTCGTCTGGCTCTACCTGCTCTTCGCCATCGGCAACGCCATGCTACCCAGCAAATCGGACCGCCACGCCTGGCCGGCGTTTCTGCTGTGGATGGCTGCCCTGACGGTTGTCGTGGCCTTCGTCGCCCGCGACACCCATTTGCTCGACACCCTGGCTCGCCCGGTGGCGACTCTGTTCGGTTATCTGGCGACAGCCTTCTTCATCGTCATCGCCGTTGATTTGCTCTGCATGGCCGGCATCGGGCTGCTGGAATGGCTTATGGGACGCGTGCGCGGCATGAGCGTCGTTTACGGTGGCCAGGCAAACGAGTAGTGCGGTCCGGCGGGCCGCAACGGAGTGACCGAATGAACCCTTTGGTAGAGCTTCACGCCTTTGGGCAGAGCTTCTGGTACGACAATATCCGGCGCAAGTTTCTCAGCGACGGCACGGTGCAGGCGCTCATCGACGAGGACGGCCTGCGCGGCATGACCTCTAACCCCACTATCTTTGAGGGAGCCATCGCCCACAGCGACGATTACGACGCCCAGATTCGCCAGTTGGCCGGTGATGGGGCGAACATGGAAACGATCTACGAGGCGCTGGCGCTGGCCGACATCCGGGCGGCATGCGACCTCTTCGCCCCGCTCTACCGCTCATCGGCGGGCGGCGACGGCTACGTCAGCCTGGAGGTTTCACCCTATCTGGCTCGCGACACGGCGGGTACGGTCGCCGAGGCGCGGCGGCTATTCCAGGCCGTCGGCCGCCCCAATGTGATGATCAAGGTTCCCGCCACCGCCGAGGGCATCCCCGCCATCCGCGATCTCATCGGCGAGGGCATCAACGTCAACATCACCCTGATGTTCAGCATGGCCCACTACGAGGCGGTAGCCGCGGCCTACATCGACGGCTTGCGCCGCTGGCGCGAGCGCGGCGGCGACCCGCGCGCGGTGGCCTCGGTCGCTTCCTTCTTCGTCAGCCGCGTCGACACGGCCGTGGACAAGCAACTGGCCGCGCTGGACGACCCGGCGGCGACCGCGCTACTGGGCAAGGCGGCCGTCGCCAATTCGCGGCTGGTCTACCAACGCTTCAAGCAGATCTTCCACGAGCAAGCCAGCCCGTTTGCCGACCTGGCCGCGGCCGGCGCGCCTGTCCAGCGCTTGCTCTGGGCCTCCACCGGCACCAAGAACCCGGCCTATTCCGACACGCTCTACATTGACGAGCTGATCGGCCCCGAGACGGTCACGACCATGCCGCCGGCGACGATCGACGCCTTCCGCGACCACGGCACGGTAGCCAATACGCTGGAGAAAGACCTCGATGAGGCGCGGCTGGTCTTCGACCACCTGGCCGAGTTGCGCATCGACGTCGACGCCATCACCGAGCAGCTTCAGGCAGACGGCGTGGCTGCCTTCGCAAAATCGTTCGATTCGCTGCTGGCCACCATTGCCGCCAAGCGCGAGGCGCTGACGGAGCAATAAAAACGGTATGCAACCCAGCATTCGCACCATCCTGGCGACGACTGAGATATTCGACAACTTCAGCGATAGCCAGCTCACGCTGGTCGCCGCGCTCTGCACCCCAGTTACCTATAATCGCGGCCACGTGCTGCTGAATGAAAACGACGCCACGGACGAGATGTACGTGATCGGCCGTGGCGGCGTCGAGGTACTTGTGAACCCGGCGGCCGTGGCCGGGCGACCGCCGGACGGCCTGGAGCCAGTCGTGCTAACCGAGTTGCGCCAGGGCCAGGTGGTCGGCGAGGTGTCGCTGGTCGATCAGGGCGTGCGCTCGGCCACCATTCGCGTCAGCCGCGATGACACGTTGTTGCTGCGGCTGCGCCGCGATCAGCTCATGCGCCTGTGCGAAACTTACCCCGTCCTGGGTTACAAGCTGATGCGCAATCTTGCCTCAGAGCTCGCGACCAAGATCCGCAACACCGACTGGCTGGTGCGCCAGTACCAGTTGCAGTTGCACGGTGAGGGAGAAGAGTAGGCCACAGATTTTCTTGAGACCTGACGGGTCTAAGGCAAGCAAGGAGGAACGATGCGCGTCGGGATGGTCTCGGCCACATATGACCCGTCGGTGGTCAACGGCGCGGTGCGCATGGTCACGCTCTACAAGCGTCACCTGGAGGCGCTCGGCCACGAAGTGATCATTTTCGCTCTGGGCGACGCCCAGTTGGAGGATCGCGCCGCCGGCATCGTCCGCTCGCCCGGCATCCGCCTGGGCGACTACGGCTACTTTTTCAGCATGGGCTATAGTCGGGAAGCGCAGCAGTTGCTGTCGCAAATGGACGTTGTCCATTGCCACCACCTGTTCATGAGCGTCGAATTGGCCCACCGTTACGCCCGCTGCCCCATCGTCTATACGAATCACACCCGTTACGACCTTTACACCGGGGCCTACATGCCCCTGCCCCAGCCCGCGGCCGACGCCATCATGCGCCAGCTCTGGCCTGAATTCACCGACTTCGCCGACGCCGTCATTGCGCCGTCGGAGAGCGTTCGCCAGCTAATGATCGAGTTCGGCGTGCGCGCCCCAACGGTCGTCATTGAGAACGGCATCGAGCTGGAGCCGTTCCTCCACCCGCACCGGCCGCGCGGGAAAGCCGCGTTCGGCTTGAATGACGCGGACTTCCTGTTCATGTATGCCGGTCGCCTCTCGTCCGAGAAGAATCTGACCAATCTGCTGGAGCAGTTCGCCGTCGCCTGTCAGGTATTACCCAACTTGCACCTGGCGCTTTTGGGCAAGGGGCCGCAAGAGACGGAGTTGCGGCAACGGGCGGCCGACCTTGCCATTGACGATTGCGTCCACTTCGCCGGTATCGTGCCCTTCGACGAGGTTGGCGACTGGCTGGCCGCCGCCGATGCGTTTGTAACCGCCTCGACCAGCGAAGTCCACCCGTTGACGGTCATCGAAGCGATGGCCGCGGGCAAGCCAGTGGCCGCCGTCGTCTCGCCGGGCATCGTCGATACGATTGTGCCGGGCATAACCGGCTACACGCCCTCGTCACCGGACGGACTCGATGCCGCCTTTGTCGCCTTGGCGGCCAACCCGGAACGGGCGCGCCAGATGGGCGCGGCGGCTCGAGAAGCCAGCCAGCGCTTCGACATTCGCCGCACCGTCGCCCGCACTGTCGAACTGTACGAAGAGTTGCTGACAACGCGCCCCGACCTGGCACGGGTACATGAGCACGGCCGCTGGTTGCGCCGCACCGAGAAGTGGGCTGAGATGCTCGACCAGTTGGCGCAACTGGCCTGGCCGGCGGACGACGGTACCGAGACTGTCCCGCGCCGCTGGCTGCAATCGGCCATCACGTCGTCGCGCCGATCGCATGATGAGTAACAAGCCCTCTGCCGGCCGCCAGCGCCTCGGCCGCTGGGGCGAAGGGCTGGCCGCCACCCATCTGGAGGCCGCCGGCTATACCATCGTCGAGCGCAACTGGCGCTGCGCCGGCGGGGAGATCGACCTGGTGGCCCGCGAAGGGGAGGAGATCGTCTTCGTCGAGGTGAAGACGCGGCGCGGACGCCGCTATGGCGCGCCGGAGGAAGCGCTAACCGCGCGCAAGGCGGAGAAACTGCTGCAACTCGGCCAGCAGTACGTCTATGAGCGCAACCTGGGCGACGTGAACTGGCGCATCGACCTCGTGGCGGTGGAGCTCGATGAGCGCGGCCGCCTGCTGCGCTGCGATCACATTCCCCATGCCGTGCGCGGCTGGTAGCGCGGCGACAGCATGCCGGAGGAACCGCACATGGTGGCTGGCAGCCGCACCGTTCTCGTCTTGACTAACGACGCCGGACTCGGTCACCGCCAGGCGGCGCGGGCTACCGTCGCCGCCCTTGAACAGCGCTACGGGTCGCTGTGCCGTCCCGTGCTCGTCAACCCGCTGGAAGAGCCAGGGGTTCACCCCTCGCTGCGCAACCTCCAGTCTGATTTCAACCGCGTGGTCCAGCTCGCTCCGGCGCTTTATCAACTCGGCCACGGCATCGGCAACACCTGGCTGCCGACGCGGCTCATGGAGCGCCTGGAGGTGCGCGCGCTGGCCGAAACGCTCGGCCATATTCTCGACCGCGCCCAGCCCGACGTCGTAGTTACCACGCATCCAGCCTTTGTATACCTGTTGGTTAAATACCGCCGGCAGGCCGGCCAGATGTGGCCGATCGTCGTCCTGGTGACGGACCTGGCGCGCCTGCAACGGCTCTGGTTCCGCCCGGAGGTGGATCTGTACCTTGTGCCCACGGATGAGGCGGCGGCGCTGGCGCGGCGGCGCGGAATTGCCCCGGAGCGCGTCCACGTGACCGGCATCCCGGTTGCTTTGCGCCTTGGCGACCCGCAGCGATCAAGAGCCGAATTGCGCGCGGCCTACGGCTGGGCCGGCGACCGGCCCGTCATCCTGGCTGTAGGCAGCCGGCGCGTCCATGAGTTCACGGCCTTTCTGCACGCTCTCAACGACGCCGATCTGCCGATCGAGCTGGCCGTTGTCACCGGTGACGACGACGAACTGCTGGCCGGCGTGCGAGCCATCGACTGGAAAGTGCCCGCGCATCTCTACGGCTTCGTCGACGACTTCCCCGACCGGGTTCGCGCCGCTGACGCACTCGTGACCAAGGCCGGCGGCCTGACAGTCGCCGAATCCCTGGCGGCCGCCCGGCCCCTGTTCATCATTCAATGCACGCCGATGCATGAACAGGGCAACGCCGAGTACGTTGTCGCCAACGGCGCCGGCGTCCGCGTCGAGAAACCGGCGGCGCTGGCGCGTGAACTGCGGCGGGCGCTGGCCGCCGATGGCGCGCTGCTGGCGGAAATGAGCGAGAATGCGGGCCATATCGGCCGGCCGCGTGCGGCCTATCACGTCGCCGAACTGATCTGGGCCCAGGCCGAGCGGCGCATGCCCAGCCCCTACTTTGTCGCATGAGCGCCATTGCCATGGGCCGCCCGCTGCTAGTCCTCGTTGGACCGACGGCTGTAGGGAAAACAGCCCTCTCGCTCGCCCTGGCGCGGCGCTTCGACGGCGAAATCATCTCCGCCGACTCGCGCTTGTTCTACCGCGGCATGGACATCGGCACGGCCAAGCCAACGCCGGCCGAACGCGCCGCCACGCCCCACCACCTCATCGACATCTGTGACCCCGACGAGACGCTCAGCCTGGGCCAGTATCAGCGGCTGGCCTACGCGGCCATTGACAGCGCGCTGGCCCGCGCCCGGCTGCCCATCCTCGTCGGCGGCACCGGCCAGTACGTCATGGCCGTGGTCGAAGGCTGGGGCATCCCGGAGGTCGCGCCCCAACCGGCGTTGCGCGCGGCGCTGGCGGCGCTGGGCGAGGCAGAGGCCGCGCGCTGGCT
>CAZSOD010000083.1:0-15429 GCA_964608255.1 uncultured Ardenticatenaceae bacterium
CCTCGGCCATCACCTGCGCCGCCGGCGCGCCGAGCGCGGCCTGGACGGCGGCGGCCATCGCGCCCTCGACCAGCGGCGCGGCGCAGAGGTGAACGCGCGGCCGCTGCTCGTCGGGCAGGAAATCGAGCGCCGTCTCCGCGCTTAACAGGGCGCTGCCCAGGTCCATCAGCACCACCACGCCGTCATCGCTGTAGACCGTCTGGATGGCCTCCAGCACTTTCATGGCGTCGGTGCCGATCGGGTTCTCGGCATCGTCAATGCCCCCGGCTACCGCCAGCGGCACGTTGCCCTGGGTCATCTGCTCGGCCAGTTCGCGCACGCCCTCGGCCAGCCGGGCGCTATGGGAGACAATGACTATTCCGACCATAATGGTTTGGGTTGCATTCGGGACAATTGGCAACTTCGTGCACGCCTTCCAGATCGCGCGGAAGCAGCGTCTCGGGCGGCGCGCTGCGGAAGCCGGTTGCGCCGCAGTGGCAGGCATACCAGCCGGCGGCCACGTCGCCGTAGGGCCGGGCCAGGGCGGTCAGGTCGATACATTCAACCCCCATTCCCCAGCGCGCATTGGTAATCAGTCGCCGAGCGCCGAGCGCTTCCAGCTTGCGCCGGTAGAGCGCAAAATGGGTGCAATGGCGCATCAGCAATACGGCGATCTCGATGTCGGCCGGGAACGGCCAGGCGCGCGCATCAGCGCTGGCGACACGCACGTTGGCGGGCACAGGCCCGGTCAGCAGGGCGCGATTGCGCTCGACGGCATAGACCACGCGCGCCCGCGCCGCCAGCCGCCGCGCAAACCGCAGGTCGCCCGCGCCGATGTCGAGGACGACCGCGCCTTCGGGCACAAACGACAGCGCCTGCTGGTAAGTGTCCTCATCGTAGGGGGCCCACAGCGCCTCCCACGCACCGCGCTCCGGTCCGGCCATTCGCCCGCCCTCTAGTCGCGCAACTTAGAGTAGCTGTAGACAAAGTAGCCAAGCGTGGCCAGCGACAAAACAGCGGCCCACACGTAGGCGACCGCGCCCCGCGACTGCATTAAGTACACAATGAACACGAACATCAGGATGGTGATGAGCGCTGTGCGAATCCAGTACCAGCGCCAGTTCACCTGCGGCGAATTACCTTGCGGCGAGGACGGCTCTTCAGGTTTGTTGGTCATGGGCTTAACCTGCCGCCTGCTGCAAGGCCACGGCCAGCCAGAGACCGTAGCCGATCGCCACGATGCCGACGGCCCACAGCACCCCATTCACCGCGCGCATGGCGCTGGCGGTCGGCCGCAGATCGCTGACGATGGCCCGCACGCCCAGCAAGGCATGGACTGTCGCCAGAATAACGAACAGCACTTCGATGACGAACACAATCGGGTTGGCGACGTAATCGAGCACTTGCTGATAATCGCGCAGGCCGCCCTCCACAATGAAGTGGTGGGCGATCATGTGCAGGCCGAGGATGGCCACCAGCGCTAGCCCGGAGAACGCCTGCACCAGCCAGAGCGAGCCGGAGCGGTCGCGCTGCGCCGCCATCTGCTCCATCGTGCGGCGTGACATCGTATTTTGCATGCGATTGACTCCTTATTCCGTGCGATCGCCGGACGTTACTTCAGGAAGATAAGCGCCGCGCCGACGGCGAACAGCACCAGACCGATGCCGACCAGCACGTAGAACAGCGTCCTGTGCTGGGTGTGGGCCACGCCCATGCCGACGAGGGCCACGCGAATGCCGTTGAACATATGGTAGACCACGCCGAAGAGCAAGACTACGTCGAGCAGTAGAAAGAGCGGGGTCCGGGCGATGGCGAGAAACTGGTTCCAGCCGTCTTCACCCTGCAACAGCAGGCTTAACACGGCCAGGTGCAGGAACAGATAGACGGTCAGACCAATGGCCGTCAGGCGGTTCAGGGCAAAGGCCAGGGTGTTGATGCTGCGGCCGCGCAGATCAAACCAGGCTCGCAACGGCGATTTCGGCCGCACCGGATCAGTCGTTGGCGTAATATCTTGCATGAGGACTCCTGGGAGAGAATTAGGAATTAGGAATTAGGAATTAGGAATGAAGAACGGCGTTCATCGTGTCGGTGGCCACTCTGAATTCGTAGTTCGTAACTCGTAATTCGTAGTTCGTCACTCGCACTTATCTTCTGAACAGCCGCCGGAACTTGCGCTTTGTCAGTTCGCGCCGCAGCGACATGATCTTGTCGCCGGGGAAGACGCCCGACGGGCACGCCTCGTTGCACTCATAGGCGACGTGGCAGCGCCAGCAGCCGTTGGCGCTGTCGACCCAGTCGAGCAGCGGCTTGGGATCCAGCCCGCGCGGCTCTTCGACCACGCGCCAGGCGGCCGCCAGCGCCGCAGGGCCGAGATAGGTCGGGTCGGTGCCGGCGATGGGGCAAGCTGAGACGCACAGGTTGCACTCAATGCAGTTCTCGCAGCGCAGATACGCCTCCAGCCCTTCGGCCACCTCCGCCTCGTCCATGAACTCGCTCTCGCGAATGAGCGGCATCCCGGCCGAGTTAAAGCGGTCGTAGAACGGCCCCATATCCACCACCAGATCGCTGATGACGGGCATATTGCGCATCGGCTCCACCGTCACCGTGGACGTGCCCAGGTCGAGGACCTTGACGACACAGCCCAGTTCCTCGCGACCGTTGATGCGCATGCCGCAGGTGCCGCAACTGGCGTGATGGCAGGAGTGACGCAGGATGAGCGTGCCGTCCTGGTCGCGCCGGATGTCCTGGAGCGCCACCAGCACCGTCGTATCCTCGTTGCAGCGCACGGTGAAGGTCTGGTAGCTGGGCGCGGCCTGGCCCTGCTTATAGCGGAAGACCTTGAATTGGATGTCTCGTTCAGTCATAGCGGTTTCTCTATTACCGGCCCGTTGTCCGTCGACCGCTGACCGCTGACCGCCGAACGGAGCCTGCGGTCGCCGGCCACTTTCTGGCGGCGGTCGGCCGTCGGTCGCCGGCGGTCAAACGTAGTACGCCGTATGCGGCAACAGCACAAACTCCCGCGTCTGGCAGGGCTTCTCCATGCCCATCTTCTGGCAAACGACGTCGGCCGTCGTCTCGGCCATGCCGCGCAGGGTCGTCGCTTTGCCGCCGGTGATGGTCACGAAGCCCTCAACGCCCTCGTCGACGTGGTCGAAGCACTTGAACGTGCGGCTCAACTCGCGGCCGGTGTCGGCGCCGCGCGGGCCGATGAGCGGGCGAGCGGCCGACCACGCCGCGCGAAACTTCGCCGTGCGGATGGCCGGGATGAGTTCCGAACCGTACTTGACCATCATCTCGATGTGGTCTTTGGGCAGACCCAGATTATCCGGATCTTCAACAACCCATGAACTGGTGCCGATGACCGACAGGGCGCGCTGGGGCACTACGATATCGCCGTCGCCGGAAGCGTGCAGGCGGTTGATGACCATATTGGAGAGCCGTCCGTAGACGGCCAGCATGACGCCGGGCGACGGGCGAATGGGCACGTCGACGCCGACCATCGCCCCGATGCGGCCGCTCCACGCTCCACCGGCGTTGATGAAGATATCGCCGCCGATCTCATATTCCTTGTTAGAAGTGTGGTCGCGCACGCGAATAGCGCTGACGGCATTACCGCGCTTGATGAAGTCGACGACCTCGGTATAGGGTTTGATGACCGCGCCCGCGTGCTTGGCCGTGGCAAAAAACCGCAACGGCATGCGCATGGCATCCATCGTCGCGTCGGGTACCTGGACGGCCATCCTGACCGCCGGGTTGACGTTCGGCTCCCGCTTCAGCACTTCCTCGCGCGTCAGCCGGCGCACCGGGATGCCACACTCCTGACACGACTCAAAAAACTCGTGACTATAGGCGACTTCCTCATCGGTCAGGGCGACGAAGAGGCCGTCGTTCAGTTCGAATGTGCCGGGAGCAATGCGCCGCAGGATGGTGTTTTCCTCGATGCACTCCACGGCCGATTCCTTGTCCTTCACGGCGTAGCGCGCGCCGCTATGGAGCAGGCCGTGATGGCGGCCGGTCGTGCCGGACGTCAGCTCGCCGCGCTCGACCAGCGTGACCTTGAACCCGCGCAGGGTCAGGTCGTGGGCGACGGCCGCTCCCGTGCCGCCGCCGCCGATGATGACCGCATGAAATGGCGCCATCTTTCCCTCGCTTGCAACCGACGCCGGCCCCCTCCCCTAAACACCTTCAGGGATCAGACAGTGGACTTGGCCGTCACACTGCCCGATCCCTGAAGCGCTAAGACGGTAGGCAGGCGGCGCCGCGCTGCCGATCTGCTTATCGGCCGCAGGCGGCCGCCGCGGGCTTACTCAACCCAATCGAACGTGCGGGTGACGGCCTTCTTCCACATCCGGTAGTTCTCGGTCGCCGCCTTGCTGTTCGGGTCGGGCTCCCAGGTCTTGTCCATAGCCCAGTTCGTGCGGATGTCGTCCTCAGTCTCCCAGAAGCCGACCGCCAGACCGGCGGCATAAGCCGCGCCCAGGGCCGTGGTCTCCGCGACCTGCGGCCGGATGACCGGCACGCCGAGCACGTCGGCCTGGAACTGCATCAGGGTGTCGTTGTAGACCATGCCGCCGTCGACCTTGAGCGCCGTCAACGGCACGCCGGAGTCGGCGTTCATGGCGTCGAGCACCTCGCGGGTCTGGTAGGCGGTGGCCTCCAGCGCGGCGCGGGCGATGTGGCCCTTGTTGACGTAGCGGGTCAGGCCGACGATGGCGCCGCGGGCGTCCGACTTCCAGTAGGGGGCGAACAGGCCGGAGAAGGCGGGCACGAAGTAGACGCCGCCATTGTCATCAACCGACTTGGCGTAGTCCTCGATGTGCTTGCTGTAATCGAAGAAGTTCAGGTTGTCGCGCAGCCACTGGACGAGCGCGCCGGTGATGGCGATAGAGCCTTCGAGGGCGTACACGGCCGGCTTGTCGCCGAACTTGTAGCACAGCGTGGTCAACAGACCATTCTTCGACGGGACGATCTCCGTGCCGGTGTTCATGATCATGAAGCAGCCGGTGCCGTAGGTGTTCTTGGCCTCGCCGGGGCTGAGGGCCGCCTGGCCGACGGTCGCGGCTTGCTGGTCGCCCAGGTCGCCGGCGACAGGGATGCGGCCACCGAACGGCCCATTCTCCTGCGTATAACCGTAGACGGCCGAGGAGGGCATGATCTTCGGCAGCATGCTCAAGGGCACGCCCATGACGCCGGCGATGTCCCCATCCCAGTCCAGCGTCTTCAGGTTCATCAGCATCGTGCGGCTGGCGTTGGTCACATCGGTGACGTGAGCGCCGCCCTGCGCGCCGCCGGTCAGGTTCCAGATCACCCAGGTGTCGATGTTGCCGAAGACGGCGTCGCCGCGTTCGGCGGCAGCCTTCGCTTCGGGGACGTTGTCCAGGATCCAGCGCACCTTCGGGCCGGAGAAGTAGGTCGCCAGCGGCAGGCCGACCTTATCGCGGAAGCGCTCCTGGCCGATGCCGCCGCCGAAGTCCTTGATGAGTTTGTCGGTGCGGGTGTCCTGCCAGACGATGGCATTGTAGTAGGGCTTGCCGGTCTTCTTGTCCCAGACGACCGTGGTCTCGCGCTGGTTGGTCACGCCAACCGCGACGATGTCCTTGGCGGTCACGCCGGCGGCCTTCATCGCGCCCTTGATGACGTCCTGGGTGCGGGCCCAGATCTCCATCGGGTCGTGCTCTACCCAACCAGCTTGGGGATAAATCTGCTTGTGCTCCATCTGGTGCATGCCCACGGGCAGACCATGATGGTTGAAGATCATGCACCGGGTGCTGGTGGTACCCTGGTCTACTGCGGCAACGTAATCAGCCATTTTTCCGTTCTCCTTGGTTTATAGAATGCTTTAACCGGAGCGAAGGTTTTCCTCGCCCGACTGTGGATGCGGTCAGTTGGGAATGTGGCCTTCTCAGGCCTTGAGCGTCTCGAGTAAGGCGTTCAGGATCAGAAAGGAAGAGGTGGCGCCCGGGTCCTGGTGACCGATGCTCCGTTCACCCAGGTAGCTGGCGCGCCCCTTGCGGGCTTGCATGGGGATGGTGTCTTTCATCCCCTGCTCGGCAGCGGCCACGGCCGCGCTCAAGCCTTGAGCCACGCCCGCGCCGGCCTCCACGCTGGACCTCAGCGCCGCCAGCGCCGGGCCAAGGGCATCGATCATGGTCTTGTCGCCGGGCTGGGCGCGACCCCGTTGGACGATGCCATCCACTGCCCGCTGTAGGACGTTGAGGAGGTCTGCGTCGCTTAGCTCTTCCTTGGCGTCGGCCGCCATGCCCCCGTTCATGAAGAACGTGCCATAGAGCGGCCCGCTGGCCCCGCCGACGCTGGAGATCAGCGTCATCCCGACGGTTTTCAGGATGTTGCCGATGTCTTTGTCTTCAACCGTCGGCAACTTTTCCATCACCTTCTTGAACCCGCGGTCCATGTTGGTGCCGTGGTCGGCATCGCCGATGGCCGAGTCAAGTTCCGTCAGTTTGACCTTGTTCTCCTCGAGGACGGCGGCGACATTTCTCAGCCAGCGGACAACCTGCTCCTTGGTCACAGTAGTCATGCGTGCCTCTTCCGGTGGTTAGCGGTCGGTGGTCAGCTTGATCACTGGCCACTGCCTACTGGTCACTTTCTTACGCGCCCCAGCGCAGCCCGGGCGTCTTGACCGGCGCGTCCCAGAAGCGCAGGATCTCGTCGTCGGCCTTCATCAGGGTGATCGACATGCCGGCCATCTCCAGCGAGGTGATGTACGGGCCAATCAGGTTGCGGACGATCTCGACGCCGTTATCCGCGCAGACTTGGGCCAGCTTGCGGTAGACGGCATACAATTCGGAAACCGGCGTGCCGCCCATGCTGTTGACGAAGGCGATGACCTTATCGCCCTTCTTGAATGGCTCGTCGACCAGGCTTTTTTCCACCCATTGGCCGTCTTCCAGTTCACGGACGGTGCGGGTGTAGGCCTTGTCGTTGATGATCTCCATCGCCATCATCTCGGTGATCTCGTCGGCCGTCGTCAGCTTCATGCGCTTCTGGCCGGGCTCACCGTGGATGCCGATGCCGATTTCCATTTCGTCCTCGCCCAGTTCGAAGATGGGCTTGCCAGCGGCGGGGACAGTGCACGAGGTGAGGGCCATGCCCATGGAGCGGCCGTAGCTGTTCGCCTTGCGGGCCAGGTCGGCGCACTGCTCCAGGTTATAACCGGCCTCGGCTGCCGCGCCGACGATCTTTTCGACCAGGACGGTCGTGCCGACGCCGCGCCGGCCGGCCGTGTAGAGGCTATCCTTCACGGCAACGTCGTCGTCAATGAGGATGTTCTGGACGGAGATGCCGTCCGCATGGGCCATATCGGCGGCCATCTCGAAGTTGAGCACATCGCCGGTGTAGTTCTTGACGAGGAACAGCACGCCGGCGCCGCTGTTGACCATCTTGGCCGCTTCGTACATCTGGTCGGGCGTCGGTGAGGTGAACACCTCGCCCGGGCAGGCCGCGTCGAGCATGCCCATGCCGACGAATCCGCCGTGCATAGGCTCATGGCCGCTACCACCACCGGAGATGATCGCCACCTTGCCGGCCACGGGGGCGTCGGCGCGATAGACAAAGGCCGGCTCGAAGTTTACCTTGAGCTGGTCAGGGTGGGCGACGGCCATCCCTTCGAGTTGCTCCTTGACGACGTCCGGAACGGCATTGATTAGCTTTTTCATGGAGTCTCCTTGCGTGGTTGTTGCGACAGTCGAGGTTCCCTGCCGGCGGGCAGCAGGGAACCTCGAGGAAAAGCGAGAAGATTAGGCGCCCCAGCCCAGGATGTTCCACAGCAGGGCGGCGATTACGGCGCCGACGATGGGGCCGACAACCGGAATCCAGGAGTACGCCCAGTCGGAGCTGCCCTTACCGGGGATCGGCAGGACGAAGTGGGCAATGCGCGGGCCCAGGTCGCGGGCCGGGTTGATGGCGTAGCCGGTCGGGCCGCCCAGCGAGAGGCCGATGGCCCACACCAGGAACGCCACCGGGATGATGCCCAACGCGCCCATGTCGACTTCCGCGCCGCGGATCGCCAGGATGCCGAACACCAGGACGAACGTGCCGATGATCTCCGTGACCAGGTTCCACACGGTGTTGCGGATGGCCGGGCCGGTCGAGAAGACGGCCAGCTTGGCGCCCGGGTCGGGGGTGGCGCCCCAGTGCTGGTAGTAGGCCAACCAGACGAGCACCGCGCCGAGGAAGGCGCCGATCATCTGGCCGATGATGTAGATGGGCAGATCGCCCCAGTTGAAGGCGCCGGCAACAGCCAGGCCGACACTGACGGCCGGGTTCAGGTGCGCGCCGCTGATGGCGGCCGACGCGTAGGCGCCAACAAACACCGCCAGGGCCCAGGCCGTGGTAATGACGATCCAGCCGCCGCTATTGCCCTTGGTCTTGCCCAGGACAACGTTCGCAACCACGCCATCACCCAAGAGGATCAGCAACATCGTGCCGATGATTTCGCCAACAAGTGGACTGTCCATTATTCTCTCCTTGTATGTCTGCGTTGTGTTTCAGAAACGATTTCGCAATGTGACGCTTCTGACGTTTCTGTCGAAGTCGCGGGGGGGCTGAGTCTAGGCTCTACTCGATAGCGAACCTCCTTGTCTTATCCGTAGGCAACGGTGCACGGGCCCGCCAGGCAAGGCAAAAGGAATGGAGGGATTAGGCAGGTGCTGGACGTTCCCGAGGCTTACCATGAATGGCTGCAGTGTTGGACTTGACGGACAGACAACACAGCGTGCTGTACACAATCAACAGATGCAGGCAGCAACGATTGTGCAAAACACACTAACAGACATGATAAGTGTTCGTCAAAAGTGGGTCAAGTGATGGGTCAAAAACGTTTCAAGACGAAACATCAGGGCGCGATTGCTGTTTCACTATGAAACATCCCTTGCGCCCTCTCTGGGAGGACGCGCCGTCTTACTTGAACATCCCCGGCGAAATGTTGAAGGCCTTCATCTTCCGCCAGAGGGTCGAACGGCCGACGCCTAACAACCGGGACATCTCCGTCACCCGCCCCTGGCAAGCCCAACCCGCGCGCAGGATGGCCTCGCGCTCCGCTTCGCCCACCGAGATAACCGGCTGGGCCAGCGGGTAGCGGCCGCTCAGCACGCGGCCGTTGCGCACGCCCTCGGGCAGGTCGCTAGCGCGGATGATCCCGTCGCGGCACTGGCTCATGGCGCGCTCCAGCACGCTTTCCAGTTCGCGCACGTTGCCGGGCCACGGGTAGCGGGCCAGCACGGCCACGGCGGCGTCATCGATCCACATGGCCCGGCTCTCGCGCGCCGTCTGTCGGGCCAGAAAGCGCTCCGCCAGCAAGGGCACGTCTTCCACCCGCTCGCGCAGGGGCGGGACCTGGATCTTAAATACGCCGAACCGGTAGTACAGATGCGGCAGGAAACTACCCTGGGCCACCAGGTCTTCCAGGTTGTCGGTCGTGGCCGCAACGATGCGCGCGTCGACCGGGATCGGCGTCGAGCTGCCCAAGCGGGTGACGTGGCGCGTCTCGATGACGTGCAGCAGCGCCGCTTGCAGCTCCAGCGTCAGGTTCTCCACCTGATCGAGCAACAGCGTGCCGCCCTCAGCCAGTTCGAACTTGCTGGGCTGGCCGCGCGTGTTGGTGTCCTGCTCGTGGCCGAGAATCTCGCGGGCCATCAGTTCGTGGGGGATGGCGCGGCAGTTGATATCGATGAACGGCTTGCCGGCCCGCGGGCCGTCGTTGTGAATGGCGCGGGCCAGCAGGTTTTTGCCGACGCCGCCCTCGCCAGCGATCAGTACCGGAGCCGAGCCCCGCGCGGCGGTGCGCGCCTGGCGAACGACGCGGCGCATGCCGGTCGAATCCGCTTGCACGTCTTCAATCGACAGGCTGGTCTGCGTGCCATATTGCAACTGGGCAATCTGGCGCACGTGCTCGATGGGGCTGAGTAGGGCGACGTAGCTGACCGGCTGGGCGGCGGCCTCGTAGATCGGCCGCAGCGTCAGCAGGCAACGGATGTCGGTCTGGCCCGCTTGCAGGCTGACCTCGACATCCTTTAACTCCCTACCTTGCTCGATGGCGGCGCGCACCTCGCCCGGCAGGGCCAGCACATCGGCCAGCGGGCGGCCCATAACGGCGCGCGGGTTGAGCCGCAGCATGTCGGCCGCCTGGCGATTCACGTGGCGCACCTCGCCCGCCTGGTTCCAGACGATGACCCCTTCGGTAATCGCGCCGACAATGGTGTTAACCTCGCCGAGGCGCTGGTTGGCCTCCTCCAGATACCAGTTCGCCTGCAGCTGGTTGCCCACCGCCCGCGCCGCGGCCATCACCAGGGCCAGTGTGTGGGAGGTTGACGTTTCCGACGAGCCAACCATGCCCAGCAAGCCGATAATCCGCCCGCGCACCTCGTGAATGGGCGCGGCGGCGGTGACGACACCGTGGAGGAAGCGGAAGTAGTGTTCCGCTCCGACGACCTGGACAGGCGACGCTTCTTGCAAGACGAGACTCAGGGCATTTGTTCCCGCCGTGTTTTCCGACCAATAGGTGCCCTGGACAAAGCCCAGCGCGCCGGCTTTGCCCAGCGCGTGTTCGTCGCCGCCGGTTGCCAGGATGCAGCCCGCCCCATCGGTCAGCACGATGGCGTAATCGGAGCGCTCGGTGTACTGGTAGATGTCCTCGATGAACGGCGTGGCCACGGTGATAAGCTCCTGCTGGCCGCGCAGGATAGAGGTCAGCGCGCTGGAACTAATGGGCGTGGGCCGGGCGTCGGCCGAGGGGTTGAAGCGGTAGACACAGCGGCGCCACGAGCGAACGACGGCCGGGTCCATCAGGCTCACGTCCTCGGCGCTGATGCGCCCGGTCTCCGTAAACCCGCGCCAGATGCGCTCTATCGTCTCGTGGCTGACGCTGAAGCCGGTGGGGAGCATAGGGGTCAGTGGTCAGTGGTCAGTAGGTCAGTAGGTCAGTAGGTCAGTCGCGTCGAGGACTGACCTACTGACCTACTGATTCACTTCTCGTATCACCGCCGCCATCAACTCGTGGATCAGGCCATTGCTGGCGATCACGTGCATCTGGCGGGCGAAGCCGAGGGGGCGGCCGTCGATGAGCGTCACCGTCCCGCCCGCTTCCTGCACCAACAGGATGCCGGCGGCGATGTCCCAGGCGTTGACCTTGAACTCCCAGTAGCCGTCGAGCCGCCCGGCGGCGACGTAGGCCATATCGAGCGCGGCCGAGCCGGCCCGCCGCAGCCCAAAGGCGCGCTTGATGAAGCGGGCCACGTAGGCGGCGTTGTCCAGCGGGCTGGTGTGAACGTCGTAGGGGAAGCCGGTCGCCAGGAGGCTGCTGACCAGTTCCGTGGCCCGGCTGACACGCAGCGGCCGTGTCTCGCGCGCGTCGGTCAGGCGCGCCCCTTGCCCGGCCACGGCCGAGAAGCACTCGTCGCGCGTCGGGTCATAGACGACGCCGACCAGCGGCTGCTGCCCGTCGTAGAGCGCCAGGGAGACGCAGAAGACGGGGAAGCCGTGGGCGAAGTTGCTCGTGCCGTCGAGGGGGTCGATGTGCCAGGTCAGGCCGGCGGCGTCGCCCTCATCCGTCCCTTCCTCGCCGCGCAGGCCGTGGTCGGGGAACGCTGCGCGCAGGCGGCGGGTGATGAGTTGCTCGGCGGCGACGTCGAATTGGGTCACGAAATCGACGGCCGAACTCTTGGTGTGGATTTCCTTGTCGCGGCCAAAGCCGTCCAGCAGCAGCGCCCCCGCCTCACGGGCGATGGCGACGGCCGTGTCGTGGATAAAGTTGAGGTCCATACGCCGCCCAACTATAGCACGCCCGCCCGCTGCGTTGCACCTTCTTGCGGACGGCGGACGACAGACCCCAGACCACAGCCAGAGGAGCCGTGGTCTGGGGTCTGTCGTCGCCTCTCCTACAGCCCGACCACGTCCACGTACACCGGCCGCCCGGCGCGGGCATTCTCGTAGAGCTCCTCCTCGCGCACGACCAGGCGCAGCGTCTCGCCCGCGGCGGCCTCGGGCACGGCCACGTCGGCCTCCCAGTGCTGCGTGCCGTCGGCGTCTACCGCCCCGGCAACCAGTTCCACCTCGGCCGCGCCGTCGAGCGCGGTCCAGGCCAGCGCCTCGTCGGCGATGCCCGGCATGCGCCGCTCCAGCCGCGCCGCAACCCGGTTCGCGGCGTGGCTGACGACGCGGTTGAACCCCCGCCGCCCCGTGTAGCCCACGCCGCTCAGGTGCACGCGGTGGACACCCGGGCCGCCGGCGTCGCGGGCCACGGTCAGCAGCCGGTCGGGCGCGGTCTGGACGAAGTCGGCCAACTGCACGCTGGACAGGCGCACGTCCGACAGCGCCCGCGGCTGGAAGCGGGCCAGCGCCAGACGGATGAACGGGAAGTAGTGGCCGCCGGTCGGCAGGTCGAGGTCAACCGTCCACAGGCCGCGGCTTGGATCCCAGCGCGGCTCGAAGCCGACAACCGTGACAAAGCGGTTGTACAACTCGCCGATGGCCACGCGCGTCTCGACCAGGTCGGCGTTGCGGAAGGCCTCGGGCCGCGGCAATTCGAGCGGCGGCGAGAGAAACAGCGGGTCCTGGCCCCAGAAGGTGGAGTAGCGGTAGAGGTCGTCTTTTTTGTCCGGCAGGTACTGGCCCAGGACGACCGCCAGCAATTCGCCGTGGCCGGCCGACCACCAGCCTCGCTCCAGGTAGAGGCGAACGCCACCGCCCAGCCGCCGGCTGGCGACGGTCGCGCCGTCGTCCTCGGTTGCCCAGCCGAACGTCGGCAGCGCGTAGCGCAGGCGCGGCGCGGCCGGGCGGGCCGAGGCGGGAATTTCCAACTCGACCTCGGCCCCGGTGCGGCTCAGGTCGTCCCACAGGGCGGGCGGGAAGTACTCGCGGAAACGCGACGTGGCCGCCGGACGATAGCGCACGCGGCGATACTTGGTGTCGCCGAAGTTGTGGGCGGTGATCTTCTCCGCCAGCAGCCGGCGCTTTTCCAGCCGATCGGCCTCCAGCGGCGGCAGCGGCGGCGGGGAGGCGAGCCGTTGGCGCAGGTAATGGGCGGTGATCTCGCAGCCGTGGGCGTCGAAGCTCAGCCGCCGGTCGTACTCCAGCAGCAGCGCATAGCGGTCGTGCCCTTCGATATGGGGCACGGCGATAGGCTGGTTGCGCAGGTCGATGGGAATTTCCATGACGTGGGCCTCGCCGGTCACGCTATCGGGTTCGGGCAAGGCCGGGTCGTCGCGCGGCTCCGTCCACGAGGCCAGCAGGTCGATCTTGCCGGTCGAGGGCGCGTGCAACTCGATGGCCCCGCTCAGGTAGGCCATCGTCTCGCCATAGCCGCGCTCCATGACCAGGTCGGTGAACTCCGGTTGCTCCAGCGGGTGCTGCGTGGCGTGGACAAGGGTGATCTCGTGGAAAGGGGTGAACATCCAGTGGCGGCCGTCCTTGGCCGCGGCAGCGATCTCATCCAGCCGCCCCGGGTCCATCTCGCCCGCCTCGACCGCTTCCTCCAGCCAGCGCCACAGGCCGGTGTAGGCCAGTTCGCCGCCAAAGAGCGAACTAACACGCACCGTGGCCACGCCGGAGCGCGGCAGGAAGACGGTCAGCGTCCGCGCCGCCTCGTCCCATTGCGGCGGGGCGGCCCCCTCGGCCAGCGCCAGCCGGAAGGGCGTCGCCTTATGCCACGGCAGCCCGCCCCAGACGACGGTGGTCAACTGGCCGGGAGCCGTGCCCGGCAAGCCCTGGAAGACGGCCCCGGCCGACCACGGATCGGGCAGGTAGGGCAGCTCCAGTTGCTCCTCGGTGTGGACGGCGTAGCCCTGCGTCGGGTCGCGGTCGCTGGTGGGCACGAAGATGACCGTCGGCAGCGTCGTGTCGGTCAGCGAGCCGGCCTCGCGCCGGGCCAGTTCGTAGACTTCCTGCCGGATGGCGCGCACCTCGTCCTCGGTCAGCGCACCGGGCTTGGCGTCGAAGGCGGCGTCGAGCAGACCGTGGGCCTCGATCTGGGCCAGAGCGGCCTTGGGCGCGGCAACGTGGCGCTCGTTGACGGGGGCGAATTGGGGCTGCGCCGCGGCGTACTCGTCGGCCGAGCGGTCGAAGTCGGAACGGATGACCAGCCGGGCGGCCGACTCACCCTCGGTGAATTCGGCCCGCGGCACGATCTCGGGCGGGTTGACCGGCTCGAAGCGGCTGTAGATAACCTCATTGTTGGCGGGCAGAATGGGCTGGATCGCCCCGGCCAGCCCGTCGAGCAGCGCCGTGGCCTCGTCAACGGTCGGGCTGTTGCCGGCCAGGTCGACGGCGCGGACGCGCAGCCGATAGTGGCGGCCGTAGCGCAGCCGCGGCAGAGAGCCGTCCTGCGGCCGGAAGGCCGTCTCCAGACGCAGCGCGGTCATAGCCGTGTTGGGCACGACCGCCGGTTCTGTCCCCGGCTCGTTGGGCGACGGGGCACGCGGGCTGCGGCTGAGCGCCTTGCCCGGCCGCGGCGCGGACAGGCTCCAGCCGTCCCACGTGAAGAGCGTTTCGTGGATGTAAAGCTCGGCGTTGGGGTCGGGGGGCGTCCCCGGTTTCTCGGCCGGGGTGGCCGCCGACGGCTGGGTGAAACCCTCGTCGGCCACGTCGAACGGGCCGCGCGGGTCGTTAAGCGGGTTGTACGTGCCGACGCGCTGGTGGAGCGAGTACCACAGGCCGGTGGTCAGGTCTTGCACGTCCAGCCGGTAGCCGCGCTGCACGTCCTCGGCCCGCAGGTCGTCCGGCGCGGGCGGGTTCTGCTCCAGCCACTCGTTGAGCTTCAGCGAGCGGTTGAAGTCCTCGGCCATGCCCGCGGCGCGGCCGGTCTGGACGATAGCCAGGCCGCTCGTGCGCAGGGCGCCCAGGCCGTCGCGCTCCGGGGCGTCGATGGCCAGCGGGCGGCCGTCGGTCAGCCGGCCCAGGCTGTTGACCTGGTTCAGCGTCTTCAGCGCCGCGCCGTCGGGGTCGACCTGCACCACGTCCACCGCCCCGGCGACGGGCAGCCACATGCCCGCGCCGGCGTCGCGCGTCGGCCAGGGGATGAACAGGTCCTGGCCGTTCAGCGCCGCCAGGGCGTAGACCGTCCACGGGCTGACGTTGAGTGTGCTGGGGTCGGCCGGCGGCGGCTCGAAGACCGAGGGCCAGGTGGCGTTGACGCGCAGCTTGCGGGCAGCCAGCTCGTTGTCGGAGACGGGCAGCGCGCCGTCGGGCAGCTCCAGGTCAAAGACCAGCCCCAGCCGTCGCAGCAGCGCCGGGTAGTCGCCCAGGGCGGTCAGCATCTGGTGGAAGTCGAACTCGGCGGTGAAGCGAGCGACGGCCTCGTCGTCGCGGGGCAGCTCGACCGGCTCGGGCTTGGCCGGGCGATAGTGGAAGAGCATCGTGCGGTGGAAGGCATTGGTGGCGCTGCCCGCCGCGCCAAGGCTATCGGGCTCGATGAGCGCCCCGCCGCGCGCCCCGGCC